>NZ_CP049107.1:4004595-4327794 GCF_011044255.1 Rhizorhabdus phycosphaerae
GCCGAACACGCTGGTCATGTGGGAAGCGCAGTTCGGCGACTTCGCCAATGGCGCACAGGTCATCATCGATCAGTTCATCTCGTCCGGCGAGGCGAAGTGGCTGCGCGTGAACGGCCTCGTGATGCTGCTGCCGCATGGTTATGAAGGGCAGGGGCCGGAGCACAGCTCCGCACGTCTCGAGCGCTATCTGCAGCTGTGCGCTGAAGACAATATGCAGGTCGCCAACTGCACCACGCCGGCCAATTATTTTCACATCCTGCGCCGGCAGATGGTCCGCAAGTTCCGCAAGCCGCTGATCATCATGACGCCCAAGTCGCTGCTCCGCCACAAGTCGGCAGTGTCGACGGCTGAGGAAATGATGGGCGAGAGCCGCTTCCAGCGCGTCCTGCGCGACACCAACCCGCCGGCGGATGCCGACGTGCGTCGGGTCGTGCTGGTGTCGGGCAAGCTCTATTATGAGCTGGCCGAGGCGCGCGATGCAGCGGGCGACAAGAATACGATGATCCTGCGCCTCGAGCAGCTCTATCCGTTCCCGGCGGATGCGCTGATCAGCTTCTTCAGCCGGATGCCCAACCTCGAAACCGTGGTGTGGGCACAGGAAGAGCCGAAGAACCAGGGCGCCTGGACCTTCGTCGAGCATTATATCGAGAAGGTTCTCATCGAAAATGGGGGCGTACCGAAGCGTCCCGTCTATGCGGGCCGCAAGGCTGCCGCTGCGACGGCGACCGGCCTCGCCCGCAACCATGCCGTCCAGCAGGCGGCACTGATCGCCGACGCGCTCGGCCACGAATCGAAGGGTAAGTAAGATGGCTACCGATGTGGTTGTTCCGACGCTCGGTGAATCGATCACCGAGGCGACGCTGGGCCAGTGGCTCAAGAAGCCGGGCGAGGCGGTGAAGGCCGACGAACCGATTGCAAGCCTCGAGACCGACAAGGTCGCGGTCGAGGTCCCTTCGCCGGTTGCCGGCGTGATGGGCGAGCTGGTCGTCGCCGAGGGTGATACGGTCAATGTGGGTGCGGTCATCGCGCGGATCGAGGAAGGCGCCAGTGCCGCGACCGCCGCGACCCCGGCGGTCGAGGATCAAACGGCGGTCGGCAAGGCCGAAGCTGCTGCCCCGGCCGAGCCTGCGGCTGCCCCCGCCGATGAGGAATCGGGCGATCCGGTGACGCTGTCGCCATCCGTCCGCCGCGCCGTGCTCGAATATGGCGTCGACCCGACCAAGATCAAAGGCACCGGTAAGGACGGTCGCCTGACCAAGGACGACGTCGTCGCCGCCGCGAAGACCCAGCCCAAGCCGGCGCCTGTCGCTCCGGCAACCGCACCCGTCGCGGCTGTTCCGGCCGCTTCGGGCGGTGGCCGCAAGGAAGAACGCGTCCGCATGACGCGCCTCCGCCAGACGGTCGCGAGCCGCTTGAAGGAAGCGCAGAACACCGCGGCGATGCTGACCACCTTCAACGACGTCGACATGACGGCGGTGATCGAGGCGCGCGCCAAGTATAAGGATCTGTTCGAGAAGAAGCATGGCGTCCGCCTGGGCTTCATGGGCTTTTTCGTGAAGGCCGCCTGTATGGCGCTGCGCGACGTTCCCGCGGTCAACGCTTCGATCGAGGGCGACGAAATCGTCTATCGCGACTATGTCGACGTCTCGGTCGCCGTGTCGGCGCCGAACGGCCTGGTCGTTCCGGTGATCCGCGACGCACAGACCCTGTCGGTGGCCGAGATCGAAAAGACGATCGGCGACTTCGGCACCCGCGCCAAGGCTGGCACGCTGAAGCTCGAGGAAATGAAGGGTGGTACCTTCACCATCTCGAACGGTGGTGTCTTCGGTTCGCTGATGTCGACCCCGATCATCAACCCGCCGCAGTCGGGCGTGCTCGGCCTGCACCGGATCGAGGATCGCCCGGTCGTCCGCGACGGCCAGATCGTCGCGCGCCCGATGATGTATCTCGCGCTCAGCTATGACCATCGCCTGATCGACGGTCGCGAAGCGGTCACCTTCCTCGTTGCGCTCAAGAACGCGATCGAGGATCCGACTCGTCTGCTGATCGACCTCTAAGCGTCATCGTCGCCCCGGCCGAAAGGCCGGGGCCTCGTTCTGTCCGGTGGGCGGGAGCGGGGCGTGCGCGACGGAGAAGGAAGATACCATGTCCGATTATGATTTCGACGTGATCGTCATTGGCGCCGGCCCCGGCGGCTATGTGGCGGCGATCCGTGCGGCCCAGCTCGGCCTCAAGACGGCCTGCGCGGAAAGCCGCGAGACGCTCGGCGGCACCTGCCTCAACGTCGGGTGCATCCCGTCGAAGGCGATGCTGCACGCCTCCGAGCTGTATGAGGAAGCGGCGAGCGGCAAGCTGGCCAAGCTCGGCATCAAGACCCAAGTCGAACTCGATCTCGACACGATGCACGCCCAGCGCCGCGATGCCGTGAAGAGCCTTACCGGCGGCATCGAATATCTGTTCAAGAAGAACAAGGTCGAATGGCTGAAGGGCCGGGCGTCCTTTGCGAGCAAGGACAGCGTCGAGATCGCCGGCAAGACCTATCGTGCAAAGAATATCGTGATCGCGACCGGCTCCAGCGTCACGCCGCTGCCGGGCGTGGAGATCGACGAGAAGATCGTGGTGTCCTCCACCGGCGCACTCGAGCTGTCCAAGGTTCCCGACCATATGGTCGTGATCGGCGGCGGCGTGATCGGGCTCGAACTCGGGTCGGTCTGGAAGCGCTTGGGCGCGAAGGTCACCGTGGTCGAATATCTCGATCAGCTGCTGCCCGGCATGGACGGCGATATCCGCAAGGAAGCCGCGAAGATCTTCAAGAAGCAGGGCATGGAGTTCAAGCTTTCCACCAAGGTGACCGGCGTTGCCGTGAGCGGCGACAAGGCGACCGTGACGGTCGAGCCGGCAGCCGGCGGGGCAGCCGAGACGCTCGAGGCCGATGTCGTGCTGGTGTCGATCGGGCGGCGTCCGAACACCGAAGGCCTTGCGCTGGAGCGTGTCGGCCTGACCACCAACAAGCGCGGGCAGATCGAGATCGACCATGAGTTCGGGACCGGCGTGCCCGGCATCTGGGCGATCGGCGACGTCGTTCCTGGCCCGATGCTCGCCCACAAGGCCGAGGACGAGGGTATCGCCGTGGCCGAGAACATCGCCGGTCTGACCGGTATCGTGAATCACGACGTCATCCCGGGCGTGGTCTACACGATGCCCGAATTTGCCGGCGTCGGCCTGACCGAGGAAGAGGCGAAGGCGCGGGGCGAGATCAAGGTCGGCAAATTCCCGATGCTCGCCAATTCGCGCGCCAAGACCAATCATGAGCCGGACGGCTTCGTGAAGGTGATCGCAGATGCCAAGACCGACAAGGTGCTGGGCGTCCACATCATCGCTTCGGTCGGCGGCACGATGATCGCGCAGGCCGCGCAGGCGATGGAGTTCGGCGCCACGAGCGAGGACATCGCCTATACCTGCCACGCGCATCCGACCCATTCGGAAGCGTTGAAGGAAGCCGCGATGGCGGTGACGGGCAAGCCGATCCACATCTGATCGATCCCATCCTTGCGACAGGAAAAAGGCCATCCCGCGAACGGTGCGGGGTGGCCTTTTTCATTTGCTCGCGAGCGTCCTGCCGGTCGTCAGAACCAGGCCCTGACCCCCAGGACTGCCCGCGTCTCGCGGCGGGAATCGCCCATGGCGACCGCGAGCCGCCCGGTCTCGCCGAAGCGCCGCTCGTGGACGATGCCGACATAGGGGGCGAAACGCCGGCTGAACTCGTAGCGCAACCGAAGCCCGGCTTCGGTCGTCCCGAGCCCGCTGCCCACCCCGATGCGCTGGTCGGCGGTGAAGGCATATTCGATCTCGATGCGCGGCTGCAGGATCAGCCGCTGGGTCAGCCGCTGGTCGTAATAGGCCTCGATCCGCGCGGACAGGTCGCCCTTGTTCGACAGGAAGAGATTGGCGTCGACTTCGAACCAATAGGGCGCGAGCCCTTCGAAGCCGACAACGGCATAGCTGCGCCCCGGGCGCGGGCGGATGTCCTGCCGGACGCCCAGCTGCAGGTTCCAATAGGCATCGAGCGCGTGGCTCCACAGCGCCTGAACCTCCGCCTGGCCGAGCCGTTCGCTGCCTTCGCCCTCGCTCTTGATCGCCAGTCGATCGATGTCGCCGCCGATCCAGGCTTCGCCGTTCCAGGCATAGCTATCGGCACCCTTGCCGGGACGGGCTTCGGCGATATCGATCATCAACTGGCTGACGGTCATGCCGCCATGTTCGCGGACGAGTGCCTCGCGCGCGGCGGCCATCGTCGCGGGCGGGAAGAAACGGTCCGCCGCGCGGTCGGTAGGCGGTGGCGGCGCTGGAGCGTTGCCGACCTCGACCGTGCCGGGCCGAGTGCCGTGGTCCGCATGGAGATCGGATGCCGGCATGCTGTGTGCGGCATGGGGGTCAGCAGGCATCTGATGCCCGGCGTGCGGATCGGCCGCAGGCATTTCGTGCCCCGCATGCGGATTGGCCATTGCCGCGCCGTGCCCGGCGTGGGGGTCGTCCATGGGCATGCCATGCCCTGAATGGGGATCGGCCGCTGGCATCGAATGGCCGGCATGAGGGTCGGCCGCCGGCATGCTGTGGCCCGCATGCGGATCGGTCGGGGCCGTGTTCTGCGCCTGGGCGGAGCCGGCGAGAAGCAGGCCGGCGAGGATCAAGCGCTTCATGCCGGTCGCACCGTGACGATCTCGAACATGCCCGCATGCATGTGATAGAGCATGTGGCAGTGAAAGGCCCAGTCGCCTTCGGCATCGGCAGTGAGGTCGAAGGTCACCTTGCCTCCCGGCGCGACGTTGACCGTATGCTTGCGCGGCGCGTGGTCGCCATGACCCGTCACCAGCTCGAAGTAATGGCCGTGCAGGTGGATCGGGTGGTTCATCATCGTGTCGTTGACGAGCGTGACGCGCACGCGCTCGCCCTTGGTGAAGGGGATCGGCGCCTTGACGTCGCTCATCTTCACCCCGTCGAACGACCACATATAGCGTTCCATATTGCCGGTCAGGTGGAGTTCCAGGCTGCGTGACGGCGCGCGCGTGTCAGGGTTGCGCTCGGCGGCGACGAGGTCGCGGTAGACGAGAACGCGATGCCCGACATCGTCCAGCCCCTGGGGCGGTTCGGCGGTCCGGTCGACCGGCATGGGAGAGATGGTCTGCACGCCCGGCCCCAGCCTGACCTGCGGGGCATTGGCGCCGTTGCGCATGCTCATGTCCATGTCATGCGCGCCATGGTCCATGCCGCCCATGTCCATGCCCATATCGCGCATGGTGACGATCGGACGGCGACGCAGGGGAGGGACGGGGGCGGTCATGCCCATGCGCGGGGCCAGCGTCGCCCGGGCCATGCCCGACCGGTCGATCGCTTCGCCGACGAGAGAATAGGCACCATCGCCGGGGCGGACGATGACGTCGTAGGTCTCTGCGACAGCGATCTGGAACTCGTCGACCGTCACCGGACGCACGGGCAGCCCGTCCGCCGCGACGATCTCCAGCGACAGGCCGGGAATGCGGACGTTGAAATTGGTCATCGCCGAGGCGTTGATGACGCGGAGCCGCACCCGTTCGCCAGGCTGGAACAGGGCGGTCCAATTGTCCGCTGGCCCATGGCCGTTGACCAGATAGGTGTAGATATTGCCGGTAGCGTCCGAGACGTCGGTCGGATCCATCCGCATCGCCGCCCATTCGAGACGGTCCTTCTGCGGCTGGTCCCTGCCCGACAGCAGCCCGGCAAGTGTCTGGCGCTGCCGGTTGAACCCGCCGGGATCGACCTTCAGGCGGCGGAATATCTCGTGGGGGTGCAGTCGGGCGTGGTCGGACAGCAGGATCACATGGTCGCGGTCATGGCTGGGCGCCGCTCCATCGGCAGGGTCGACGACCAGCGGACCATAATGGCCCATCTGCTCCTGCAGGTTGCTGTGGCTGTGATACCAGTAAGTACCGTTCTGCAGCACCGGGAATTCGTAGACGAAGGTTTCGCCGGGCCGGATGCCTGGAAAGCTGATCCCCGGAACGCCGTCCATCTGGAAGGGCAGGAGGATGCCGTGCCAGTGGATCGAGCTATCCTCGTGCAACCTGTTCGTAACCGAGATGCGTGCGGTCTCTCCTTCGCGAAGACGGATCAAAGGGCCGGGGGCGGTGCCGTTGACGCCGACCGCGTGGGTGGTCCGGCCATCGACCGTCATCGTCAGGTGATCGATGGTCAGCGCGATATCAGGCCCGTGCAGAACGGCCTGTCCCTGCGGGGACGGCGCTGCAGCCCAGGCCGGGAACCATTGCGCGAACGCAGCGGCCGATCCGGTGAGGGCAGCATCCCGCAAGAAACGGCGGCGGTTTTTCTCGGTCATGTCGACCATTTAGCGACGATCGCCGAAAGACCAACCCCGCCATCGGGGAAGTGGGAGCCCCAGCCCCCGGCACCCCGGCTTTTACTGGACGACTAGGCTGGTGAAGTAGACGTTGTCGATGCCGCCGAAGCCAGTCCGCTGCTTGAGGACGGTGTTGACCGCGTCTTTCAGTTCCTTCTGCAGCTTCAGCTTGCCGTCCGGGGTGGCGATCGAGAAGCTGTCCTGCTGCGACAGCACCATCAGGATTGCCGACCGGATCGGCATGTCATTGTCCTTCAGGTTGTCGAGGACCTTCTGGTCGTAGAAGGTGGATACGCCCAGACCGATCTGGGCAAAGCCGTCGGAATCGCGCAGATTGGCGGTGAACGGCTGTTCGAACGCGTAATAGGATGCCTTGTACTTGGTCGGATCGGGAGACTTGTCGGTCTCCAGGCCGACCGGAAGCGTCTGCTTCTCGGCCCCATGGCCGTCTTCCGCGCCTTCCTTCTTGACGAGCTTGGGCGCGTTCGGATCCTCCGGCACCTCCTCTTCCTTGTGCTTTCCGCCGACCAAGCCGGAGCCGGCAGCGTAGAGCCCCGCGCCGACGCCGATGCCGGCGAACAGCAGGGCGACGACGAGCATCACGAGGATGCCCTTCATCTTCCCCTTCTTCTTGGGGGCGGGGGCGTCAGGCGCAGGAGCGGCGGCGGCACTGCTCATCGGTCAAATCCCATCGATCATGCGTACAGGTCGCGGTCGTCACGGTCCGCCGAATCGGCGGCATCGTCGCGAACGGCAGACTGATTAGGTGAAAAAGGTTTATTATCTTCTGACGGCTGCCGGGATTGCCCCTGCTGGCCTTGCTGTGCCTGGGCACCGGTCGATCCCGTCCCGCTGCTGCCGCCCTGCTGGTTGTTCAGGTCGACATGCGATTCCGCGACGCGCAGGCCCTGGGCGCGCACCTCCGCGATCAGTCGAGGCTGCGCGTCGGCGATGATCTGGCGCGCCTGGTCCGTGTCGGCGCTCATGCGAATGGCGGTGCCGGCCGCGCTGTTGACGATCTCGACGGTAAGGGCCCCCAGATGCTCGGGGTTCAGCTGGAATTTGAGATGGCCCTGATGGTCGGCGGCGCGGCTGATGTCACGGGCGAGGCGATCGAGCCACTGGGTATCGCGGGCAAGGTCGAGATGGCGGTCGATGGTCTGCTGCTGCGATGCGTTGGCGTCGGCAACGGCCGCGTCGGCCTGAACCGCGCCGGAATCTGTGGCCGTGCTGCTCGTCGGTGCGGCGGGCGTGGGCACCGGCACAGAAACCGTCGACGCACCGCTGGTGTCGGCGGCCGTCGGCTCGATCAACTGCGCGGTCGTATCTGTCGTGGCAGACGCCGGAGCATCGTCGACGAGGACGGGGGCGCCATCATCGGTCGACAGGCCTGACGTCGGTTCGTCGCCCGCGACCTGCGGGGCAAGCCGCGTGGGCAGGACGGCCTCTGCCACCTCCTTCTTCGCCGCGCTGGTGGTGGGAACGACCGGGGCGTCGACGAGCTCGCTGCTGCCGGTAATGGTCGGGTCGATGCTCTTGCCGTCTTCGCCCTCGGCTTCGGTGGCGACGGGCGAGGGGGCGGTGACAAGCGGCGCCACGGTTGCGGCGGCGGCCTCGACGACCGTCGTCGGCACCGCCTGGGGCATGGAGACGATCGGGGCGGCGCCCGCGTCGCTCTTGAGCGTGCTGCCCGCCGGGGTCTGGGTAGCCGGGGCGAAGGCCTGGCGCAGCGATGCGATCAGGCTGGCGATATGGGTGAGCTCCGGCGTGGCCTGCTGTTGCGCAGCGGAGCTCCCGGTCGGTGCGGTAGCGGGTGCCGCCGGCAGAACGGCGACGGGCTCGGCCGTCTCGACGGTGCTCACTGCCTCAGGCGCGCGCTGGCTGCTGGTCTGGACCGGCCCCGACGGACCGGTCGATGTGGGAAGGATCGCGCCGAAGCCAGGAAGGCCCGTCTGCGTCCTGGTCGTTCCCGGGGTTCCCGTCTCCGTCCCTTGGTTCTCGGTCACGGTGCCGGTCCCGATGATCGCGGCCTGATCGATCACCGCCGAGGTGGCGGTCGCATCGGTCACCGGCGTGGTCGGGACGGGCTGCGCCACGAGGACGGGTATGATCGGCTGGCCGGTGCCCAGTTGCGCGGCTGCGGCAACCATCGCTTCGATATCGGCGAGGAGCGTGTCGGGCTTTTCGCCCGTTTCGCTATCGGCCGACAGGTCGCTATCGGTCGACGCCGTCGGTTCGTCGGTTGACGCGACCGTGGTATCGGCGGGAAGCTTGGTGTCCGGCTGCGCCTGCTCGCCGTCCGAAGCATTTTTCTGTTCGGACTGACGTGACACGAGCTTCGCGAAATTCTGGGCCGATTCCGGAGAAGACCCTGCGGCTGGCGGGGGGCTTGCCGGCTGTGGCGAGACATTTCCCGTCAGGGCAAGCGCTGCATTCGAGAGCGCGGCTACCGCCATGTCAATTATCCTTCTGCTCGGATGATCGGGTAAAACGGGGACGGAAAGACGCCGACAGGCGGGCTTCGGTCCATTCGGCAAGGGCTTGGGCAGCCCGCTGGTCGAGCTTTGCCGCGCTTTCCTGGCGCTGGCGGGCCTCCAGGCGCTCGGCGCCCTTTGCTTCGACCTGCGCCTTTGCGGCTACGATCGCATCGGCGAGGCCGCTGCGCGCGGAATCGAGGCGCTGGGCGAGCTGGCCGCGGTTCTGGAGCACGGCACCGGTCGTCGTTCCCGCCGGAACGGACAGGCTGTCGCGCAGCATGGCGAGCTTCGCCTGGTTGCTCTCGAGCGTGTCGAGCTGCGCCTCCGCCTGCGCGGCGGCCGAGGCCGCCAACAGGTGCTGCACGCTCCTGACCCGCGTGATCCTGGCGCGTTTTGCGACGAGCGACTTCATCCGCCGAACGCCTCAATCAGGGCCTGGGCCGACTGTGCATAGTCCACGCGCTCTTTCTGGCCCTGGCTGATGAAGCCGAGAATGTCGTCATGCCGCGCGATCGCGATGTCGACGATCGGATCGCTGCCCTGGCGATAGGCACCCATCAGGATGAGGTCGCGATTCTCTTCATAGACCGCCCAGAGGCGGCGGAAGATCTGCGAGGCGCGCAGATGTTCGGGCGAGACGATGTCGCTCATGACGCGGCTGAGCGACTTGCCCATGTCGATCGCGGGAAAGACGCCCTGCTCGGCGAGGCTGCGCGAGAGGATGATATGGCCGTCGACGATCGCCCGCGCGGTATCCACGATGGGATCGTCGGTGTCGTCGCCATCCGCCAGCACGGTGTAGAGCGCGGTGATCGAGCCGCCCGAGTGGGCGTCGACGCCCGCGCGTTCGATCAGCCGGGGAATCAGGCCGAGCGCCGACGGGGGATAGCCCTTCATGGTCGGCGGCTCGCCGAGCGAAAGGCCGATCTCGCGCTGCGCATGGGCGACGCGGGTCAGGCTGTCGATCAGCAGCAGGACGCGCTTGCCCTGCGCACGGAAATATTCGGCGATCGCGGTCGCCCGCATCGCGGCGCGCAGCCGCAGGACGGGCGGGTGATCGGCTGGGACGGCGACGACGACGCTCTTCTGGCGCACCGCGCCAGACAGCTTCGTGGCGAGGAAGTCGGAGACTTCGCGGCTCCGCTCTCCCACCAGCCCGACGACGATCACGTCGGCATCGGCGCCCGCGATCATCTGGCCCATCAGCACCGACTTGCCCACGCCCGAGCCTGCCGCGATCGCGATGCGCTGGCCGACGCCTGCGGTCAGCATCGCGTTGATCGCGCGGACGCCCATGTCGAAGGGTTCGGTGACGCGGGCCCGGTCGAGCGGATTGCCGCGGCGGCCGGCGAGGGGCCAGCGTTCGGCGGTGGCGATCGGGCCGAGCCCATCGATCGGATTGCCCAGCGCGTCCATCACGCGGCCGAGCAGCGTTTCGCCGACGTCGACAGATCCGCCGCGGCGGTCGGGCTCGACCCGGGCACCGGCGCTGTGCGGCGCATCGGCATCGAGCGCCATCAGCAGCGTGCGGTTGCCGCGAAAGCCGACCACTTCGGCCAGCGCGGCATGGCCGTCCGCATCGATGACGCGGGCGTTGGAGCCGACCGGCATAGGGAAGCCGGTCGCTTCGAGCATCAGCCCGTCATAGGAGGCGAGCCGGCCGATGCGGCGCGGGCCGCCATGATCGACTTCGACGCGGTCGAGCATCGTGCCGGCCAGGTTTGCGAGGCTCATCGCGGCATCCCCATGGAGTCGAGTTGCGCCCGGAGGCGGGCAAGGCGGACCTGAGGGCCGTCCTCGATCCAGCCTTCGCCCGTCTCCAGGACGATCGTGCCGGAGGCCAGGTGGTGGTCGGGCGCGAGCGGAAGGGCGAAGTCGACGCCTTCGAGCATGGCGATGTCGTCGGGATGCATGCGCAGGCGCGCCGGGCCGCATTCGGCGGTGACGAGTTCGGCGATGGCGGTAGCGCGTTCCTCGAGCAGGGCCGGGTCGATCCGCACTTCGCCGACGATCTGCCGGACCATGCGCGTGACCGCTTCGGCGAGCACCGCCGCCAGCGGCCCATGCGGCTCGGGCTGAAGGGCGCCGGCGGAGGCGATGAGGCGCGCCAGTGCCTCGCGCTCGCGGGCGAATTCTAGGATCGCGCTCTGGCGGCCCTGCTCGAACCCGGCCGCGAAGGCCTCGTTCCGGATCGCCTCGGCGTCGAGCTGCGCGGCTTCTGCCGTCTGCTGCGGCTGAGTCTGCTGGCGCGGGGCGAAGTCGCTAGCCCGCCGGCGCGGCTGGCCATCTCCCCAGGGCGTGAATTGCGGGCTGGAGGCCGGACGCGCCCAGGCATCGACACGGGTCGCGGTTCCGCCGATCTCGCTGGTCCAGAGCTCAGACAAAGTCGTCGCCCTTTCCGCCGAGGCTGATCGTGCCTTCCGCAGCCAGCTTGCGTGCGATCGCCAGCATCGCCTTCTGCGCTTCCTGCACGTCGGCGAGGCGCATCGGGCCGCGATCTGCGATTTCGTCCTGCACCGACTGCGCGGCGCGGCTCGACATGCAACCGAAGATCTTGCCGCGGAGCTTCTCGTCCGCGCCCTTGAGCGAGACCACGAGGATGTCGTTGTCGACCGCGCGCAACAGGGTGCCGAGGTCCTTTTCGGACAGCGCCATGAGATTGTCGAAGATGAACATCTCTTCCTCGACGTTGCGGGCGACCGATTTGTCGAGCTTCTGCAGCGCCTTGATGATGCGCTGTTCGGCGGCTTTGCGCGAGGAGTTGACGATCTTGGCGGCTTCGCCGGCTCCGCCGCGGCGCGTGATCGCTCCGTTGCTGCGCCCGGCAACCGGCCGGTTCAGGAGATCGTCCAGCTCGACGAGTGCAGCCTCCGTCACCGGACCGAGGGTAGCGACGCGATAGACGAGGTCGGCCTGCATCTCTTCCGGCAGCAGCGCGAGGACGTCCGCGGCGCGCTGTGCCTCGAGAAAGGCGAGGACGATCGCTGCGATCTGCGGATGTTCGAACTCGATCAGATTGGCGATCTGGCGCGCGTCCATCCACTTAAGATTTTCGAGCGCGGTGGTGTGCTGAACCGGCGTGATGCGCTGCAGGACCTGGTCGGCCTTTTCCTGGCCCAGCGCCTTGTGCATGATCCCCTTGATCTGGCGCTCGACGCCGAAGCCCAGAGTGGTGCGGGCCTTGGCGCGGTCGACGAACACGTCGAAGACCCCATCGATCTCCTTTTCGGAGATGTTGGCGACGTTGAACATCGCGCCGCCAAGCTGCTGGACCTCCTCCGGATCGAGGCGGCTGAGCACGGTCGCCGCCTCTTCCTCGCCGAGCAGCATCATCAGGATGGCCGCTGCCTGGCTTCCATCCGGAAGCGGGTTGGCGTCGTCGGTGTCGATAGGGGTCTCGTCAGCCATCGATCATTCGCCCTTCGGCATGTCGGCGCGGAGGAGATCGCGGACCACCAGGGCGGCGCGGTCCGGGTCCTGCCGCACGAAGTTGCGGATCAGTTCCGCCCGGTTCGCATAGCCGGGGGTGGCCTCGATCATGTCCAGGGTCACGGGTTTGCTCGGGTCCTGAAGGGCTTGCTGGGCGAGCGCGGTTGCGATCTCCGAGCGGATCGCCGGGTTGGTGCCGTCGGGCAGGCGGGCGGCGGGATCGGCCATCGCCATCGACACGGCCTGCTTCTCTTCGGCCAGCGTCGCGCGCCGCTTCAGCAGCGGCTTGGCGACGCCGAAGACCAGAAGCGCGACCACAAGCAGGGCCGAGACGTTGCGGGCGAGGGTGGAAACCCAGGCGGCCTCCCACCAGTTCGGCTTTACCTCGGCCTCTTCGGCCACGGCGAAGCTGCGGGCGGAGAGGGCGACCACGTCGCCGCGATTGGCATCGGCCCCGACGGCTCCGCGGATCAGGGTCTCGATCGAGGCCAGTTCGGCGCGGCTGAACTTGCGGGCCCCTTCGCGCAGCGCCACCGCCACGGAGAGGCGCTTCACGGTGCCGATCGGAGCGCGGGTGACCGAAACTTCGCGGCCCAGCTCATAGGTGCGGTTGTAATTCTCCGAGGTCTTGCCGGCATTGGCGGCGGCGGTCGTACCGGCCGCGGGCGGAACGGGCAGTGTCTGGTTCGGTGCAGCGGCGACCTGGCTGGCCGCAGGCGGCTGGTTCGACAGTGCGCCGGGGATGCCGCCGGCCTCGCCGGGCTTGTCGCCGGTCCAGCTGCCCTGCTCCTGGCGAACGACGGCAGTATCCTTGGGATAGCTTTCGCGCGTCGCCTGGGTCTCGGTGAAATCGACGTCGGCATGGACTTCGGCCGTGAAATTGCCGGCGCCCACGATCGGCGTCAGGATCTTGGTCAACGCCTCGAGATAGCGCTGTTCCATCTTGGTCTGGATGTCGACCTGGCGCGTCGAGGCCTGGCTGAGCGGGTCGCTGCCCGAGCTCGACAGCAGCCGGCCCGCCTGATCGACCACCGAGACGCCGTCGGGAGACAGGTCGGGCACCGACGAGGCGACGAGATGGACGATCGCCTGAACCTGCGAGTCCGACAGGGTCCGGCCGGCGCGCAGGCGCAGCATGACCGACGCCTGCGGCTTGCTCTCGTCACGGAGGAATACGCTCGGCTGGCCGACAGCGATGTGGACCTTGGCGGTGTCGACCGCGTCGATCGCCTCGATCGTGCGGGCGAGGTCCATCTCGCGGGCCGAGCGGAGCTTCTCGCCTTCGACCGCGCGGCTCGCGCCGAGCGGCAGCGACGAGATCATCGCGTCGCCGTCTGGCGCGGCCTTGGGCAGGCCTTGCTGGGCAAGCAGCATCTTCGCTTGGTAGAAGGCGGTCTCCGGAACCGTGATGGCGCCGGTGTCGCGGCTGATCTCGTAGGGAATGTTGGCGGCCTTGAGCGCGTCGGCCACGGCGGCCTTGTCGCCATCGCTCATGCCGGCGAACAGGTCGCGCTGCGGCGCGCCGGACATGGTCGCCCACAGCAGCGCGGCTGCGCCGAGCAGGCCGATCAGGCCCATCATCGGCAGGCTGCGCTGGATGGCGGGCTGGCTCGCGAAATCGCGTATGCGCTCGAGCACCGCCGACGTGCCGACCGATGCCGACGAGGTGGTGGCCAGGGCCGAAGCGGCCGGCGCGGTGGAGGGGACGATGTCAGCCATGGATTATACCGGCATGCTCATGATGTCCTTGTAGGCGGACAGGAGTTTGTTGCGGACCTGCAAGGTGGCCTGAAAGCCGACGCTGGCTTGCTCGCGCTGAAGCATCACGGCTGCGATGTCGGTGGTTTCGCCGCGCTCGTAGCTCTCGGTCGCGGCGCTCGCCTTGGCCTGAAGGCCGTTGACCTCGGTCAGCGCTCCGCGCAGCGTCGAGGCGAAGCTGCCTTCCGGCGCGCTGGTCGCATTGCCGACCTGCTGAACGCCCGCGAGCGGGTTCTGCGCCGGGGTGGCCGCAGCCTTCTGCAAAGCGCTGTTCTGCTGCAGGATCGCCTGCCGCATCGCGAGGATGTTGCTGGTGTTGATCGTGGTCATTCAACCCTCCTCAGGCCGCTGCCCGCATATCGGCGAGCCGATAGCGAAGCGTGCGTTCGGAGATGCCCAGCCTCTGGGCGGCGCGAAGACGATGGCCGCCGGTCGCGGCAAGCGCTTCCTCGATCGCGCGGGCCTGGCTCAGGCGCTTGGCTTCGGCCAGGCTGAGCGCAGCGTCGTCCTGCGGCGCGGCGACAGTCCGTTCCGCAACCGGCAGCCCAGGCGCGCGATCGATGATGAGGTCGCCCGTGTCGATCCGGCTGCCCTCGCGCATCAGCATTGCGCGCTGGAGGACGTTCTCGAGCTCGCGCACATTGCCGGGCCAGTCATGTGCCATCAGGCGATCAAGCGCGGCTGCGGTCGGCCAGGGAAGGTCGTCGTTCAGGCCGGCGTGCCGCAGCAGCAGGGCGGCGGAGATCGCGCGGATATCCTGGCGCCGCTCGGCGAGCGGCTTCAGTGCGAGCGGCATGACGTTGAGGCGCCAGTAAAGGTCGGCACGGAAGCGGCCGGCCTCGACTTCGGCGGCGAGGTCGCGATTGCCGGCGGCGAGGATGCGAACGTCGACCGGAACCGGCGTGGTCGCGCCGACCGGGAGCACTTCGCGCTCCTGAAGGGCGCGGAGCAGCTTCGGCTGAAGCGAGAGCGGCAGTTCCGCCACTTCGTCGAGCAGAAGCGTGCCGCCGTCGGCAGCGCGGAACAGGCCTTCGCTCGACATGTTGGCGCCGGTGAAAGCGCCCTTCTGGTGGCCGAACAGCATCGCCTCGAGCATCGTCTCCGGCAGCGCGGCGCAGTTGACGGCGACGAAGGGCCGTTCGGCGCGGCTCGATGCGGCATGGATGAAGCGGGCAACGCCCTCCTTGCCGGTGCCGGTTTGGCCGAGCAGCAAGACGCTGGCCTCGCTGCGTGCGATGCGGGCGGCCAGCTGGAGGAATTTGGCGCTGTCGGGTTCGCCGCAGGCCGGCATCACCGCAGGGCGGATCAGTTCCGCGATCAGCGCGTGACCGAAGGCCATGTCCTCGAAACCGAAGACCAGCGTAGTCGGGCGGCCGATCTTGGCGCGGCGGAGGACCGGCGGTCCGTCCGCAAAGTCGATGAGAATGTCGTGCTGGCGGGCGAGACCGATCTCGGTCACGTGCAGAATGCGCTGCGTCTGGCGGATCGTCGCGTCGGCCGGGTCGATCAGCATGCTGTCGATGCCCGCGCCGGCAAGCCACGCCGTCAGCGTCGGATGAGAGCCCTGGGCCTTGTCGGAGATGCCGATGTTCATCGTCGCCGTCCTTCGTCGGATCTAGCGTGCCAGCCACACCAGTTCCTTGAGGACGATGATTACCGCTGAATTAACTACGAAAGTCTTAATAGACTGCGCGCACCCGCGTACGGGCCGGCGCGCGGTTGCCCGCACCCGCAAGCGCACATGCGTAGGGAGCTTCTCAAGCGACTGAAAAAATTAAAGAAAAACTGGAGCCCGGGGCGGCATAAGCCTTTGGTCTAGTGCGGCAGAAAATTGCCGCCCCGCTGCCGCCCGGTTTACCCTGCGCCGGCGGCTCTCCGCCGCGTGCAACCGCAGCTGACGACGGATTTATCCAGAAATGATGAAAAATATATCGTTAAAAATCAACGGGATATGTTAAAATTCCTGCAAAAACGGAGTGTGGTGAACTTTCCTGGTTAAAGTGGGGGTAAGCACGGCCGTTAATGGGATCGAGGCGAGAACGGCCAGCACCGGATCATCGCCCCTTTGACCAGGATAAGGACTGATCCAATGACCGTCATCAACACCAACATCTCTTCGCTTCGTGCTCAGAACGCCGGCCGTATGGCCGCTCAGATGCAGGCTACCGCGATGGAGCGGCTGTCGAGCGGCAAGCGCATCAACTCGGCCAAGGACGACGCAGCCGGTCTCGCCATTGCTTCCTCGATGACCTCCTCGATCCGCGGCATGAGCGTCGCCATCCGCAACGCCAACGATGGCATCTCTCTGGCGCAGACCGCCGAAGGTGCGCTCGGCGAGGTCAACAACATGCTGCAGCGTATCCGCGAACTGGCGGTGCAGGCCGCGAACGGCACCTACCAGTCGGGCGACCGCGACAACATCCAGACCGAGGTCTCCGCACTGCAGTCGCAGATCACCGACGTCGTCACCAAGACCAAGTTCAACGGCAACACGCTGTTCTCGGCGACGTCGACGGCAACCAGCTTCGCGATCCAGACCGGTGTGAACTCGGGCGACACCACGTCGATCTCGGTCGGCGGCCTCGACAAGGTGGCTGCTGCCTATGTCAGCACGGTCAAGGTCGATACTGCGGCGAATGCCGGTACGACGATCACGAAGGCCGATGATGCGCTGGCGCAGATCAACACGGTCCGGGCAAGCCTGGGTGCGAGCCAGAACCGACTGGAGGCGAGCGTCAACGTGCTGACTGCGAACGTGAACAACCTGTCGGAAGCCCGCTCGCGGATCGAGGATACGGACTTCTCGGTGGAATCCGCGGCCCTTGCGAAGTCGCAGATCCTCTCGCAGGCTTCGACGGCAATGCTTGCCCAGGCCAATCAGAGCCAGCAGAACGTCCTCAGCTTGCTCAAGTAACAGCTTCATATCAGTTGCTGGCCGAGGTGCCCCCCGTTGCGAAAGCAGCGGGGGGCGCTTTGGCATTCAGGTGATCGAAATGCTTTGCGGCTCGTCCAATCGACCTCGAGCTGGGTAGTCCGCGTCAGCCCGCAGCTGGATCACGCGTCTGCTTCCCCGCGATACGCGATAGGAAGGGCGGTTGTTTCAAATCTGCGCCGTGAGCCGATCCAGGTCCAGCTAGCCCAAGACGGTTATCCGGATCAGCAGCTCGATAGAAAGCGGGGCCTCAATCACTAACGATTGCTGCATGATGCGGCCGATCGACCGAGCGATCCCGATATTCTGTACCAGCTTGGTAGTGACGCCGAGAGCGTGGCGATACGATGCACGCCTGCGACGGATATTGAGAGGCGCTGCATCTCACGCCCTCTAGGGCTATATGGCGCCATGAACTGATGTTGCAGGCCATCACCCTTCTTTCAAAGGCCAAGTGTCTGGACCAGGCGCTTGCTCTCGCAAGGCGGAAATCGATGCCTGACCGGACCCTCCGGACTTCTTCGTGCTGGATTATATGCTCCTGGATCGGGCTCTCGCAGACCCTGTGCACGCGGCCGACCATTGGCTCCAGCTGGCTAGCGGTGCATGGGAGCAATGCCTGACTATCGGGGAATGCCCTGAACTCCAAGGTAGCGCCGCCGGCCGGGGTAGCTATCTTACCCAGCACAATCTGATCTGATGCGGCCGCAACTGTCTCTTCCCGCGCCGCCTTCGCCTCGTCGTACAGCGCTCGGACAAGCTATTCACTGCTGCTGTTCGCGCGCCCGCTATCTGTCGCGCATCTCGGCTAATCCCGGCTTAATTATCCTGTTCCGTGGCGGATCTCGGTATTGAAGATGTAGAAAATTAGGTACGATTTCGAAGTTTTATCCTATCTATCGAATATAGAGATCTCGGCAGGTCTGAATAACTGCAGCTTAATCAGAAAAATTAGGGTTAATGTGCCTTAACCATCTTTGTTCCTTAAGCATGGTTTCGGTGGGTCGTTACTCCGGTCGTGGCGAGGACGGTGAAGTAAACCGGCACGCCGAGTAGTAGCGGAAGGATTAACTCAATGGCTGTCATCAACACCAACTCTTCGTCTCTGCGGGCGCAGAACGCCGGGCGCCTTGCGCAGCAGCAGCAGGCTACCGCCATGGATCGCCTGTCGAGCGGCAAGCGCATCAACACCGCCCGGGACGATGCTGCCGGCATGGCAATCGCTTCGTCGATGACCTCGACGATCCGCGGCATGTCCGTCGCGATCCGCAACGCCAATGACGGCATCTCGCTGGCGCAGACTGCGGAAGGCGCTCTCGGCGAAGTCAGCAACATGCTGCAGCGCGTCCGCGAACTGTCTGTCCAGGCGTCGAACGGCACCTACCAGTCGAGCGACCGCGACAATCTGCAGACCGAAGTCGCCGCACTCCAGTCGCAGATCACCGATGTCGTCACCAAGACCAAGTTCAACGGCAACACGCTGTTCTCGGCCACTTCCACGGCGTCCAGCTTCTCGATCCAGACCGGCGTGAACTCGGGCGACACCACGTCGATCTCGATCGGCGGTCTCGACAAGGTGGCTGCTGCCTATGTCAGCACGGTCAAGGTCGACACTGCGACGAATGCGTCGGCGGCGATCACGAAGGCCGACGATGCGCTGACCCAGGTCAACACGGTCCGTGCCGGCATCGGTGCGATCCAGAGCCGTCTCGACGCTGCAGTCAATGTGCTGACCGCGAACGTCAACAACATGTCCGAAGCCCGTTCGCGGATCGAGGACACCGACTTCTCGACGGAATCGGCAGCACTCGCCAAGTCGCAGATCCTGCAGCAGGCATCGACCGCGATGCTCGCCCAGGCGAACCAGAGCGGCCAGAGCGTTCTGAGCCTCCTGCGCTAAGTTCGGGACGGCCTAAACACCTCTGGCCGTCTCAGCGGGCCCCCGGCGCATATTTCCCCGCGCCGGGGGCCTTCTTCTTTCCTTGTCCCGACCCGCAGTTCCGACAGGATATCGAACGATGGATGCGACTTCCTCTCCCGGCGACAACGGCTTCGACGCTGCGCTCAAGGCGCTCGAGGATCTCGAAACCAGCATCAGCCAGAACCAGGAGGATGGCGGCGCCGTGGCGGCGCCTGCGGATATCGGCGGAATCGATCTCGATCAGCTGGTCGCGGAGAGCATGGCCTCTGCGGCGGCGGCTGCAGAGCCGACCCCGCCGCGTCCGGCGCCGGTCGCGGCACCCGCTCCTGAAGCTGAGCCGCTCCCTAGCTTCGTCACGCCCGCGCTGGTCGTGTCCGCCATTTCCGAAGAGGAAGACAGGGCGCCCGCAATGGCGGTCGATGCTCTGCCGGACATCGATGCGCTGGTCACGCAGCTTCCGCCGATCCCCGATCCGACGCCGCCGGCCGTCACAGCATCCGCAGAGGCGGAGCCAGCGCGGCCCGCCACGTCGGGCGCGCGGGCGGGGCTCTGGACCAAGGTCGCGATCGGACTCGGGCTCCTCTCGAGCGTCGTGTCGGCCGCCGGCCTCATCATCGCCGAGCGCGTGGTGGTGTCCGCGCAGCTGGTCGTGGCGGACGCCCGCGAACGGCAGCAACAACTGGAGAAGGCGAACAAGCTGATTGCCGACCTTCAGCTTGTCCGCGACAAGCAGATCGAGCTGTTGAAGGCGCAGCAGGCCCAACTTGCCAGTGCCCCCGTCACCAGCGACGAACTGCAGCACCGTATCGAGGCGCTGCAGGCCGGGCTGATCCAGCGCGATCCGGTGCGCGACTTCGTCGAAGCGGTGCGCGCCAGCCAGACGGCGACGAACAGCCGCTTCCAGGAAGTGGGCATGAAGCTCGAACGCCTCGAAGCGCTGGTCGGGCGTCGGGAACATTGACCCGCGGCTGGACGCCTATGAAAGGGAGGGCTATCCGGCCCCGGGAATAAACCCTGACGGAGTTGCCTGATGAGCCGGATCCCTCTCGAAAGCGCCAGCCGGATCATTGCGGGCGCGATGGCGAAGGGCAGGGAGCTCGGCCTGAAGCCGCTGAGCATCGCCGTGCTCGATGCCGGCGGTCACCTTATCAGCTTCGCCCGTGCCGATGGCGCCTCGAACATGCGGGCTCAGATCGCGATCGGGAAGGCCGGAGGCGCGCTGGCGCTGGGCGTTTCGTCCCGCGTCGTGGGGACCATGGCGGCCGAACGCCCGACGTTCGTGGCGAGCCTGGCGTCGCTGGCCCCGCAGGGGATCGTTCCTGCAGCCGGGGGCGTGATCGTGGTGGACGAGACTGGGCACCCCATCGGTGCGGTGGGCGTAACCGGCGACAGCTCGGACAATGACGAAATTGCCGCGCTGGCAGGAATCGAGGCAGCCGGGCTCAGCGCGCAGCGTTGACGGTCAGCGCCAGTCCTTCAGCGAGGTTCGCAGCTTGTCGAGCGCGGCCTTCTTGATCTGGCAGACGCGTGCCGCGCCGATGCCGAGCGTCTGGCCGATTTCCTCGAGGTTCATCTCCTCCACGAAATAGAGCTGCAGGACGCGCGCCTCGCGCTCGGGCAGCGAGGCGATGTGCTCCGCCAGGGCGCTCGCCAGTTCTTCCCGCTCGATCGTCTGGTCGACCCGTTCCTCGACGTCGGCGAACCACATCGACTGGTCCGAATAGACCTCGTCGATCGTCTCGTGATAATTCGCTGCGGTTTCGTCGATCAGCGTCCGCAGGGATGCGCCGTCAAGGCCCATGGCTTGCGCCAGTTCGGATTCGCTCGGGCTGCGGCCGTAGGTCTTCTCGAAATCCGACTTGGCCTTCAGCATCTCGCGCCGCTTGACCATCGCCGACCGGCTGATCGCCGCGTGACGACGAAGATGGTCGATCATCGCGCCGCGTACGCGCATCGACGCATAGGTCGAAAAGGCGTGGCCGCGATCCTCATAGCCATTGGCGGCCTCGACCAGGGCGATCATCCCGATCTGGATCAGATCCTCGACGTCGATCGCCGAGGAGACCCGCCCATGGACATGCCAGGCGATCTTGCGAACGAGCTGCATGTGGGACCGGACGAGGTCCTCCTGGCTCGCCTTCTTCGGCGCGCGTCCGTAGACGTGCATCTCGCTGCTGGCAGGTTCAGCCCCCACGAAGAACGGCCTCCATCCCGAAAAAGCTGTCGCCGCCGGCCATGGCAGGAATGTCGAGCGTGTCGATCGTCCGCGACAGGTGACCGATCGCCTGCGACGCGCGGGCGTGTGGATATTGATCCACGACGAGGCGCCGACGTGCGGCGGCCGTCAGCACGCGCTCGTCGGTGGGAATCCCGCCGAGATAGCTGAGCGTGGTGTGCTTGAGGAAGCGGCCCGCGACCTCGCGGAAGCGGCGGAAGAGCTCGCGGCCCATCGCTTCGTCGGCGATGCGGTTGGTGACGATGGCGATGTCGCGCACGTCATGGTCGAGAGCCAGCAGCTTGACTGTGCCATAGGCGTCCATGAACCGGTCGGAGTCCGGCGCGAGGACGACGATCGGCAGGTCGGCCGAGGCGATCATGTCGAGCGTGTCGGGATCGGCGCTTCCGGGCGTGTCGACGATCACGAAGTCGAGCGAGCGGCGGTGCGGGCGGAAGGCGTCGGCGAGCTTCAGGCGCGCCGCGAGGTCGACGCGGCCGGCCTGGTCGGTCGGTCCGGCGGGCACGACGAACAGCGCCTCGGGGCCATCGACGACGATCTCGTCGATCGTCAGCCGGCCGCCGATCACGTCGTTGATCGATTCGCGCGGGTTGAAGCCCATGGTGCGGGTGGCGTCCGTTGGGCCGGGGTCGCAATCGACCAGCATCGCGCGGCGGTGCATCTTGGACAGCGACAACGCGAGGTTGGCGGCGATGGTCGTCTTGCCGACACCGCTGCGACCGCAAGCGATGCTGATCACCCGGGCGCTGCGCGCATGCGCGGCGGAACCGGGAAGGTCCGACACTCGGGGCCAGGTGAAGCTCATTCTGCCGTCTCCATGGGCCGCGCGCTGAGGGCGCCGGCGCTGCTGTTATTGGCGGGTCCGCCGCCGACCACCGCGGCGACTTCCACCGCTTTGCCGTCCGGAATTTCCAGGAAGGACATGACGGGGGTCTCCGGCAGATGGGGTTTCAGAAGCCTCGCCAGCGCGCGCCGCGCGATAGGTGAGGTGACGATGGCGAAGCGGATGGCGCCGTTGACGAGGGGTTGTGCGGCATCCGACACCGCACCGACGATGCGATTGGCGAGCGCCGGTTCGAACGGATGGGTCGCGCCCGGCGAGGTGCGCACCGCTTGGGCGAGGAGCGATTCCAGTCCGGCGTCGAGCGTGATCACCGGCAGCGGCATCTTCACCGGCACGAGCGTCTGGACGATCAGGGCGCCGATCCGCGAGCGGATATTCTCGACAAGCGCGATCCCGTCGTTCGACTGGCCGGCGGCGTCCACCATGGCTTCTGCGATCCGGCGGAAGTCGCGCAGCGGCACGCCCTCCGCCAGCAGCGCGCGGCAGGCCGCAGCGATCTGGGAAAGGGAGAGCGGCTGCGGCGTGAGACCCGCGACCAGCTGCGGCGCCGAATCCTTGAGCGTGTCGAGCAGCTGCTGCGCTTCGTCCATGCCGAAGAGGTCGGCACAGGTCGCCATGATCATCTGATTGAGATGGGTGGCGATGACGGTGGCCGGATCGACGACGGTGTAACCCGCGACGATCGCCTCGCTGCGCTTGTCCGGGGAGATCCAGACCGCTTCGAGACCAAAGCTCGGATCGCGGCATTCGCGGCCATCCACGCGACCGTCGAGGTCGCCGCTGTCGAGCGCGAGCAGCTGGTCCGGATAGCATTCGTCCTCGCCGACGATCACGCCCGCGACGGTGATGCGGTAGGTGTTCGGCGGCAGGTTGAGATTGTCGCGGACGCGGACCAGCGGCACCACGAAGCCGAGTTCACGCGACAGCTGGCGGCGGATGCCGGTGATCCGGCTCATCAGCGGCGCGCCCTTGCGCTCGTCGACCAGGCCGACGAGGCCATAGCCCATTTCGAGACCGAGCGCGGAGCCGTCCGAAATCTCGCTCCAGTCGATGCTGTTGGGCGCAAGCGGGGCGGGGGCCTTCGCCGCTTCCGCAACCGCAGTCTCGCGGGCTTCCTGGACCTTCTTCGCCTTGGACAGCTTCCAGGCGACGAAGCCTGCCAGGCCGGCCGCAGCGAGCAGCATGAAATGCGGCATGCCGGGGACGACACCCAAAATGGTCAGGATCGCCGCGACCGGCGCCCAGGCGCGTGCCGAGCCGAACTGGCTGGTGATCTGGCCCGACAGGTCGAGCGGCGAGGACACGCGCGTCACGATCGCGGCGGCGGCAATCGAGAGCAGCAGCGCCGGGACCTGGGCCACCAGCGCGTCGCCGATCGCCAGGATGATATAGGTCGAAGCAGCGTCCGACAGCGACAGGCCGTGGCTCAGCGTGCCGAGGATCAGGCCGCCGAGGATATTGATGACGAGGATCAGCACGCCGGCGACGGCGTCGCCCTTCACGAACTTCGAGGCACCGTCCATCGAGCCGTAGAAATCGGCCTCGGTGGCGACTTCCTGGCGACGGGCCTTGGCTTCCTCGGGAGTGAGGAGGCCGGCATTGAGATCGGCGTCGATCGCCATCTGCTTGCCGGGCATCGCGTCGAGGGTGAAGCGTGCCGACACTTCGGACACACGCCCGGCGCCCTTGGTGATGACGACCAGGTTGATCACCATCAGGATGCCGAAGACGAACAGGCCGACGGCATAGTCGCCGCCGATCAGGAAATTGCCGAAGCTTTCGATGACATGGCCCGCTGCCGCCGGCCCATTATGCCCGTCGACGAGGACCACGCGGGTGGAGGCCACGTTCAGCGACAGGCGAAACAGGGTGGCGAACAGCAGCACGGTCGGAAAGGCCGAGAAATCGAGGGGCTTCGCCGCGTTCAGCGAGACCATCAGAACCGCGAGCGAGATCATGATGTTGGCGATGAAGCCCACGTCGAGCACGAAAGCGGGAACCGGGATGACCATCAGCCCGACGAGCATGAGCGTCGCCATAGGCAGAATCGCGTTGCGACCCGTGATGGCCCAGAGCTTCCGGGTCATGGGAGTGGCGGCCGCCATGACTCAGCACCCCGCGGCGCAGAAACTGCGCCCGGTGGGGTGATAATCGGCGGAATTCCATCTGTTCGCCATCGGACTCTCATTCGCCTTCGCGTGAATGCAGGGCGATCAGTGCGGCCATTGTGGTTAATTTAGCGTTAGGGACGTTTTCGCCCGGTCGCTTTCCGGTGCAGGCAGGTGTTGTCCGCAAGCGTGAGGGTGCCGAACGGGCGATAGCCGGGCCTTTCAGCCGCCCGTTAACGCAATTACAAAGCTTTAGGCCGATACGGGTCGGGCAAAATCCGAGGACCCGATGTCCGACTCGATCAGACGGAGCGACCTTTCGGTCGTCGCTCTGATACTGCAATGCATGGCGGTCGTGACCGGGGTGGCAGTGCTGGCACTGACGCCCCCGGCGCGTGGCCCGATGCTCGTGGTGCCACTGGGCAGTGCGTCGCCCATGATCTGGTTGGCCCATCGCGACGATATCCGCATTGCCGGCCTTGGCCGGTTCGCGGGATCGATCATGGTCTTGGGGGAACGGGACAGGCTGCTGCCCGTGGCCTTGCGCCACGGCGCGATACTGCTGCCTGCCCTGCCGGATCTTTGCGAGTCACGCAGATAGTCCGGAAAGAAGAGCTCATGTCCACAACCTCGCTCGACCACCTTCGCCTGATAGGAGTGCGGATTTCGGCCATCGGCCTGTCCGTCGCCGCCTGTCTGGTGGTCATCGGCGCAGCGATCTGGTCGCCTGCCGATCTTTGGATCGTGCTCGCTTGCGCCGCCGCTGCGGTTCTGTTTCCGGTCGCAATGGCGCTCCAGGGGCGCAGCGACGCCGTCACCCGGACGAGCTTCGGCGTGGCCATGCCAATCCTGCCGGCGCTGATGCTGTTCGTGATGCGCGGGCAGCCGTGGCAGATGGACATGCACATGCTGTTCTTCGCCGGGCTTGCCGCGCTGATGATGCTCACCGACTGGCGCCCGATTCTCGCCGCTACGCTCGTCACCGCCGCCCATCACCTGATCCTGTCGGTGCTTGTCCCGCATTTCGTCTTCGACCGTTCGAGCGGGTTCGACCGCGTCATCCTGCATGCGGCCATCCTTCTGGTGGAGTCGGGCGTCCTCCTGGTCTTTTCGCTGCGGCTGGCTTCGCTGATCGAGGCGATTGCCGAGCAGACCCGGCAGGTGATCGAAGCGGAAGCCGCGCGACGCGCCGCCGAAGAGGCACGCGCCGCCGAGCAGATGGCGACGATCGAATCGCAGCAGCGCATGGCTGCGCAGCTTCAGCAGGCGCTGGCAGCGATTGCCGAGGGGGACGTTTCGCGCCGCCTTCAGGGGCTGCCGGCCGAATATCGGCGGATCGAGGAGGATTTCAACCGCAGCATGGCCAGCCTTGCCGAGACGCTGGGCTCGGTCGTTGCGATCGCCACCGACGTCGAGACCGAGACCGGATCAATCGCCGAAGCTTCCTCGGAGGTGGCATCGCTCGCCGAGCGGCAGGCGATGTCCGTCGAGCAGGTGACGAACGCGCTGGAAGGACTGGGTGCGGCCGTTCGTGCGATCGTCGATCGCGCGCGCGTGTCCGCCCAGCAGATCGGCGGGATGGAACAGGATGCCGCACGCGGCCGCGACATCGCCGGCTCGATGCGCAGCGCGATGCACGAGGTGGTCGAATCGACCGACGAGATCGCAACGATCGTCGGCGTGATCGAGCAGATCGCCTTCCAGACCAACCTGCTCGCGCTCAACGCGGGTGTGGAAGCCGCGCGCGCGGGCGACGCCGGCCATGGTTTCGCGGTCGTGGCGCACGAGGTTCGCGCCCTGTCGGAACGCACGGCAACGGCCGCGCGCGACGTTCGCGCGTTGACCGAAGCTGCCCGGGGGCGCCTCGCAGTCGGCATGGAGCATGTCGGCGGATCCGCTGCGCTGCTCGATCATCTTGCGGGGGCGACGGCGGGCGTCTCAGCGCTGATGAGCGAGATCGTCGAGGCGACCGACAAACAGTCGAGCGACCTCCGGGCGATGACGGCGTCGGTCGAACAGCTTTCGTCGGGCACCCAGCGCAATGCCGGCATGGCCGAGGAGTGCGACGCTTCGGTTCGGCGGCTTCGCGAATCCACGGCGATACTGGCCGACAATGTGGCGCGCTATCGCGTCGGCGACGCTGCGACCGGTTTCGCAGCTGCTCAGCCTTTTGCGGTGAGGCGGGCGGCCTGATCCCGCTCGATCAGCGCATTCCCAAGCTTGCCAGCAGCCGTTCGATATCCGATCGCAGATAGGGCTTGGTCACGAGCGGTGCACCCGCGAACCCATCGGCGATCGCGGACCGCTCGCCAAGGCCGCTGACGATCGCGTAAGGAATGCGGCGGGACGACAGAGCGCGGGCAATGGGCTCGCTGGTCTCGCCTTCGCCGAGATGCACATCGAGCAGGGCGAAGGCCACCTCTCCGCGGTCGAGCGCCGCCAGGGCGTCTCCGGTCGACCCGCACACATGGACCGCCGCAAAGCCCAGATCGAGCAGAAGCTGCTCTGCTTCCAGTGCGATGACAACGTTATCCTCGACCACCATTGCATGGCCCAGAGGCTGGCCATCGACCGTGCCCTTGGGCCGGAGCGGAGTGACGCTGGCGGTTGGCGGAGCAATCTGCGGGTGGGCGAAGCCTGCAATGGCGGATGCGGGGAGGGAGAAGTGCGCCACCAGACCCTCCGGCCGGAAGTCGACGCTGGCCGTCCCGCCGAGCTCGTGCGGAACGGTATGGGCGATGATGGTCGACCCGAAACCTGACCGCCGGGGCGGGGCGACGGGGGGGCCGTCAACTTCCGTCCAGCTGATGTTCAGCCCGTCCTCGGCGTCGCGCGACATCGCTATCTCGACGCGGCCGCGGGGATCGCTCAACGCGCCATATTTGGAGCTGTTGGTCATCAACTCGTGAATGACCAGAGCGAGCGACGTAAAGGCGGCGGGTGTCAGCATCGCGTCAGGGCCACGCATGAAGACGCGCTCCTCCTCGCCCTCGGCATAGGCCCGACATTCGGTTCGGATGAGCGTATAGAGCGACGCCGGCGACCAGTTTGCCTGCGTGACCTGATCGTGCGCGCGGGCGAGCGCATAGATACGCTTGCCCACGATCTCGGCGAAATCCTCGATCGACTCGCTTCCCGACGCGCTCTGGCTGACCAGACCGCGCACCAGGTTCAGGATGTTCCTGACACGGTGGTTGAGCTCCGCGATCAGGAATTCCTGGCGCTTGTGCGCCTGTGCCCGGTCGCGATGAGCAGCATCCGCAAGCTGGAGCACGACCTCCAGCAAGGTTACGCGAAGGCTCTGCGCAATCGCGATCTCGTCCTCTTCCCAAGGCCGGGAGTATCCGCGCCGCTCCTGCTTCCAAAGCTCGAAGCTTTTGCGCGGATGAATGCGGCTGTCGCCCTCGACGATCTCTGCCGGCTTATCGGGATTGCCCGCCCAGTTGACCTCATGGACATGCTCGCGCCTGAACAGGACGATGTAATCGCGCGGTACGCGCGAGACAGGCAGAGCCAGCAGGCCGGAGCAGCGATCCACATAGGCGGCTGCGGGTGGGAAGGCGGTCGAGAGCTTGTCGGTCGCCCAGATCGCACTCGACGCGGCCGTGTTCAGGAAGCGCGAGAGCGGCTCGAACTCCTCGCGCGTCGGGGCTATGCCGACGGTGCGATATTCGCCGTCGATCCAGGCCGCCATGCCGTCATAGGGGATGACTTCGGCAATCGTGGCGGCAAAATCATTCAGCGTGTCGCCGAGCGAGTTGCCGCGTGCGACGCGGGCCATGATCTCGTCATGCAGCAGGCGCGCGCGAGACTGCCGGGCCAGTGCGGCGTCGCCTTCGCTCTGCTCGAGGATGTAGGAGAAGAACTCGCCGAACAGCTCGGCTGCGGTCCTCACCGAATAGGGTAGGCGCAGCGGCTTATGGTGGTGGCACGCGAACAGCCCCCACAGTTCTCCGCGCTTCATGATCGATACCGACATCGACGCCTTCACGCCCATGTTTCTGAGATATTCGATATGGATCGGCGAGACCGCCCTGATGCCGCTCATCGTAAGGTCCAGGGGCTGGCCGTTGGGATCGGTGGCAGGGAGGATCGTGGTCGTCTGATCGTCGACGTCGACGATGATGCGCAGCATGTTCTTCGTGTAGAGCGCCCGTGCCTGCGCCGGGATGTCGGTCGCGGGAAAGTGCAGCCCCATATAGCTGTCGACGCCCGGGGCGCGCCACTCGGCCACCACCTGGCCACTCTTGTTCTGGTCGAAGCGGTAGACCTTGACCCGGTCGAAGCCGGTCAGCGCACGCAGGTGACGCGCACCCGACTGGCAGAGCTCCTGGAGCGAGCGTGACTGGCGCATCCGCGCCACCATCGGTCGAACATAGCTGACAAGATCGCGCAGCCTTCCGGATTCGCTGGGTTCCACCTCCAGGACGAACGACCGATCGGAGCGATAGACCGCGACATCGAATGTCCGTCCATCGCCCACCAGATCGATTTCGAACAAGCGGTCGATCGATTCGGCGGTGGCCAATATCTGCAGCCGTCCCCGAAGATCGTGAAGCGCGTTCGCATCGATATACTCGCTGGCAGGCCGCCCGATCATGTCCAGCGCCTCCGCTCCCGTCAGGATGCGGCAGTTCGCCGAAGCATGGGTGATGATCCAGTCGCTGGAGAAGGCAAGAAGCCAGCCGAAGCTCTGAATTCGGCCGATATGGTGGATCGGCTCACGGTCGCAATATGCAAGATCCAGGTCCTGGGAAGAAATCGCCGTCGCCATCAGGTCAGCCCTTCGCGCCTTCGCTCATCGCGAAGGCTTTCTTGAACAGATCGAAGCAGCGTCGCGCCGCCTCGCATATGATTTCTGCTTCCGCCTGGTCCGCACGTTGCTCTGCGAACCATTTGAGAAGATGCCGCCAAACAACGATGCCTTGGTCGTCGTCCATATAGGACGAGCGCCCTGCCGGCTCGGCGTGCCAATAGCCCCGCCGCCGGATCATCGACATGCCCAGACGGGAGCCGGCCACGACATAGCCGGCCGCACGCTCGTCGATCCCGTCCACGTCGAGCTGTGGGAGCAGGTCCGGCGCAATGCCGATGGCAGTAAGGTCGTCGCGCAGCAAAGCCGGATAATCCGGCACACTCACGCCCAGATGCCGCTTCGTGAAGCCGGCGAACAGAGGCTGGAGAGGAGCCACGGCCATGAAATGCGCCGTGAGAAACCGCTCGTAATCGCTCCGTAGGGACAGGTCCAACGTGCCGAACGTCGCATCGACTGCTTCATGAGCATTCCGGGTGCCATCCCGCAAATAATCACGAAGCCCTTGGGCCTGGTCCGGCCCAACGCGGACAGGAGAATTTTTCACAAAATTACTTTACGGAACATCCGGATGCCGCCCTGCGCAGACTACGAGGTTGATGCCCAAGGCAGCATGTCTCGGATGATAGCATAGCATCTCTCACAAATCTGTCTGCCCACTAGTGCACATAGCAGGAACTTTCCTCCACGGTCGGCGGTTCCGGCGAAAAGTACATTAGTGTGGCGTAACGAGGTGATATGCTGCTTGGCGCAAGTAACTTGTTGATGAACCTGCAGGATGCTGATCGGCAGATGCTCGCGGACAGCTTGAATGAATGCACCCTGCAGACGGGACAGATTCTCTACGAACCGGGCGATGTCATAAACCGCTGCTATTTCCCCTGCGGGCCATCGGTCGCGTCGTTCATGGTCATGCTGGAGAATGGCAATGCTGTCGAAACGGCGATGATCGGCCGTGAGGGCGCGGTGGGCGGCATCGTTAGCAACGGCCAATTGCCGGCCTTCGCGCGCACGGGCATTCTGCATGGCGGGCCATTTTACTCGATCGCGACGAGCGACCTGGAGCAGATCAAGGAGCGCTCGCCATCGATCGGGCGGCTGTTCGCTCGCTATGCGGATTGCCTGCTCGCGCAGGTATTTCAGTCGGTCGCCTGCAACGCGAACCATACGATCGAGCAGCGCGCGGCGAAATGGCTGTGTGCGGCCGTGGCGAGGACTGGCCGCAACGAGATCACGATGAAGCAGGAGCAGCTGGCGTCGATCATGGGTGTCGGCCGCAGCTATGTCAGCAGGATCGTCGGACGGTTCAAGGAGATGGGCCTGATCACCGTGCGGCGTGGCGTCATAAAGGTGATCGACCCCACCAGGCTGGAAGGGATGGCCTGCCTGTGTAACAGTCTGGTGGAGCGGCATTTCGAGACGGTTCTTGCCGGAACCTATCCGGGGACCGGTCGCGCTGCCTGAATCCTCGATCGCGCGCTCAGCGCGGCTGGCGGCCGTAGGTGGCGGGGGTGCAGTCGAAGCGGCCGGCGGCTTCCGCCAGCATGTCGATATGCTGTTGGTTGCGGTCGGCGAGATAGCGTAGCCGCAGCCGGGCGGCATCGACCGATCCCATCGCTGCAAGCAGGCTCGCCTTCAGGCGGGGCGAAGGGGCCCAAACGCCCTGGGCCTTCATCTGCGCCACGCGGGCCGAGAGGTCTGGCAGGGCTTTTTCGATGGCGTCGACATCCTGCGCATCGAGCGCCACAACCAGTGCGGCGCTCGATGCGGCAAGAGCATCGACGATGGTCTGGCTCACGCCACGCCTTTGGGCAGGTCGAGCGCAATCATCTTGGCAGCGATCGCCTTTGCGTCGATCGGATATTGACCGGCGGCAATGGCCTGACGAATGGCTTCGATCTTCTCGCTGTTGACCGGCGGGCCGGCCTCCGCAAGCGCCTTTACCAGCGATGGCGCCGTATCGGGCGTGCTGGCGACGGGCGCTGTCGGCTGGGTCGGCGATACCGATGTGACCTTGTCGTCCTTGACCTGACCGATGCGGGTCGGGCTGGCCGGTCCTACCCCATTGATCATGACTTGTCCTTTCACTCAGGGCGCGAGGCCCGCGATTTCACCTCTGTCCATGGTAACGACAGGTTTCCAAATTATTTAAATCCGAGCAAGCGGACGCGGCCGACATCGATCACTTCGGCGAACAAGGTCGACCCCTTGGCCGTGGTCGAGACGCGGACCCGGCCGCCTATATCGGCATCCTCCATCGCGGTCGCGTCGATACTGATCGAATAGCGGTCGCCCACGGCAAGGAGTTTGACCGGATCGCCACGGCGCACCGCGCTGGCCGGCATGGCTGCGGTCTGTGGCGCCTGCGTGCCGGGGCGGGGAGAGAAACTTGTCGCGGAGCGTGCCAGCGGGACGCGCAGCCGCCAGCCGGTAGCCGGGCAGCGCACCGTGACCGCGCCGATGCTCGGCGGGTCGATCTGCACGCCCGAGCCGCAATCGGCGAGCCGCATGCGCCGATCGAGCGGGGCCAGCGGTCCACCGACCTGACCGATATCCGCACCCAGGGCTGCCACCACCATCCGCTCGAGCGTGTCGAGATTCTGGGCCGGCGGAAGCGCCGTCTGCGCGCTGGCAGCAACCGGCGCGACGGCAAGGGCCATGGCGTTGCCCAGCGTGCGAAGCGATCGGGAAGCGGTCGGTTTCCGGTTCATGACGCAACGATAGAGCGGCGATCGCAAAGATTTGGTTAACGCCGTCTTTGCCTTTTTTCGCCGCCGCGCGCCTTACACCCGCCCGGGGAGAAGGCGAACGGCGATCTTCTGGCCGGTCGCCGGATCATTGCGTCGCGTTGGGGGAATGGCGATGTCGATCATCGCGTCGGGCAGGCCGCCGCCGCGTACGGCGCGGGCGACCGCCGTAGTCCGGGCTGCCGAAAGTTCCCAGGCATCCAGCCGCGCACTGGCGCCCTCGCGCCCCTCGCTTGCGACCAGCACGCGCTTGCCTTCGCGGGCGGCAGCGGCGCCGATCCGTCGGAGCCGGTCCGACTGTCCCGGGCGGAAGACGGCTTCCCCCGGCTCGAACAGCGATCCGGCCGAAAGCGTGGCGCCGATGTCGCGGGCGTCGCTGCCGCGCGCGGAGTTGCCGCCCCCGAACGCTTCGCGCAGTCCTGCGGCCAGCCTCATCCGGTCCGCAACCTGCGCTTGCATGAGCACGAAGAAGGACAGCAGCAGCAGCGCCAGGTCGGCGAAGCTCAGCACCCACCGCTGCGAAATGTCGCGCCTCACGGAACGGTCCGCAGCCGCGGTCTAGCGACGGGCGCCGGGGGTGGCGCACGGTCGAGTTCTTCGCGGGCGATGAGTTCGAGTTGGCGGCAGGCGCTCGATTGCCAGGCCAGCTCGGCATCGGACAGAGTTTCGAGCCTGGCCGCGATGGGCGCGGCGATCCCGGAGGACAGGAGCACGCCGTACAGTGTCGTCAGCATCGCGACAGCCATGGCGGGACCGAGCTGGGATGGGTCGTCCATGCGCGCGAACATCTGGACCAGTCCGATGATGGTGCCGATCATGCCCATCGCGGGCGCGGCTTCCGCAATGCCCCGCCAGACTGCGATGGCGGCCTGATGGCGTTGCCGGCGGGCGTCGATCTCGCCTTCGGCCCAGCGTGCGAAGTCGGCCGAGCTCCGCGCGTCCGACAAGGTGCGTGCCGCCCTCAGAAGAAAGCGTTGTGCCGTCTCCACCCGGTCGACGCAGGACAGGCTGCGCAGCTCGGCCAGTTCGCGAATGCGGCTGACGCAGACCCGCGCTGCAGCGGCATCGGCCGCAGGATCGGCCGTTCCGAACAGGCCCAGGGCCCTAATCGCATTACCGATGTCCCGAACCGGTGAACGGAAGATGGTGACGAGGAGCGTACCGCCAAAGACGATCACCAGCGCCAGTGGGTCGATGTATCGGGCAATGCTTTCGAGCGCGATCATCATGTCCCCCTTATCTCCCCGACCGGTCAACGGAGCGTTGCCGAAGATGGCTAACGCGCGCGGCAAGGGGGACCGGCAAAACTTTGCCGCCTCCGGCAGGATATTGCCGCTTCACCGCCATTTGCCCGGGATTATCGGGTTGAAGAGCCCATTAACCACGTTTGGCACGGCAGTTGCATCGGCGGTACCGAAGGCGTCCGCGAACATGTCCCATCAGGGTTAACGACCGGATTGCCAGCACTTTTAGAAGGTAGAGCGAAAAATGGCTGATCCGCTCTTCGGGATCCACGGCAAGGCGCTGGAACTGCGATCGCAGCGCCTGTCCCTGCTTGCCTCGAACATCGCGAACGCCGCCACGCCGAACTACAAGGCGCGCGACATCGACTTCCAGAAGGCGCTTTCGGACGCGACCGGCGGACTTTCCGCTGGGCAGGCGGCCGATCGCAATCTTGGTTACCGCGTTCCTCTCGAAACCTCGCTCGACGGCAACACGGTCGAGCTTTCGACCGAGCAGAACCAGTTCGCCGAGAACGCGCTGCAGTACAAGGCGACGCTGTCCTTCCTCGAAGGCCGCGTCGGCACCATCATGCAAGCGCTGAAGGGCGAATGACGATGGCCGGCAATCTCTCCGTTTTCGACATAGCGGGCAGGGCGATGTCGGCGCAGATGGTGCGCCTCAATACGTCCGCTTCCAACCTCGCCAATGCCGGTTCGGTCGCGAGCAGCAAGGCCGAGGCCTTCCGCGCGATCAAGCCCGTCTTCTCGTCGGTAACCGACGCTCCCGGCGTGGCGACGGTCAAGGTCGATCAGGTGGTGGCGTCCAACATCGAGCCGACCAAGCGCTATGACCCCAACCACCCCAAAGCCGACAAGGACGGCAATGTCTGGGAGGCGGGGGTCGATCAGGCGCAGGAGCTGGTCGAGATGATGGAGACCGCCCGTCAGTATCAGAACAATGTCCAGGTCATGCAGACCGCGAAGACACTCACCCTCGACACGCTGAGGCTCGGCAAATGACGATATCCACCGGCAATAGCTATCTCGACAGTCTGGGCGGCACGAGCACGTCGTCGTCGACCACGACGAAGAAGTCGAACGGCACGCTCGATCAGGCGGCATTCCTCAAGCTGCTCACCACGCAGATGCAGACCCAAGACCCGTTCAATCCCGTCGACAACACCCAGATGGTCGCCCAGATGGCGCAGTTCTCTTCGACGACTGGTATCGCCGAGATGAACCAGTCGCTGAAGGGCATTGCCGAGACGCTGTCCTCTTCGCGTGTCGGCGACGCTGCGAGCTGGATCGGCAAGGCGGTACTCGTCGAATCCAAGTCGGCGACCGCGCTGTCCGATGGCGCCTATGCGGGTAATGTGACGATCGAGAAGGATGCGTCGCGGGTCGACATCAACCTTGTCGATGCGACCGGCAAGGTCGTCTATACCGGCAGCGCCGCCGACGTGAAGGCGGGCGACATCCCCTTCTACTGGGATGGCAAGGACAGCGAAGGCAAGGCCGTCGAAGGCCCGCTGACGATCTCGGTCAACGCCAAGGATACCTCTGCCCAGCAACTCGCCGCGACCACAAGCAGCTGGACGACCGTGTCCGGCGTCCGCTCGCCGGCGAGTGGGGCCACCAAACTCGTAACGCCGCTCGGGTCGATCGATCCGGCTGCGGCCCTTCAGATTTCCTGACTTTCGGTAACGGAGTTCTCTAGACCATGTCCTTCTATACCGCTCTTTCCGGCCTCAAGGCTTCGCAGACCGAACTCGCGGTCATCTCCAACAACGTCGCCAATGTCGGCACCACCGGCTTCAAGAAGAGCGCGGCCGAATTCGGCGACATCGTTTCCTCAGCACCGCTGCAAAGCTCGACCACGGCGGGTCAGGGCACCCGCCTGCGCGGGATCGCCCAGCAGTTCACCCAGGGCGGCTTCGAGAATTCCGAACGGTCGCTCGATCTCGCCGTTTCGGGCCAGGGCTTCTTCGTGACGCGGTCGACCACCTCCAACTCGCAGGTGTCATACACCCGCAACGGCTCGTTCCGCGTCGACTCCCAGCGCTATGTGGTCGACAGCTCGGGCGCCTATCTGCAGGTGCTGCCGACCGACTCGCGCGGTACGCTGACGGCAACCGGCCTGAGCTCGACCCGGTCGCTGCAGCTGCCGCTGACCTCGGGTACGTCGAGCGCCACCCAGACGGTCGATCTGTCGATCACCTTCCCCGCCGACGCCGACGTGCCGTCGAACCGTTCGGTCTACACGACCCAGAATCCGTACGCCTTCGACCGGTTCGACGCGAACAGCTACAATCAATCGACCACGACGACGGTCTATGATGCGTCGGGAACCTCCTTCCCGATGACGACCTATTATATCCGCGAAAACGTTCCCAACGCGACCACGACCACGACGACCTGGACCGCTCGGACCTTCATCGGCGACCAGGAGATCAGCATGGATCCTGCGGTGAGCTCGCCGGCGACGCCTGTCACGCTCGTCTTCGACAGCTTCGGCACTCTGAGCACGATCAACGGCGCCTCGCCGGGGACGCTGACCACCAATCAGGTCAGCCCTTCGGGTGCAACCGGTCCGATCGGCTTCGCGCTCACTTATGGCTCCAACACCCGCCAGGCTTCGGCGCCATTCACGCTGACCAGCTTCACTCAGGACGGCTATGCTGCAGGCCAGCTGGACAACGTCTCGGTCGATGCGCAGGGCCTCGTCGTCGCCACCTTCTCGAACGGCGACAGCCAGGCGCTGGGCAAGATCATCCTCGCGACCTTCTCCAACCCGGAAGGCCTGCGTCAGCTCGGCGACAGCAAATGGGGATCGACCGGTATTTCGGGCGAGCCGATGATCAGCGAGGCGAACGCCAACGGTACGGGCCTGATCCAGTCGGGCGCGCTCGAGCAGGCCAATGTCGACATCACCGAGGAGCTGGTCGCGCTGATCCAGGCGCAGCGCAACTTCTCGGCCAATGCCAAGGCGATCGAGGCGGCGAACACGATGACCCAGACCATCGTGAACCTGCGCGCCTGATCCTGACGACGGTTGACGGAGCCCCGCGATGGACAAGCTGATCTATAGCTCGCTGTCGGCAATGCGGTCGGCGATGGCGCGTCAGACGATGACCGCCAATGATCTCGCTAACGCGAACACATCGGGGTTCCGCGCCGAGATGAGCTCAAGCGCAGCGCTTTGGCTGAAGGGCGAGGGCTTTGAAAGCCGCGTCGCCAATTCGGGCGAAGTGGCTTCGGCCGACATGACGGCAGGGACGATCAGCGAGACTGGCCGGATGCTCGACGTAGCGCTCGATACCAAGGATGCGCTCTTGGCCGTGCAGAGCCGCGAGGGCGACGAGGCCTACACTCGCCGTGGCGACCTGCAGCTGAGCGACAGCGGACTGCTGACCACCGGCGACGGCCTGCCCGTCCTCGGCGATGCCGGCCCGATCACGCTGCCGCCCTTCGACAAGCTTACGATCGCGGCCGACGGTACGATTTCGATCGTGCCGCAGGGCGGCGATCCGTCGCAGATGCAGACGGTCGACCGGCTCAAGCTGGCCGGGACCAGCGGGATGCAGATCGCAAAGGGATTGGACGGCCTGTTCAGGCCCAGGAATGGCGGAACGCTGCCTACTGATCCCGACGCCAAGGTTCGACAGGGCGCCCTCGAAGGATCCAACGTCAACGTGTCCTCCACGTTGATCGACATGATCGAGGCCAGCCGCGGCTGGGACATGCAGGTGAAGATGATGAGCGCGGCGCAGGACATCGACAAGGCGTCCAGCGAACTGATGCGCTTCGACTGAAATAGAACGGAGAAGTCACGATGACCAATGCAGCATTGCACGTCGCCCGGACGGGCCTCGATGCGCAGAATATGCGCATGCAGGTGATCGCCAACAATTTGGCGAACGTGAACACCACCGGCTTCAAGCGCGACCGGGCCAGCTTCGAGACGCTCGCCTATCAGGCGATGACTGCCCCCGGCGCGGCCTCGTCGGAATCGACCCGCTTCGCCACCGGCACCAATCTCGGCTCGGGCGTCCAGATCAACGGCACCGCCAAGGTCGACACGCAGGGTTCGTTGCAGACAACCGACAATGCGCTCGACCTCGCGGTCGAAGGTTCGGGTTTCTTCCAGATCCAGCTGCCTGACGGCCGCATAGGGTACACCCGCGACGGCAGCTTCCACCTGTCGGCCGAGGGGACCATGGTCAACAGCGACGGCTATCAGGTGCTGCCGCAGATCCAGATCCCCGACGGGGCGGCCAACATCACCATCGCGGCCAATGGCGCGGTCAGCGTCACGCTGCAGGGCCAGACCGAAGCCTCCCAAGTCGGCACGATCGAGATCGCCCGCTTCACCAACCCCGCCGGCTTGCAGGCCGAAGGCAACAACGTCCTGACCGAGACGTCGGCCTCGGGCCAGCCGCAGGTCGGGCCCGGCGCGATCGATGGCCGCGGTAGCGTCCGTCAGGGAGCGCTGGAATCCTCCAACGTCAACATCGTCCAGGAACTGGTCGATATGATCGAGACGCAGCGCGCCTATGAGGTGAACAGCAAGATGATCCAGTCGACCGACCAGATGCTGCAATATGTCAACCAGAACGTCTGATAGCGACATGAAGGGGATCGGTGCCCTCGCCATGGTCGCTCTGCTCCTGGGCAGCGCGGCGTTCGATCGGGCAGAGGCGAAGCAGAAGTTCCGTGATCCGGACTATATGCCGAGCTTCGCCGTCGAGCCGCGACCGCCCGAGGCCAATGGTGCCATCTTCCAATCGGCCAACGGCTATTCGGCGCTGACCAACGGCGCTCGCGCGGCTATGGTCGGCGACATCGTCACGATCACGCTGGTCGAGCGGACACAGGCCGTGAAATCGAACAGTGCATCGACCGATCGGTCGGGCAATGTGGGTCTTACGCCGCCGACCACCGGTCCGCTGTCGCTGTTCGGTGCGACCGACGCCGCCATAAGTGGTGGCGGCACATTCGCGGGCAAAGGCAATGCTGCGCAGTCGAACCAGCTGAACGGCGAGATCAGCGTGACCATCGCCCGCGTCTATCCCAATGGGACGATGATGGTGCGCGGCGAGAAGTTCCTCACCCTCAACCGGGGTGACGAGAACATCGGCATCGTCGGCTTCATTCGCGCGGCGGACATCGGTCCGGACAACCGGGTGCCCTCGACGCGCGTGGCCGATGCCAAGATCGTCTATTCGGGCAAGGGCGAGATCGCGCGGGGCTCGCGGCAGGGATGGCTTAACCGTTTCTTTTCCATCTTGAGTCCATTCTGATTCAAGAATTCTGAGGATCTGCCGTTAATGTTCCGCTCGCTGCTCATCGCCCTGCTCTGCATCGCCGGCCTCGCACCGGCGCTTCCCGCGCAGGCGGAGCGGATCAAGGACATCGGCGCCTTCGCCGGCCTCCGCGCCAACCAGCTGACCGGCTACGGCATTGTCGTCGGTCTGGCGGGGACGGGTGACGACAGCCTGGACTATGCGACGCTCGGCATGAAGGGCGTGGCCTCCCGCTTCGGACTGCAGCTGCCTGCGGGCGTGAACCCCGCGCTCAAAAATGCTGCGGCAGTCATGCTGACGGCCGAACTGGCGGCCTTCGCCAAGCCCGGCCAGCGGCTCGACGTGACGATCTCCGCGCTGGGCAAGGCCAAGTCGCTGCGCGGCGGTACGCTGATCATGGCCCCTCTGATGGGCGCCGACGGACAGATCTATGCCATGGCGCAGGGTAATCTCGCGGTCGGCGGTCTCGGCATCGATGCGGCCGATGGATCGAAGCTGACGATCAACGTACCGACGGCCGGCCGGATTCCCGGCGGGGCGACGGTGGAACGCAGCGTCGATGCCGGCTTTGCGACGTCGCCACAGCTGCGCTTCGATCTGGCGGAAGGCGATCTGACGACATCGCAGCGCGTCGCTGCCCGTATCAACGCTGCCCTCGGCCAGCCGGTCGCGCGCTCCATCGACGCGACGACCATCACCATCGAGGCCGCGCCGGGCGCCGAACTGCGCACCGCTCTTATGAGCCGCATCGAGAATCTCGAAGTCGATACCGCCGACGCGCCCGCCCGTGTCGTCGTCAACGCCCGCACCGGAACCGTCGTCATCAACGGCGCCGTCCGGATCGCGCCGGTCGCGGTGACGCATGGAAAGATGACGGTCCAGGTCGACGAGAAGCCGCAGGTGATCCAGCCGGCACCCTTCTCCAAGGGCGAGACTGCCGTCCAGCAGTCGAGCGCGATCAACGTGCAGGAAGAGGCGCGGCCGATGTTCGAGTTCCAGCCGGGCGCCTCGCTCGCCGAGATCGTCAAGGCGGTCAATGCGATCGGCGCGTCGCCGGCCGATCTGGTCGCCATATTGGAGGCCCTCAAGCAGGCTGGCGCGATGAAGGCGGAGCTGGTGGTCCTATGATCGACGGCGTTTCCATCCGCTCGGGCGCGCTCGGCGACGCCAAGGCGAGCGAGCTCGACAAGCTCAAGGCCGCGTCGAAGCAGTTCGAGGCGATCTTTACGCGTCAGATGCTCAAGTCGATGCGCGAGGCGAAGCTCAACGAGGACGATCTCTTCGGGAGCGAGGCGACCGACCAGTTTCGCGAGATGCAGGATTCGAACTTTGCGACCGACCTCGCCGACAAGGGCGCGCTCGGTATCGCGGAGATGCTCGTGAAGCAGTTCGAGGCCCGTGTGTCGAAGAAGGCACCGGCCGCCGATGGCGCCGTGACCATGACGACTGCCACCAAGATTGCCCCCTCGACCACATCGCCGGGAGGGGGTGAGTGAGCGACCTTCTCGCCATTGGCCGGTCCGGTATCGTCGCCTATCGGGCGGCGCTGTCGACTGTCGGCGAAAACGTCTCCAATGCGGAGACCGAGGGCTATACCCGCCGCACCGTCCGGCTGGGCGAATCCGCCGTCGCGACGTCGAACAACTATCAGTATCGCTCGTCGGCGGTTTTCGGCGGCGTGAGCGTCGCGGCCGTGCAGCGCGTCTACGACAATTATCGCAGCTCCTATGCGCGTCTCGCCAATTCGGAAGCCGCCAAGGCGGAAGCGAAAGCCACCTGGCTGAACACGGCGGAAGGCGCGCTCGACGATTCGGATGTCGGTCTTGGCGTCAAGATGGCCTCGGTCTTCACTGCCGCAGAGGAACTCAGCACCGACGTGTCGAGCGACACCAACCGTCGCACCATGCTGACGGCGCTCACCGAAGTGACGAACCAGTTCAATAATACGGCGAGCTCGCTCAAGTCCGTCTCCGACGGCCTTGGCTCGGTGGCCGACTCCTCCGTCCAGAAGCTCAATTCCGACATGGCCAATCTGGTCAAGATCAACGTCGGCCTGCTGCGCGCTTCACCGGGATCGGCGGGGCAGGCGTTGCTTCTCGACCAGCGCGACGCGACGCTCAAGAGCATCTCGGATGCCATCGGCGTCGAGGTCCGTTTCGAAGACGACGGCCGGGCCGACGTCAGGCTGCTCGGCAACAGCGTGATCAAGCTGGTCGATTCCAGCGAACCCTATCCGGGCCTGGTCGGCGTCGTGCGGGCCAGCGACGGGCGCTTGTCACTGGTCGCTTCGGGTCTCCAGACCCAGGTCAGCATCACCGCGCAATCGGGTTCCCTGAGCGGGCTCGTCGAGGCGGCGTCGGCGATCGCGTCCCGACGCGAGGCGGTCGACGCCATCGCGGTCAGTTTCGCGAGCACGCTCAACAGCTGGAACCAGGCGGGCATCGACCGGAACGGCGCTGCCGGCGCGGCGCTCTTAAGTGGCACGAACGCCGCCGATCTGAGTGTCGCCACGAGCGACCTGTCGAAGATCGCCGCGGCCTCGACCTCCGGCGTGGCCAATGGCAACGCCCTCGATCTCAAGACAACGCGCAATTCGAACGGGCCAGAGGCGAAATGGTCGCTGCTGGTGTCGATCCACTCGCAGGCTGTGTCTTCCGCCAATGCCGAGAAGACAGCTGCGGCCACTTACAGGGACGGAGCGATGCAGGCGCTCGACGAGGTCACCGGCATCGACCTCGACGTCGAGGCGGCCCAGCTGCTGCGATACCAACAAGCTTATAGCGGCTCCGCGCGGATCATCCAGGTCGCGAAGGAAATGCTGCAGGACATTCTGGGTCTGTTCTAAGGGAAGACATCGGTGATCACCGCAACACGCTACCGCGCTCAGGTCGAGATCAACCGGCAGTCGCAGCTGGGCGAGGAGATCGCCAAGGCGCAGGCGGCCATCTCTACCGGCAAACGCATCGACAAGCCGTCGGACGATCCCATCGCGGCCGCTCGCGTCGCGGAGATCCGGCGTGCACAGGCGGACCAGACCGTCTGGTCGCGCAATATCCAGACCGCCAAATCGGTTGCCGCGCAGGTCGATACGGCGATGGGTACCGCCTATGATATCTTCAATCGGGTCAAGGAGCTGACGCTGGCGGGCGCCAGTGAATCGGTTTCCTCGATCGATCGGCAGGCGATGGTGCAGGAGTTGAGTTCGCTGCGCACCCAGCTTTCCAATCTCCAGATCGAGACGACCCCAACCGGACAGGATCTGTTCCCGGTCGACGCGCCGCTGCTGGTGTCGACATCGGCCACCCAGCGCCTTCCCGCGACGACACAACGATCGACCATGTTCGATGGGCTCAGCTACACGCACGGTGTCGCCTCGCTCGACTGGGCGATCGGGTCCGCGATCGATGCGATTTCCACCGACGATGTCGCCACCCGACGTACGCTGGCCAATGCCAGCCTGACCGACATCGACACTGCCATCAACCATGTCACCAATCAGCGCGCCGCGCAGGGCGTTCGCATGGCGCAGTTGGACACGGCGGCCGATACCGTAGAGGCGGCGGCAACGCAGTTGTCCGAGGAACGCAGCTCGCTCGAGGATACCGACGTGGCGGCGACGGTCATGAAGCTGAATGCCCGAACTCTCAGCCTGCAGGCCGCGCAAATGGCCTTTGCCAAGGTCAACAGTAACACTTTGTTCGACTATCTCCGCTAAATTCGAAATCACGGCCGGTAAAGAACAGGCTTAGCCGGCCGTTAACGATATTCGGGAAGCAGGCGCCGGCGGGCGCCGCATCAGAAGATTTCGCGTGGGAGTGAACGCGCATGTTCGCAGCTATTGGTCTCGTCGTCCTCATGGCCATGGTGTTTGGTGGTTTCGCCATCACCGGGGGTGACCTGGGGCCCGTGATGCACGCGATCCCGCACGAAATGCTGATCATCGGCGGCGCCGCCGTCGGCGCGATCATCGCCGGCAATTCGATGAAGGAGCTCAAGGCCTTCGGCGGCGGCTTCGGCAAGGTCTTCAAGGGCCCGACCTACAACAAGAAGGACTATCTCGACGTCATCTTCCTCGTCTCGACGCTGATGAAGAAGCTGCGCACCGAGGGGCCGGTCGCACTCGAGCCCCACATCGAGGACCCCAAGGCGTCGACCCTGTTCGCCGAATATCCGAAGCTGTTGAAGGACAGCACCCTGATCCACATGATCACCGACACGTTGCGCCTGGTGGTGATCTCGTCCGGAACGCTCGACCCGATGGCGGTCGAGGACGTGATGGACAATGCGCTGAAGACACACCACCACGACGCGATCAAGCCCGCCGACATGATGCAGAACCTGGCGGACTCGCTGCCGGCACTGGGCATCGTCGCGGCGGTTCTGGGCGTCGTGAAGACGATGGGATCGATCGACAAGCCGCCGGCGATCCTCGGCGCGATGATCGGCTCGGCACTTGTCGGTACCTTTCTCGGCATTCTTCTCGCCTACGGCATCGTCGCGCCCTTCGCAGGCCGCTGCCGCCAGGTGATCGAGGCCGACGCCGCCATCTACGGCGTGGTCAAGCAGATCATCATCGCCTCGCTGCACGGTCATCCGCTGCCGCTGGTGATCGAGGCCGCCCGGTCGGGCATCTCGCATGAGAACCAGCCCGCCTTCGCCGACGTCTTCGACGGCATGCGCGGGCGTTGAGCCTCGCCTCTCTAAGGATATCCTGATCCATGGCGCAGTCGCCTTCCAAGCGGGGCAAGAACGAGCCCGAACCCAGACCGATCATCATCAAGAAGATCATCGCGGACGGGCATGGCGGCCATCATGGCGGCGCCTGGAAGGTGGCCTATGCCGACTTCGTGACGGCGATGATGGCCTTCTTCCTGCTGATGTGGATCCTCGGCGCGACGACCGAGAAGCAGCGCAAGGGCATCGCCGACTATTTCACGCCGACGCTGGTCCAGCTCAAGGAAAAGAGCGCGGGCGCCAACGGCCTCTTCGGTGGCGAGTCGATAGTCGACCGCGACAATTACCCGCACCGCGCGGCGCAGACGGGGTCCAAGTCCATCACGATCCCGAAGGACGCCACCGGTGGCGATTCGGAGGGCAGCGGATCGATGCGTTCGCGCGACCGCGCGGCCTTCCAGAAGCTCAAGCAGATGCTCGAGGAGAAAATGGCGAAGACGCCCGGCATGGGCGGGCTCGCCAAGGCCGTGCGGATGGTCGAGACGCGCGAGGGGCTCCGGATCGATCTCGTCGATCAGGCCGATTTCGCGATGTTCAAGTCGGGCACCGATCAGTTGTCGGCCAAAGCGCTCGAACTGATGAAGCAGGTCGCAGAGGTTACCAACTTCGCGGACAATTCCGTCATCGTCCGTGGCCATACCGACGCGATGCCCTATTCCAAGGGGCGCACCGTCAACAACTGGACATTGTCTGCCGCACGGGCGGAGTCCACGCGCAAGGCCCTGTCCGGTTTCGGCGTGGCGGATAGCCGCTTCCTGCGGATCGAGGGCGTTGCCGACCGCGAGCCCTATACTGCCGAAGATCCCTATGATCCGCGCAATCGCCGCATGTCGATCACGCTGGCATGGTCGGATATGCAGCCCGGCTTCGGGGACGCCCCCGCCGTGGAAACGCCGGTTGATCTGATGGCGGGCAGCGGCCCAAGCGACCCCACGGCGATGCCCGCCGCCGCAAAGGCGCAACTGGCGGCGAAGGCTCCGCGCTGACGACAGGCCCGTTCGGTCAGTCCGAGCGTCAGGCGTCGCGGCTGCTGTCGTAGATGGTCGCGTCGCCGCCCGAGGCGAGCATGAGATAGGCGAGCCGGGCGTTCGACGGATTGGGCTTGAGCAGGTTCATGCGCTGGCCCTGCTCCATCATGGCGAGCATCTCGGCCGTGTCGGTGGCGGGAACCGCCATGCCGTCGCCTTCGAAGACTTCGCTGGCATAAGCCAGGCGCAGCGATTCCGCCGAGCCCGGACCGGCAGGGCTGGTCGTCAGCGGCGCCCCCCGGTCGTCGATCTTGCGTGCCATCAGCGCATAGACTTCCGAGAGCGAGCGGGCCTGCCCGCCGCCGTCGTAGAAGATCGAGTGATTGGCGCGCGCTTCGCGCGGAAACAGAGCGGCGGCAGAGGTGCCGGGTTGGGCATCGGCCGCCTTTAGAAAGCGCGTCGCGCCTTCGAGGCCGAGGAAATGGGCGAAATAGAGATCGGCAGAGCGCGGTTGGCGGCCGAGGGCGTTCTCTAGGCCCTGCGCATTGTCGCTCGCGAACTCGGCCGCCATCAGCGACGATGCGTCGGGATCGTTCCTCAGGCCCATGACCTGCTGGCGTATGTCGGCATCGACTGTCCAGCTACCGTCGGACCGTCGGCGGATCGCCTCCGCCGCCCAGCCCAGGCCGTGTTTCGCGCCGTATGTCTTGACCGCGCCGAGCCAGCTCTGGTCGATGAACTGAAACAGGCCGCCGGCCGAACTCGATTGTGCCTTGGCCTGGGGGTTCAGGCCGCTTTCCGATTTCGCCTGGTTGAGCAGATAGGTGAAGTCGACGCCCACGCGCTGGGCCGCGCGTCCGATCGCGTCGCGCACGGCGTTGACGTCACGCGTCGTGCGGCTGCCGATGGTCGGCCAGGTCATGGACGGCGTCCCGTTAACATCCCTTAATTGTCGCCCAGGATGGTTAACGAAAGCTTATCGCGCCTCTAAGACATAGGTCGATAAGGCAGGCGTCGGGATGGTCGCGGGCTCGGCCGCTTCGCGACACCGACTTTGCTGTCGGCGCAAGCGCTCCTCCAGCCGCAGATTGCTCTCGCGGAAGCGGTGCCCAATTGCCTGAATGAGCGTGGCGGGCATGATCTCGTCCGCGCGCGCCGGGCGGCCGGACCAACCCGAGGCAGCGAGGCGGCGCATGGCCCGTCTGCTGATCTTGTACCATCCCGGCACGTGCAGCAGGCAGCTCTTGTCGGCAACCGCTCTTCGGGTCAGGAAATTGGCCATTCGCATCGCCAGAAGCGCGGCAAGACCGAGGCCCGGATTGACGATGTTCAGCTCGATTTCGTCGATGGCGACGTCAAGCCCGTGCCGGCGCGCATAGCGCGTCAGGAAGGCGCGCCTGTCGGCGCGAAAGTCCTCATAACGATAGACGTGCACCCTCTCTTCCCCGAACAGCGTGTCGTAATGCGCGATCAGCCGGTCATAGGCGAAATGCTCGAAGCGAAACCGGGGAATCTCGTCGCGCTCGGGCGCCCGGGGGCCGAGCCTCTCGCCGCCGAAGAGATAGCGATCGATGGCGTGCGTTCCGCCGCCCTTCACATATTGAACATAGGCCGAAGCAATGGCCTCGAGCTGATCGCGAATGAAGATGACGATATGCGCGTCCGGATAGGCGGCCCGGATCCGGAGAGCCATGTCCTTCGACTGGCAACCTGCGAGCCCGCCGCTGTGGAGCCCGCCCGTCAGATTCTCCTCGCAGCAGATCAGGCCTTCATATCGTTCGCCGATGACATGGCGGGCCTGGGCGGGGTCGAAGTGCAGCGCGTGTGGTGCAAGAAATGCGCTGCGGACCTTTACCTGCGGAACATAGCGGCGGTTTCGGACCCGGGGATAGAAGACCTGCTGAAACCAGCTGGTGGCCGTCTTGTGGTAGCCGATGTGAAAAAGCGGAGCGTTCATCGCTGCACCAAGGGTTCGGATATGATCCTTTCGGTTGAGCCTCCGCCCTGGAGAGGGGCGCCAAGGGCAAGCCGGCAGTGGCGCTGCCAGTCGAGCGCTTTCGCCGCCCAGTCCATTGCCCGCAGGCCGATCGAGAGGCGCAGCTCGACATCCCGCAGCAGCGTTTCGAGAGCGGCCGCAACATCATCGATCGAGCGGCCGTCGACGATCAGGCCGGTGTCGTTGTCGCGCACCAGTTCCGCCGGACCTCCTTCCCGGCCGACGATGCAGGCGAGACCATGCGCCATGGCATCTGCCACGCTTATTCCGAAGCCTTCGAACTCGGCCCCGTCTTCGAGCGAGATCTGGGGGTGGAGAAAGATATCTGACGATCCGTAGAGCTGCCGCAGCTCCCGCTCGGGCACATAGCCGAGCAGCCGGATCGAGCGTCCTACGCCGAAGCCGTCGATCAACGCCTGAAGCTCCAGCAGGTCTTCGCCCCGGCCGGCAATCCGATATTCGAAGCGGTAGCCGAGCTTCAGGAGCGACGCCGCAGCGGCAATCGCGCCGGCGACGTTCTTCCGCGGAACCAGGCGGCAGACAGTCAGAATGCGCGGGTGTCCGGCTATATCTTCCGGGCGGCAGCCCTGTGGCTGGTCGCTCCGCATCGTCGTCCCGTTCCAGGCGGTCACGCATCGTTCCGCGAGCTGCGGCAGCCGCTGAAGCAGGATGTTTCGTGACGTCTCGCTGACGGCCACAATCCGCTGCGCGCGCGACAGAACCCATGTCATGAGGCGGAGCGCAGCCGCGCGCGGCCTGCCGATCTCGCGCCCATGCACCGTCACGATCAGCGGAACCCGGAAAGGAAGGGCTGCCAGGGCCGCCCGCCATGTGCAGGCATGTATCGCCACCGGCCTGTGTCCTTCGCGCCAGGCCTGGCGCATCGCCCGCAGGAGCCGGAAATAGACCATCAACCGCGGCCCCGGGCCGACATCGACGATCTGGAGCGGACCCTGGGTCATGCGACGCGGACCCGCAGAGGATTTCACGAAGGCGCGGACGCAATGTCCATTTGCGCGATAGGCTTCGGCGATCCGTTCGGCATAGGTCTGCACGCCGCCCTCGTCCGGGGAGAACACCCTCGATACCACCCAGATCATGCCGCCTTCAGCCATGACGGGCCCTTTCCCGCGCGAAGGTGCGGATCACCCGTGCGGCGCGGACGGATGCTGGCTCGCCATGCTCCGCAAAGGTGTCGCGCAGGCCGGCCAATTGTGCCGGCAGATAGCGGCCATGGCTCGCAAATGCGGCATCGACCGCGTCCATCAGCCTTTCGGGGCTGCGTTCGACCGGACCATAATGCCAGCATCGATAGGACGGATCGTCGCGCCAGGCGGGGCCGTGGCTGTCCAGAAGCAGGCAGGGCCGGGGGCGTGCAATATATTCGTAGATCTGGCTGCTGACGTCGCCGATGTAGAGGTCCGCAATCCGCGTGTAACTCATGTCGCAGGACTGCATGCTGCCGAGATCGACATGGATATGCGGCAGGTCGGCGAAGGGGGCGAGTTTCTCCTCGACCCGTTTCCGCTGGCGGCGGTCGAACAGCTTGATGTGCGGGGCGACGATCAGGTTGTACCGCTTGTCCGCCGCAAAGCGCCTCAGCAGCGGCTCGCCGAAATGGTCCCAGGACGAAAGCCCTCGATCGCAGTGTGGATTGTACAGAACGACGGGGCGGCGCTCGGGGAAGATGTGGGGGGCTTCGGGCGATAGCCAGCGTACCGCGTCGAACTTCGGATAGCCGACGACCTCATGGGCGCCGGGCCGGATGAGGCCAGCTGCCCGGAGCCGTTCGCGCTGCTTGACGCCGGCGACGAGGGCAAAGTCGAAGCGGGCGATGCGTGGGTCATAGCCGACCGCACGATCACCGGCGCCATGGGCGCTATGGATGAACAGCGGACGTCTGACGCCGAGGCGCCGCAGCAGCAGGGATGTCCTCTCGGGCATGACGATCGCGTCGTAGCGATCGAGAAAGCGTGCCTGTGCGCACAGCGTCAGCAGCTTGGGCGGGATGGTCGACCCGCCCGCGCGCGCCAGTGCCGACAGAAACGGCCCCGCCGAAAGACGATGGCCGATCGGGCCTGTCGCCGCCGCCGCCGAAAGGCGACTGGCGAGCTGGAGATGCGCCTTGCTGGCCGCGACTACGTCGACCGCGAGATCGGGATAGCGCGCCAGTTCCATGGCGATCGGAAGCGCGTGCAGCGCCTGATGCAACTGAGCGTTGAGCAGGAAGCAGATCTTGAGCCCGCCGCCGGAACCCAGCGGTTTCGACCTGTCGGCGAATGGGGAACTGTCGTGCAGCATTTGAGCGTCTCCCGAGGCGGAGAGCCCATGCTGAAACCGCCTCGTAACCCGCGCATTTCGTCGCGTAGCGCCATTGTTTCAGCGGTTGAAACACGCCCGCGACATGGCGGCTTCATTGCTGGAACATGCCCGCTCATCCCAGCTTTACGATCGACGAGACGCCGTCGGTTGCCCGCGCCCTCAAAAATGCCGGCTGGTTGCTGGGCGGCAAGGGCGCCGGAGGGTTGCTCAGTCTCGGTTATCTCGCGCTGGCCGCGCGAGGCCTGGGCCTGGTCGGGTTCGGGACCTTCGCGACCATCCTCGCTTATGGGCAGGCCTTCGCCAATCTCGCGAGCTTCCAGTCATGGCAGGCGGTTGTGCGCTATGGCGTGGAGCATCTCTCCGCGCATCGTTATGCCAGCTTCGAGCGGCTGCTGCGGTTCACCGCCATGGTCGATATGCTGGCCGCTATCGCGGGCGCGATCGCCGCACTTGGTGGACTTGCGCTGGTCGGTCCGGCGCTGGGATGGCAAGATGCAGAATGCCGGCTGGCGGGCCTGTTCCTCCTGTCGCTCCTGATCTCTCAACGCGGATCTGCGCTCGGCATGCTGAGACTGGCGGGGCGGTTCGACCATGCGGCGCTGGCCGAAGCATCGCTGCCGCTGTTCCGGCTTGTTGGGGCGGCCGTCGCTTATCTCGCAGGCGGCGGCATAGGCGCCTTTCTGCTCGCCTGGGCGGTAGCGGAGCTGGGTTGCAGCCTCATGCTCTGGGGCGCCGCGCTGTACGCCTTTCGCTGGTTGCCGGCGGCGTCGACGGCTCAACCGAGCGAAGCGGGAGTCCTGCGGGAAAATCCAGGCATCTGCCGCTTTCTGCTGGCGACCAGCGCGGCCTCGTCGCTGGGTCTGGCTTGGCAGCAATTGCCGACGCTGGCCGTCGGCCTCTTCAGCGGACCTGCGGGAGCGGGCATCTATCGGCTGGCGTCGCAGCTTGGCCTGGCGCTCACCAAGCCTGTGACCGCCCTGGCGCGAGCCGTGTTTCCGGAACTCGTCATTGCGGTGAAAGGCGGCTCGCCGGCGGCGCTCCGTCCGATGCTTGCGCAGATCGTCGGCGGCACGGCTGGCTTCGGGCTGTTCGCGCTGATCGTCGTAGTGCTGGCCGGAAGACGTGCGCTCGAACTGGTCGGAGGTCCCGCCTATGCGGCGGCCTATCCCGTGCTTGTCCTGCTGACCGCAGCATCGGTCGTTACACTCGCCGGATTCGGCATGGAGCCGACTCTCGTCGCGGCCGGCCGCCCCGGGGCCGCGCTCGGTGCAAGGGCGCTGGCGACCGGCTGCTATCTCTGCGTCATCCTGCTGCTTGTGCCGCGCTTCGGTGCGATCGGGATGGGGTGGTCGGCGATTGTGGGCGCCCTGCTATCGACGCTCTTCCTCCACATCGCTTTCGTCCGTGCCTGCCGATAGCGGCGGTGCATTCTCGCCCCTGTCATCGCGCTGCTTAGGCAAGGATTTGAGCCGGCGTACGCCCGCGAACATCGGCAGCAGCAGAAGCGACAGCAGGAGAAGGGCGATGATCTCCCGCTTCACCGGGCAATCTCCGCCGCAGCTTCGGCAATCGCATCATAGATGCGGTCGAGATCCTGATCGTCGATGCAATAAGGCGGCATGACATAGACGGTGTTGCCCATCGGGCGCAGCAGCAGGTCGCGTGAACGGAAGAAGCGGTTCAGCAGCGGGCCGAGCGCCGACAGATAATCGCCATAGGGGTCGACGAACTCCATCGCCGTGATCGTGCCGAGCTGGCGCCGCTGGACGATCTGGGGGCTATCCAGCCGGTCCAGCCGTTCCGCCTGGCGCCGGGCGAGGCCCGTGATCCGGTCCATCACCGGCTCCTCGCGCCAGATGTCGAGATTCGCGTTTGCGGCGGCGCAGGCGATCGGGTTGGCGGTGTAGCTCGACGAATGGAAGAACATCCGGCCCCTGTCCTCCGACAGATGGGCATCGAATATCTCAGCCGTGGCAAGCGTGACCGCCAGCGGCACCGCCCCGCCGGTGAGGCCCTTGGACAGGCACATGATATCCGGCGCGACGCCCGCATGCTGGCAGGCGAACAGCATGCCGGTGCGGCCCCAGCCCGTCATCACCTCGTCGGCGATGAAGAGCACGCCGTGGGCGCGGCAGATCTCGCGCATCGCGGCGAGGACATGGGCGGGGTAGATCAGCATGCCGCCGGCGCCCAGGATCAGCGGCTCGACGATCAGCGCGGCGGGGGGCGGGCCCTGCCGGCACAAAGTCTCCAGCGCTTCGAGCGTCTTCGCGCCGTCGTCGGTCGGGAAGGGCAGGGTATCTACGTCGAACAGCAGCGGCTGATAGGCGCGGTTATAGACGCCCCGCTCGCCCACCGACATCGCTCCGATCGTGTCGCCATGATAGCTGTGCTCCATCACGATGATGCGATGGCGCGGCTCGCCGCGGTTGAGCCAATAGCCCAGCGCCATCTTCAGCGCGACCTCGACACTGGTCGATCCGCTATCCGAGAAGAAGACATGGGCGAGCGGGGCCGGGGCGATCTCGATCAACCCCCGCGCCAGCCGCTCGGCGGGATCATGCGTCCAGCCCGCGAAGATCAGCTGGTCCAGCGTCTCTGTCTGTGCGCGGATCGCGGCCATGATGCGCGGGTGGCAATGGCCGTGCGTGGTCACCCACCAGGAGGAAATCGCATCGACATAGCGCCGGCCATCGGCCGTGTGGATGCTCGCCCCCTCCATGCGGACGACCTCGGGGATGGGCTCGTTGAGGCCGTGCTGCGTGAACGGATGCCAGACGGGCGAACTCATCCGCGAAAATCTCCGAGATCGAACGCTTCTGCGAAGGCCTGCGCGAGGGTCGGTGCGTCGAGCGGATCGAGGCGGGGCAGGCGACCGAGCCGGCGGACCTTGCCCAGCGCGGGAATGATGCGTTCATTCTCGTCATGCGCGTCGCCGACGAAGGCGACGCCCAGGATCGGAATGCCGCGGGCGCGCAGCGCTTCGAGGGTGAGCAGGCTGTGGTTGATCGTGCCGAGCGCGGTGCGGCACACGACGACGGTCGGCAATTTCCAGCGCGCGAACAGATCGGCGATCAGATAGTCGGGCGTCAGCGGCACGAGCAGGCCCCCGGCGCCCTCGATCACCAGCGTGCGGTTCACGGCAGGCGGCGTCAGTCGATCGGGGTCGACCCTGACCCCGTCGATCGCCGCCGCCAAATGGGGCGAGGCGGGCGTGTTCAGCCGGTAGGCCTCCGGCAATACGCGGTCCGCGGGCAGGCCCGACAGCCGCCGCACGGTCTCGCTGTCGGTCCCACCCTCGATTCCGGCCTGGACCGGCTTCCAGTAGATACCGTCGAGCGCTCCGACGAGCGCGGACGAGAAGATCGTCTTGCCGACGTCGGTGTCGGTCGCGGTGACGACGATGGCATCGCTCATTGCATCAACTCCTCGATGGCGTCGGCGAGCGCCTGCACCGCGGTCTCGTCGACGTTAAGGGTCAGGGAAATCCGCAGGCGCGACGTGCCCCTCGGCACGGTCGGTGGACGAATGCCACGCACGTCGAACCCCATCTGCTGAAGCGCTTCGGCGACCGCCATGGTGCGTTCGTCCGGGCCGATGATGTAGGGTACGATCTGCGACCCCTGCACGGGCAGGCGTGATCGTGCCGAGGCGATCAAGGCGTGAAGCGCCTCGCGCCGGTGCGGTTGCGCGCGCAGCAGGCCGAGGCTCGCCCTGACGGAGGCCGCCGCCAATGGCGAGGGAGCCGTGGAATAGATGAAGCCGCGCGCCTTGTTGACGAGCAGGTCGATCAGCGTGCGGGGCGCGCAGACGAGCGCGCCCTCACAGCCCAGCGCCTTGCCGCAGGTGCGCAGGCTGATCACATTGTCGCGCCCGTCGAGGCCATCGGCCAGGCCGCGCCCGTCCCGGCCGAACACCCCGGTGCCATGCGCCTCGTCGATGACCAGAAACGCGTCCTCGCGGTCGGCCAGATCCGCCAGATCGGCAAGCGGGGCGACATCCCCGTCCATGCTGTAGACGCTTTCCACTGCGATCCAGACGCGCCCGCTGTTGCCCGCGGCGCGCCAGGCCTTGATCCGGTCGGCGATGGCGTTCGGGTCGTTATGCTCGGCCGCCACGACCGCCGCACGCCCGAGACGCATGCCTTCGTGCGCGCTTGCGTGGATCAGCGCATCGTGGACGATCAGGTCGCGGCCGGCGGGAAGCGTCGAGAAAATCGCACTGTTGGCGGCAAAGCCCGACGAGAAGAAGAGGCTGGCCTCGCTGCCGAAGAACTGTGCGGCCTCGGACTCCAGCGCCTCATGCTCGGGGTCGTTGCCCCGCAATAGACGCGATCCGCCAGCGCCGATCGAGACGCCGCGAGCGAGCGCGTCTGCAACCGCCGCCCGCAATTCGGCCGATGCGGAGAGGCCCAGATAGTCGTTGGACGCAAAATCGAGACCGGCCCGCGGCAGCAGGCGGCGCGTGCGGGACCGCCGCGCCAAGAGGGTCAGTGCCTCCCGATGGGAATCGAGGATGGACATGTCAGCGCCCCTATAGCCTGATCCTCGACGGTGGAAGCGCTTTGCTCACGCCCGGTGTCGCATCGCTTCCCGGGCGGTCGTGGGCACGCGCCTCGACCGGATGCGCGTACAGCGCCGAAAAACGCGATTGTACGGCGCCCGACCTTCGTTCCCGCCGCCGCCGTCGCACGACAATCCTGAACCTTTGGGCATGAAAATCGAGCATGGCACTGGTCGTGCCCCATCGTTCCACTATATCAGCGCTCGGAACGAGAGCGGGCGGCGCCCGCGTCAAATAACCGGAAGTAGGCATGAGCGAAGAAAAGATCGACGCGAACGAGGTGGAGACTCCCTTCCCGGCGGAGCAGCCGGAGGCCGAGGCCGAAAGCCAGGCCGCGCAATTGCAGGGTGAGATCGAAAAGCTGCGCAACGAGGTGTTGTACGCCCAGGCCGAGACCCAGAACGTCCGTCGTCGCCTCGAGAAGGAAAAGGCCGATGCGTCGGCCTATGCGGCGACCGGCTTCGCCCGCGACATGCTGTCGGTGGCGGACAATCTGGCGCGAGCCCTGGCGGCGATCCCTGCGGATCTTCGCGAGGACGAGCGGATCAAGTCGCTGCTGACCGGGATCGACATGACCGCCAAGGAACTGGACAATGTGTTCCAGCGGAACGGCATCACCAAGATCGAGGCAATCGGCGCCAGGCTGGATCCGAACCGCCACCAGGCGATGCTGGAAATTCCCTCCGCCGACGCGGAGCCCGGTACGGTCGTGCAGGAGATGCAGGGCGGCTACATGATCAAGGATCGCCTGCTGCGGCCGGCGCTGGTTGGCGTGGCCAAGGCGCCCGACGCCTGATCGGATGATCCGCCGTGCCGCGTCGTTGCGGCGCGGCGGTCGTCACATCTCCTGCCGGCTCTCTATGTCGAAACGCCGGCGCTTGATGCGAGCTTTGGCCTTTCTCGACCCGAGCTTGCCGATGAAAAAGCTCTTGAGCCAGAGCCCGGTGCCCAACATCCGTCGCTCCCGGTTGATCAGCGCGAGGCGGTTGCCGAGATTGAACCGGATCCGGCGGATGATCGATGGCCCCCGGACCGTGCCACTCAGGAAATAGCTGTTCTGAAGCAGCCATCGGGCAGCGCGATGCTCGGCGGCAGAGACCTCCTTCGCTTCGGCCCTGCGCCATAGGCCCTGCGGTTCCTGCGCGAAGACGCCGGATTGCTGCAGCATCGCGGGAACCAGGGGCAGCTGCAGAAATTCGCACAGCCGTTGCAGTTCGAAATCGGGTTCGTTGACGAGCATCTCGAAGCGCAGGCTGAACTGGCGGTCGGGCGGCAGCTTGTGCGACATGCGGTCCCACAGCGCCTCGGCCGTCGCCCAGTCCTCGATGCCGTGCCACAAATTGCTGGCCTGCCCTGCGCGCATCTGTCCGACCGCGGCGTCGCGCCCGTCGCGAACCAGATGGATGAAGCGGGCGTCCGGCCAGAGCCACAGGATACGGTCGAAATCCTGCTGCAGCGTGAAGCCGTGGACCGTCGCGGCGGGGCGTGCGGCGACGACCTGCTCGTAAAAGGCTCGCGCGATTCCCGCGAAGGGCTCGCCCGCGGGCACGGACAGCCCGAGCCGCTTGAACCGCGCATTATACTCGACCGAGCGCAGGAAGGCGTCGCGTTTCATCAGGCGGCCATCGGGCGTGATCGCGTCGACGAGAAAGTCGAACTCGGGCGCGATGTTTATTCCGGGATGTTGCGAGAGGACGGAGCGCAAGGCGCGCGTGCCCGAATGTGGCGACGCGACAAGCAGGGTCGGCGGTGGAAGTGGCGCGGTGGCCATCAGTGCTCCATGCTGCCCATGTCATGTGTGCCGGGCGCCATCGTCTTGGCTTCGACCTGTATCTTGGCGCCGCTCGCGAAGGTGAACAGCATGGGGATCCCGGTGCCGGGGGTAATGCGATTGTCGATTCCGAACAGCATCGCATGGCTCCCGGCCGGAGCGAACGTGACCGTGGCGCCTGCGGGAACCGCCAGTTCCTTCAATGGCCGCATCGTCATCATGCCCCCGTCCATGGCCGACTCGTGCATCTCTATCTTCTCGACCACGGCGCTGTCGATGCGCAGCAGGCGATCGTCGGACTTTCCGCCCTTCAGCGTGAAATAGCCGGCCGACGGCGCGTCCGAGACAGCGGACAGCCGGACCCGCGCATCCTCGACCAAGGGGCGGTCGCCGCCGCCGGGGCTGCAGGCGGCCAGGGCGGCGCAGGCGAGAAGGGCGATAGACAGGCGACGCATCCGATACTCCTCCAACATCCTCGGCAATTAGGCGGTCTCGCGACTTGCAGCAATCAAATCCCCACCTATATCGCCCCCGTTCACTGCGATCGGCCGCATGCTCGCCTCGTTTTCTGGGGGCCTGCCGGGATCGCGCTGTGGGGGTTTGAAAGGACTGGAATGGCAAAGGTAATCGGTATCGACCTCGGCACGACCAACAGCTGCGTTGCAGTAATGGAAGGCGGCAAGCCCAAGGTCATCGAAAATGCGGAAGGCGCACGCACCACGCCTTCGATCGTCGCCTTCTCCAAGGATGGCGAGCGTCTTATCGGGCAGCCGGCCAAGCGCCAGGCCGTCACGAATCCCGAGAATACGATCTTCGCGGTCAAGCGCCTGATCGGCCGCCGCTTCGACGATCCCGTGACGCGCAAGGACACCGAGCTGGTGCCTTATCATATCGTCAAGGGCCCGAACGGCGACGCCTGGGTCAAGGCGGGCGGCGAGGATTATTCGCCGTCGCAGATTTCGGCTTTCACCCTGCAGAAGATGAAGGAAACCGCCGAGAGCTATCTGGGCGAGAGCGTCACGCAGGCGGTGATCACCGTCCCGGCCTATTTCAACGACGCTCAGCGCCAGGCGACCAAGGACGCCGGCAAGATCGCCGGGCTCGAGGTGCTTCGCATCATCAACGAGCCGACGGCGGCGGCGCTGGCCTATGGTCTCGAGAAGAACGACGGCAAGACGATCGCGGTCTATGACCTCGGCGGCGGCACCTTCGACATCTCGATCCTCGAGATCGGCGACGGCGTGTTCGAAGTGAAGTCGACCAACGGCGACACCTTCCTGGGCGGCGAAGATTTCGACGCCAAGCTCGTCGAATATCTCGCAAGCGATTTCCAGAAGGCCGAAGGGATCGACCTGACCAAGGATCGCCTTGCGCTGCAGCGTTTGAAGGAAGCCGCTGAGAAGGCGAAGATCGAGCTGTCCTCGGCACAGACGACGGAAGTCAACCTGCCGTTCATTACGGCCGATGCGACCGGCCCGAAGCATCTGGTCAAGTCGATCACCCGCGCTGATCTCGAGCGCCTCGTCGAGCCCCTGATCCAGCGCTCGATCGATCCGGTCAAGAAGGCGCTGGCGGATGCCGGCATGAAGGCCTCCGACATCGACGAGGTCGTGCTGGTCGGCGGTATGACCCGGATGCCCAAGGTCCGCGAAGTGGTCAAAAGCTACTTCGGCAAGGAACCGCACACGGGCGTGAACCCCGACGAGGTCGTCGCGATGGGCGCTGCCATCCAGGCGGGCGTGCTTCAGGGCGACGTCAAGGACGTCCTGCTGCTCGACGTCACGCCGCTGTCGCTGGGCATCGAGACGCTGGGTGGCGTTTTCACCCGCATGATCGACCGCAACACGACCATTCCGACGCGTAAGTCGCAGGTCTATTCGACCGCGGATGACAACCAGAATGCGGTCACCATCCGGGTTTTCCAGGGTGAGCGCGAGATGGCGGCGGATAACAAGCTGCTCGGTCAGTTCGATCTGATCGGCATCCCGCCGGCGCCGCGGGGCGTGCCGCAGATCGAGGTCACCTTCGACATCGACGCTAACGGCATCGTCAACGTGTCGGCCAAGGACAAGGGCACCGGCAAGGAGCAGCAGATCAAGATCCAGGCATCGGGCGGTCTGTCCGACTCCGACATCGACGCCATGGTGAGGGATGCCGAGAAGTTCGCCGACGAGGATAAGAAGCGTCGTGCGGCGGCCGAGGCGAAGAACAACGCCGAAAGCCTGATCCATACGACCGAGCGTCAGCTGCAGGAGCATGGCGACAAGGTCGACGGCGCGCTCAAGTCCGAGATCGAGGCGGCGATCGCCGAGGCGAAGACCGCAGTCGAGGGCGGCGAGCCCGAGGCGATGACCGAAAAGGCCCAGGCCCTCGCCCAGGTGGCGATGAAGCTGGGACAGGCGATCTACGAGAAGGAGCAGGCTTCGACCGGTGCGACTTCCGACGAGGCGCCGAAGAATGACGATGTGGTCGACGCCGAGTTTTCGGAAGTCGACGACAGTAAGAAGTAAGCTTCCACGGAAGCGAGACGTTACCGGCCCCGTCCATGCTGGCGGGGCCGTGTAATGTCTGCCATGGATTGGCCGATATTTCTCGCCGGGAGCCGTAGCAGGCGGCGGACAGCAAGCTGGGTTGCGGGGTGCGATGAGCACGGAAACGGACTATTACGAACTTCTGCAGGTCGAGCGTACTGCCGACGACAAGGTCATCAAGACGGCCTTTCGTCGCCTTGCCATGCAGTATCACCCTGATCGTAATCCCGGCGACAACGAGGCGGAAGCCAAGTTCCGGGCCATTAACGAAGCCTATGATTGCCTGAAGGACCCGCAGAAGCGGGCTGCCTATGACCGGTTCGGCAAGGCGGCCTTCCAAAATGGCGGACCCGGCGGCGGCTTTGGTGGCGGCGGTGGTTTCGAGGGCTTCTCGGATATCTTCGACAATATCTTCGGCGAGTTCATGGGCGGTGGCCGGGGCGGCGGACAGCGATCGAGCGTCCGGCGCGGGGCCGACCTGCGTTATGATCTCGAGATAACGCTCGAGGATGCCTATGCCGGAAAGCAGGCCAGCATCACGGTCGATGTGGCGGCGCAGTGCGACACCTGCGACGGCCGGGGCGCCAAGCCGGGCACCGGAACGCAGCATTGCAAGACCTGTGGCGGTCACGGCAAGGTGCGCGCGCAGCAGGGCTTCTTCGTGGTCGAACGGACCTGCCCAGCCTGTCACGGCGCGGGCGAGGTCATCTCGGACCCCTGTCCCGATTGCCATGGCGAGGGTCGGATCGAGAAGACCAAGACCCTCGACGTGGGCATACCGGCGGGCGTCGACGAAGGTACCCGAATCCGGCTGACGGGCGAAGGCGAGGCCGGAGCGCGCGGAGGCCCGGCGGGCGACCTCTACATCTTCATCCATCTGGCCGAGCATCGGATATTCCAGCGCGACGGGACGACGCTTTTCGCTCGCGCGCCGATCAGCTTCACGACCGCAGCGCTGGGCGGCAGCATCGAAGTTCCCGGCCTCGACAAGCAAAGGCATGAGATCCGCATTCCTGCGGGCATCCAGTCCGGCAAGCAGATTCGCCAGCGCGGCGCGGGCATGCCCGTCCTCAACGGGCGCGGCCATGGCGATCTGGTGATCCAGATCGATGTCGAGACGCCGACCAAGCTGACCGCCCGCCAGAAGGAATTGCTCGAGGAGTTCCGGGCGACCGAGACCGGTGAGGAGTCGCCGCAATCGAGCGGGTTCTTTTCGCGGATCAAGGGAATGTGGGAAGACCTGACCGATTGAGGCGGGAACGGCGTTGCCACGTCTGATCGGCATTGATGGGGGGCGGCTAGGCGGGATCAAGTGGCCTGAAGCCGCACCCTCCGCTATCCCGGCTATATGTTCGTCGATCAATGTGACGTCGCGATCCGGGCGGGAGCCGTGGCGACAATGCTGATGCTGGCCTGGCGTCTGCTGGTCCAGCGCCGGGCAATCGGATTGCCCGCCGCCCTCTTCCTTCCGCTGTCTCTTTGCGTTGCCGGTTTCGTGATCGGCAATACGCCGACGAGGGCGATGGTCCCGGGCGGACCTGCTGGCGCCCTTGCCCACATGCTCAGCGGATTCACGGTGATCTTCCTCTGGTGGTTCTGCCTGTCCTGCTTCGACAGCCGTTTCAGGCTGCGGGGAGGCGTTCTGGGCGTTGGTCTGGTCTGGGCCGCGCTGGCCGCACTCGACCGTGGGTTGGGCGGTGCGGCATTGGCCGACGCGGGGCTGTCGCGCCTGCTCGTATTTCTCGGGCTTGCCATTGTCGGCCACCTGGTCTGGCGGTTGCTCGCGGAGCGTCGGGACGATCTGATCGAACGGCGCCACGATGCCCGGATACTGGTCACGATCCTGCTCGGCGGGATGCTGTTCATCGATCTCGCGGCCGACGGACTGCTCGGCTTCACGTGGCGACCGCTCTGGTTTGCCATGACCCAGAACGCAATGATCCTGGCATTTGGATTATGGCTGGCCGGCAGGCTGTTGACTGTGCGTGCCGATGTGCTGCGGTTCGGCATCGTCGCGGGCGATCCCCCCGCACCGGGAGAGCCGGCGGAGTATCGGACGGCACGAGACGAAATGCTGCACCGACACCTTTCTCGTCTGATGAAGAGTGAGCGCATTTTCCTTGATCCCGAACTGACATTTGCCAGCTTCGCCGAGCGTATGGGCGCGCCGGAACGCGTGGTGCGGCGGTTCATCCATCAAGAACTGGGTCACGACCATTTCCGCGGTTTCCTCAACCAGTATCGCGTCGAGGAAGCACGTCGATTGCTGGCTGAGCGAGGCGATGGTGACAAACTGATCGCTATTGCGCTGGACAGCGGATTCGCGTCGCTGGCCAGCTTCAATCGTGTCTTCCGCATGGTCGAGGGACGTACCCCCAGCGAGTACCGCATCGCGATCCGGCGGGAGCCATCGTCCGACAGAATCAGGACGATGCCGGCTTTTGAGGAAGGAAAAGGCGCCTTCTGAGGAGGCCGATGGCCGGGGCCGAGCTAGCATGCGCTCCCTGCACATGGAAAGGAGGGCGCATGAACGGACTGATTGGCCTTGGAGGGACGCTTGCGATCTTCCTCGCTTTGGGAATGTTGGCAGGATCGGCGGACCATCGGGCTTTCTCGCTGCGGTGGTTGCTGGTCGCGGCCCTACTGGTGGCCGTCAACGACGCGCTGCTCACCAACCTTTATGGTCTACTGCCCGACCTGATCGGCGGAGCGTGGAATTGGCAAGGCAAGCTGATGGCGGCGATCGTTACATCGGCGATCGTTACGACGCCGGCGTTCGGCTGGCGCCGCGCGGGTTTCACCCTATCGCAGGAGCCCGGCAGCCTCAGGGCCGCGCTGCCGGTGGCCGCATTTTACTGCGCCTTCTTCGTGATCATCGCCATGATCTTTCCGGCCGATCCGTCGAACGGCGAGGATGTTGCCTTTCAGTTAACGATGCCGGGCCTGGAGGAAGAGCTCTTCTATCGGGGCCTGCTGTTATGTGCGCTTGATCGGGCCTTTGCCGGTCGGACTCGATTTTTCGGCGTAGATTGGGGCTGGGGTGCCGTTCTCTCCTGCCTTCTCTTTGGAATGGCCCATGCCTTCGGTTTTTCGCATGGCGGTTTCGGCTTCGATCCTGCGACCTTTGCGCTGACGGCGATTCCATCCTTCCTCGCGGTCTGGCTTCGCCTGCGTACGGGAAGTCTGGTGCTTCCGGTCCTGCTCCACAATTTCGGGAATGCCTTTTCCCTGATCATCTAGAGGCCCTGTCCGCTGCCATCCTTCGACAGATAAAAGGATAGTCCCGCCGCAACGGGGAAGGCTGCGGCGGGATTCGTCTATCGGCGAGCAGGCGATCAGCCCTGGAAGGCGGGCCGGAAGCCGGGTCGGGACGGAGCCCGAACCTTTGTCGTCACGAGGCCGGCAGGCCGGGCCGCAGGCGCAGCCGCGACCGGAGCCGCCGCGGCTTCGCGTGGCGCGGCGGGGGGCGAAGACGACGCCATTCGCTCGCGCGCATCCAGGAAGCTAGCCCGCTTCAGCCTGCGGCGCAGCGACAGGAACGGGTTATCCGGGGTCGGCCCGCGATAGGCGGCCTGGGTGTGCCGGCCGAACCTCGACAGGTTGAACCCAGAGGGCAGTGCGGCGGCCGCTGCGGGCGATGCCGCCATCGCGGCCGGTGTGGGAATGGCCGGGGTCAGCGGACGTACAGGCTCCGGATCGACCGCGGCGCGCGGTGCCGCTGCGACAAAGGCCACATCCTCGCGCGCCTCGTCCGGGCGACGGCGCCGTGTCGCGGCGAATAGCCCGCCTCCCAAGAGCAGCAGGGCGGCGCCCGCAGCCCCTGCGATGGGAAGCATGTCGCTATCCGTCGCAGACTCGCCCGCGGGCGGTACTGCGGCAGGACGCGCTTCGGCAGAGGCGCCAAGCGTGGAAGGCGCGGCGACGGTGCGATCGGCCGAAACCGGCGCCGGGATGGGGGCCGCAGCCGGCTCACTCAGCGCGGGAGCGGCAGGCGCAGGCAGCGCCCGCGAGGCGGTCCTGGAACTGGCCTGCGTCGGGCTGCGCGGGGTCGGCGCAGTGGGAGCGGGAGGCGTGTCGACAAGCACGGCGGGAGCGGGGATTGCGAGCACAGGCGTGCTGCGAGCAATTGTGGGCGCCTGCGAGGTCATGCCTGTATCGGTCGTGACAGGGGGCACCGTCGACGCGGACGTGGTGGACTCGGTTGGCGTGGTCGCCGCGCCGGAGTCGAGCGCGGGCGGCGCCACGGGCGCTACCGGGGTGGCTGCAGCAGGGGGCGTTGGAGGCGCGGCCTCGACAGTCTCCTGCGCAAATGACGGGGTTGCGGACAGGGCCAGCACAGCGGCAATCGCGGCGAGGCCGGGGCGGTGGGGGGTGATTGCGTACCTCATGAACGAATAAACGTGTCCGCAACGGTATCGGGTTCGCTGATGGCGATGAAACGAAACAATTGATCGGTCAGTTGACTGTTGATAGTTTCCAGCAATAACTTTCCATAGAGAGCAACTAGTCTCTGGATAGTCGTTCATTTACTGTTAATCTGCGCGGTGTGTTCGGCAGGCACTGTGATCGCTATGGGTCGATCGACCTTTGCCGGGCGCTTGGGGGAGCGAATGGCTGTCGTGCCACTGATTGCGATCGGGCTGGGTATATTTTTCCTGCTCGTGATCGCCATGGAAATCGGTCTGCGGTGGCAGCGTCTCGGGGCGAGGGGCGGAGCGAAGCCGACAAAGCTTGCCCCCGTTCCGGACCATCTGTTCACGGCTATGCTGGGTCTGCTCGCGCTCTTGCTGGGGTTTACCTTCTCGCTGGCGCTCAACCGATATGAGGACCGGCGCGCGCTGGTCGTGGCCGAAGCCAATGCGCTGGGCACCGCCTTCCTGCGTGCGCAACTGCTTGAACCGGTGTCAAGCAAAGCCTTGGAAAGCTCTTTATATCGCTATGCCCAGCTGCGGGTCGACTGGTCCGAACGGGCCGAGGCGGGGCAGGACGACCCCCGGATGGCGTCGCTGCAGTCGCAAATCTGGTCCGAGGTCGGCCGGGCGATCAGGACCGACCCCTCGCCGCAGCTCACTCGCGGGCTCATGGATGCGGTCAACGAGAGCTTCGATCTGGCAGCCAGCCGGGCGGCGGCGCGCGGCGCGCATATTCCCGGTGCCGTGCTGGAGATATTGTGCCTCAGCGCCGTTCTTGCGGCGCTGATGCTCGGCTACTCTATCGCGGCATCGGGCGGGGCATCGGGCACGCGCCACCGGCCGGCGGCGTTGCTGCTGCTTCTGCTGCTCGCTCTGGCCCTGACCATGATCTTCGATCTGGAGCGGTCGGTCAGCGGAACAATCCAGGTCTCCCAGGAGCCGCTCAAGGCCCTTCTTTCCTCGATGCGACAGGCTCTAACTGCGTAACGCCTCACCCATGCGACGGATCGCCTCGACCTTGGCGTGAAGGCGCGACCAATCGTCGTCGCGGTCGATTTCCGACCAGATCGCCTCCACCTCGTCGATCAGCATCGCGCAGGGTTCTGCATCCGACCAATAGGGATGATCGAGCGAGACCACGCCCTCATAGGCGCCGATCGCCTCGCGGAACGGCGCGAAATCGTCGCCATCGTAGAGCGGATCGGCGGGAGAGGCCGCGCGCCGCTTTCCGCCGCGCCAGTCGAAGAAGAAGCGGTCGATCGAGACTTCGCTCTTCTGCAGGGCGACGTCCATCGACTGGATCAACGCGAGGTCGGGCTGTTCGCCACGTGGTGCGATGCCGAGCCGGCGGCAGAGCGCGGCGGCCACCTCGCCCTCGTACAGCTGCGGCCACATGTCCAGCGCGGGCGCCAATTCCTCGGCCTCGGCGACCAGCCGCAGCGACTTGGCGAGTTGCACGACGTCCCAGTGGATCGCGTGCGCCTGCCGTCCGAAGGCGTACAGGCCCTGTTGGTCGAAATAGGCTGCGGTGAAGGCCGGGTTCCAGTTCGGGTTGAACCGCCAGGGTCCATAGTCGAAGCTTTCGCCGGTGACGTTGATATTATCGCTGTTGAGGACGCCATGGACGAAACCCGCCGCCATGTAGCTGGCGGCCAGACGCGCGGTCCTGCGGCAGGCCAGGTCCAGAAGCTGTCCGGCGGCCGCATTCCCCGGCTGTTGGCCGAACAGGTTGACCAGCGTATAGTCGATCAGGTCGCGCATCGTCTCCGGCTCGTCGAGCGTCGCCAGCCGCTGGAAGGTACCGATGCGGATATGGCCGTGGCTCATACGGACCAGAACCGCCGACCGGGTGGGGGAGGGCTCGTCATTGCGTTGCAGCGCCTCGCCGGTCTCGATCAGCGAGAAGGTCTTCGAGGTTTCGACACCCAGCGCCTCGAGCATCTCCGTCGCCAGGATTTCCCGCACACCGCCCTTGAGGGTCAGCCGGCCGTCGCCGAACCGGCTATAGGGGGTCTGTCCCGATCCCTTGGTGCCGAGGTCGAGCAGGCGCCCGCCGGGATACTCGGTCGATCCGTCGCGCAACTGGGCGAACAGGAAGCCGCGACCGTCGCCGATGTCGGGATTATAATGGCGAAACTGGTGCCCGTGATAGCGCAGCGCCAGCGGCTGCGGCAGATTGTCGGGCAGCGGCTCGAAACGTCCGAAATGCCGTACCCATTGTTCGTCGCTCAGCCCGTCCAGTCCGACGGCGCCGTCCCAGCGCCGGTTCCGGAAGCGCAGGATGGTATTCGGGAAGTCGGCTGCGCTGACGGGAACGGCCAGTCTGTCGGCGATCTTCGCGATTTGCGGATCGGGCCGATAGGCTGCGGCTTGCGGGGCAATGGTCATACGGCAATATGGGGGCTCGATAGGGTGAGGTGCAAGCATGGCGGATTGGACGGACGGTCACTGGGTGTCGAAAGATGGCCTGCGGCTCCACTATCGTGACTATGGACCGGCGGAGGGGCGCCCGTCGGACGGGGTGAAACGCCCTCCGATCCTCTGCATCCCGGGCCTGACGCGCAACGCCCGTGACTTCGCACCCGTCGCGGAACGGCTTGCCGATCGCTGGCGGCTGATCTGCGTCGAGCTCCGCGGACGGGGAGAGAGCGAGCGGGCCAAGGACCCGATGACCTATGTTCCGGCCACCTATCTCGAGGATCTGACAGCGCTGATCGAACAGGCGGGGCTCGAACGCTTCGTCCTGTTCGGCACCTCGCTGGGCGGAATATTGTCGATGCTGATCACCGCGACGCAACCCGGCAAGGTGGCAGGTCTCCTGCTCAACGACATCGGTCCTGCAATCGATCCGGCAGGCCTCGTGCGGATTCGCGGCTATGTCGGCAAGGGCAGCAGCTATCCGACCTGGTTGCATGCGGCGCGCGGGCTGGCCGAGGTGCATCAGCAGGCATATCCGGATTATGGCCTCGACGACTGGATCGGCATGGCGAAAAGGCTGTTCCGGCTGACCAGCGCCGGGCGGATCGTGGCCGACTATGATGCCGGAATTGCCGAACCCTTTCGCGTCCCGGGCAATGAGGCGCCGGGCGACCTCTGGCCACTCGCGGATGCCATGAAGCCGATCCCCGCGCTGCTGGTGCGCGGCGAGATTTCGGACATTTTGTCGGCGGAGACGGCGGCCCGGATGGCGGCCCAGCTGCCACAGCTCGAGCGGCTCGACATCCCGCGTGTGGGCCATGCGCCGACGCTGTTCGAACCGGACTGCGTCGCGGCGATCGATCGTCTGCTTGCGCGCATAGAGGCGGCGGAAGCCGCGACGGCCTGATCCGGTGCCCCGCCCCGCACGCATCCTTCATTGCCATTCGACCTTCATGCTGGGGGGCAAGGAGGCGCGGGCCGTTCGCCTGATGAACGCGTTCGGTGACAAGGCTGAGCATGTCGTGTTGACGGCGGTCCCAGGCGCTCTGGCGGCACGCGAGGCGCTCGATCCCGCGATCAGCGTCGCCTTTCCCGGAGACGATGCGCCGTCCTTGCAGGGCTTGCCGGGCGTCGGTCGTTATGCGGCACTGGCGCGCTACATGGCGGATTTCGATCTCGTGCTGAGCTATAATTGGGGTGCGATGGACATCGTCGGCGCCCGCCGCCTCTTTGCGGGCCGGGGCCTGCCGCCGTTGATCCATCATGAGGATGGGTTCAACGAAGACGAGGCAGCAGGACAGAAGCCCGCCCGCATCTGGTTCCGGCGCCTGATGCTGCATGCCGCGCATCGCCTGGTCGTGCCATCGCATCGCCTGGAGAGCATCGCGCGCGCCATATGGTGGCAGCCCGCCGACCGTGTCGTGCGGATACCCAATGGCATAGGTCTGCCGTCCGAAGCCGATCTGGCCGCGCCGCTGTCCTTGCCGGGCTGTCCGCCCGTGGAGGGGCCGATCGTCGGCACGGTGGCGGGCCTGCGCCCGGTCAAGAATCTGCCCCGGCTGGTCAGGGCCTTTGCCGCGGGCGCGCCCGCTAATGCCCGCCTCGTGATCCTGGGAGATGGGCCCGAACGGGATACTATCCTCAAGGAGGTGGCGCGACTTTCGGTTTCCGATCGCGTTATTCTGCCGGGTTTCGTGCGCGATCCCGTGCGCTACATGTCGGCTTTCGATGTGTTCGCGCTATCGTCCGACAGCGAGCAATTCCCGATCTCGCTGATCGAGGCGATGGCCTGCGCCCTCCCGGCGGTGACGACGGATGTCGGCGATATCGCCCATATGGTCGCGCCGGAGAATCGGGCTTTCGTCACCCCTTGCGCAGACGAAGGCGCGCTTGCAGCCGCGTTGCGAACGCTTTTGGGAAATGCCCAGCTGCGCCGCGATGTCGGCATGGCCAATCGCAACGTCGCACTGGCCGCTTTCGAGGAGCAGGTAATGATCGGGCGCTATCGTGCCCTCTATTGGGGAGCGATGGGGCGGGAGCCGGTCGCATAGGGCGCGGCAATTACCTCTCCCCAGATTTTGCGCGCATTTTTTTGGCGTTCGCACTATAGGGCGCGAATTCCCAATCGTCCTGTTCGTGGTTTTTTGGAGGTCTCGTTGTTCAAAGGTCTGCGGCCGATCGTCTATGGTGGGCGCGAAGTCTGGCCCCTTATCGAAGGTGGCAAGGGTGTCGCGGCGACCAATCATGCGAGTTCGGGAGCGTGGGCCGCAGCGGGCGGTGTCGGGACGGTGTCTGCCGTCAATGCGGACAGCTATGATGCCGAAGGCAAGATCATTCCGCAGGTCTACCGCGCGCTCACCCGGCGTGACCGGCACGAAGAACTGGTCTCCTATGCGATCGACGGCGCGGTCGAGCAGGTCAAGCGAGCATTCGAGATTTCCGGCGGCAAGGGTGCCATCAACATCAACGTCCTGTGGGAAATGGGTGGCGCCCAGCGCGTGCTGCACGGCGTGCTCGAACGCACCCGGGGCATGGTGGCCGGCGTAACCTGCGGTGCGGGCATGCCGTACAAGCTCAGCGAGATCGCGGCCTCCTACGGCGTGCATTATCTGCCGATCGTCTCCTCGGGGCGCGCCTTCAGCGCGCTGTGGAAGCGCGCTTATTCCAAGGCGGCCGAATGGCTCGCCGCGGTTGTCTATGAGGATCCCTGGCTCGCCGGCGGCCATAACGGCCTGTCCAATGCGGAAGATCCGCGCCAGCCGCAGGACCCCTATCCGCGGGTGAAGGCACTGCGCGACACGATGCGGCAGGGCGGCATTTCCGACGATGTGCCGATCGTGATGGCCGGCGGCGTCTGGTATCTGCGCGACTGGAACGACTGGATCGACAATCCCGAACTCGGCCAGATCGCCTTCCAGTTCGGGACGCGCCCGTTGCTGACCAAGGAAAGCCCCATTCCCCAGGGGTGGAAGGACGAGCTCACCAAGCTGGAGCCGGGCGACGTGCTGCTCCATCGCTTCTCGCCGACGGGTTTCTATTCTTCGGCGGTGCGCAATCCCTTCCTGCGCAATCTCGAGGCCCGCTCCGAGCGGCAGATCGCCTTCTCCATGGAAGCTGCCGGTGACCATCAATATCAGCTCGACGTGGGCGTGAAGGGCAAGAGCTTCTGGGTGACGCTCGGCGATCTCCAACGCGCGCGCGAATGGTATGGCCTTGGCTTCACCAATGCGCTGAAGACACCGGACAACACGCTCGTCTTCGTTACCACCGAGGAGATGAAGACGATCCGCAAGGATCAGGCCGACTGCATGGGCTGCCTCAGCCAGTGCGCTTTCTCGTCCTGGGCGGATAATGAGAATAATTCGACCGGCCGCCTCGCCGATCCGCGCAGCTTCTGCATCCAGAAAACGCTTCAGGACATCGCCCATGGCGGCCCTGTCGATCAGAATCTGATGTTCGCAGGTCATGCCGCCTATAAGTTCAAACAGGACCCCTTCTACTCGAACGGTTTCGTGCCGACCGTGAAGCAGCTGGTCGACCGCATCCTGACCGGCGACTGAGGCTGCTGCCGGGTGGGCGCAGGCGCGGTCACCCGGCGATTACTCGACCTGGTGGGTAGAGATAAACTTTCCGCCGCCTAAGAATGGCTGGGCTTCGAATCGTCGGCGATCCGGATAAGGTCGCGGCATGAAGACAGCCCTCGTCATCCGCCATGTTCCCTATGAAGGCATAGCCGGCTTTCGTGCGCCCGTCGAAGCGGCGGGCTTCGTGATCGACCGCATCGACGTCACCGATCCGGAATTCCCGAATGTCGATTTCGACAGTCCGGATCTGGTCGTGATGATGGGTGGACCGATGGGCGTGTATGAGACCGACCGCCATCCCTGGATCGGCTGCGAAATCGCGCGTCTGGCGCGGCGCATCATGCTCGACCGGCCGACACTGGGCGTCTGCCTGGGCAGCCAGATGATCGCCGCCGCCATGGGCGCCCGCGTCTATGCGGGGCCGGTCAAGGAAGTGGGCTTCGCCCCGGTCGCGATAACCGATACGGGGCTTTCCTCTCCGCTGCGGCATATCGCGGATGTGCCCGTACTGCACTGGCATGGCGACACGTTCGACCTTCCAGAGGGGGCGGAGTTGCTTGCCTCGTCGGACAAATATGCACACCAGGCCTTCCGCCGGGGGCAGAACATCCTTGCCCTGCAATGCCATCCGGAGATGGGCGAGGATCCCCGCTTCGACGCATGGCTGGAAGACGAGCCCTATATCCATGCGGCGGGGACCAGCGTCGAGGCGCTGCGGGATGATCATGGCCGGCATGGAAGCCGGGCGGTAGAGGCCGGCCGTCGCATGATCGCGGACTGGCTGGCGCGTATAGATATGTAACATTTGCCTAACTTCCCACTGCGCGGCTTCACGGATAGATTGATGGTCTTCCGGGGGAGTGTGCAGATGGAATGGTCCGAAGAAGTGCAGGACGGTGCGATCATTGCCGTCCCTGCCGGCAAGGTGGACGAGTCGACTGCTGCGCTGTTCGGTGCGCAGCTGGAACAGGCGGTCGAGCGCTGCGCCGGCAGCAGCGCCAGGCTGGTGCTCGACTGCCATGGTATCGACTATATGTCGTCGCGCGGCTTGCGTGCGCTCACCCTCGCCAAGCGCAAGGCGGACGGGGCAGGGGTCCGCATCCTGCTGGCACGGCCGAACGAGATCGTGCGCGAGATATTGGCGATCAGCCGCTACGATAAGTTATTCGGAGTCACCGACACGGTCGAGGCCGCGCTGACCGCCTGACCTGTCATCCGGGGGGATGCGATGCTGGTTCGTTTCTGGGGGACACGAGGCTCTCTGGCGGTCGCGCAGACCGCGACCTCGATCCGCGACAAGATTGCCGGCGCGCTCGTCGCCGCGCAGGGCAGGCGCTTTGCCGACAAGGCGGAAGCGCTGGCCTTCGTGGAGGGCGAACTCGATTTCGCGGCGGGCGCGACCTATGGCGGCGCCACCACCTGCATCGAGATCGAGACCGATGCCGGCGACGGTTCCTTTCTCCTGTGCGACTTCGGGACCGGCGCGCGGGAGTTCGGGATAAACGCGTTCGGGCGCATGGCTGCGGGCCACAAGCGCGAGTTCAACATCTTCATGTCCCATCTCCATTGGGACCATATCGGCGGCTTTCCCTTCTTCGGACCAGCCTTCGACCCCGCTTCGCGCATCGTGATTCACTCGGGCCATCCCGATGCCGAGCAGGCCTTCCGCCGGCAGCAGGAGGAGATCAGCTTTCCGGTCGCCTTCGACTGGCTGCGCGCGAAGATCGAGTTCCGTACGCTGGTGCCGGGCGAGACCTATGCGATCGGCGGCGTACAGGTCGAGATGATGGAGCAGAATCACAGCCACAGGAGCTTCGGTTATCGCTTCACCGACGCCGCTGGAAAGACGGCCATCTTCTCCACCGACAGCGAGCACAAGATCGAGGCCATGGAGGATGAGGAAGAGGTCGCCCGCTTCTTCCGCGAGGCCGATCTCGTGATCTGCGACACGATGTACTCGCTGGCCGATGCGGTCTCGATGAAAGAGGACTGGGGCCACAGCTCCAATATCGTTGCGATCGACATCTGCCATCAGGCAGCCGCGCGACGCCTTGCGCTCTTCCACCACGAGCCCGTCTACAGCGATGCGGACATCGAGCGGATGCACAAAGAGAGCATCCGCTATGAGGAATTGACCCGCCGCGACCAGCCGCTCGAGGTGCTGTGCGCCTATGACGGGCTCGAGGTGAAGCTCTGACCGCCTCACCCCGCCGTCGGGTCTGGCTGGCGGGTCTTGCCGGACTGATCTTCGCGGTCTTCACAACCGCCCTCGCGGGCCCGGAACTGCGCACTTCGCTGTTCGACCTGTGGCAGCGCCTGTCTCCGCGCGACCTTTCCGCCTCGCCGGTGCGGGTCGTGATGATCGATTCGGAAAGCCTTGAGGCGATCGGTCCCTGGCCGTGGCCCCGCTATCACATCGCCCGGCTTGTCGAGGAGATCGCGGCTCGCAAGCCGGCTGCGATCGGTCTCGACATGCTCTTTCCTGAGCCGGACCGCATCCGGCCCGACATCTTCGCGGCCTTCTACCCCGAACTCGGCGGGCCTGCCCGCGCCGAGGTCCTTGCTCTCCCGTCGATGGATGGCCTGTTCGGTCAGGTGGTCGCCCACGCGCCGGTCATACTCGGCCGGGCAGCGACGCCTGCCGCCGGCAGCGATCCGGCCGGCCTGGTGGTGGACCCGGTCATCAAGGGCGACCCCCCCGCCGATCTCGCGGCGCAGCCGCGCGCGGTCGCGAACATTGGGCCGCTGGAGCAGGCGGCGCTCGGCCATGGCCTTCTCAACGGCCCGCCCGATCGGGACGGCACCGTCCGCTCCGTTCCCCTGCTGATGCGCGTCGGCGCACGGCCCATGCCCGGCTTCGCTGTCGAGGTCGCCCGCGTCGCCGCTGGAGAAGACGGGTTCGCCGTGGCGCCCGGACAGGTGGCGCTGGGCGATCGCCGCATCCCCGTCGACATGCGCGGCGCAATGGCGCTGCGCTTCGGCCATATCCCTCACTCTCACATCGTCTCGGCGGCGGACGTCCTGCGGCAGGGCTTCCCGGCCGATGCCTTTGCGGGGCGCATCGTTCTGGTCGGGCTTTCGGCGGAAGGGACCGCCGACATCGTCGCCACGCCGATGGCGGCTGAAGGTTTCGGCACGCTCGTCCAGGCGCAGGCGGTCGATGCGATATTGCGGAAGGGATGGCTCGGCCGACCGGCCGGGGCGGCAGCGGTCGAGTGGGGAGCAGGACTGGTGCTCGCCTTGTTGTGCATCGGCCTGTTGCCGGTCCGATCCCGCTGGCGCTGGGCCCCGCTGCTCGGCTGCGTCGCGGTTGCCGCAGCGTGCTGGGTGTCGTTCGACCAGTTTTCTCTGCTGCTCGATCCGATCCGCCCGGTCATGCTCGCAGCTGGCGCGGCGTTGGGGAGCGCGACCGGGCTGTTCGTCGAGGCACGGCGCGAGCGGGAGCGGCTGCGCGAGACGCTGCTCCAGGAACGACTGGCCGCCGCCGCCACCGAGGGCGAGTTGCAGGCTGCGCGATCGATCCAGATCGGCATGCTGCCGCCGCGCGCGGAGCTGGCACGGACCGATCCGAGGCTCGACGTCGATGCTGTGCTCGAGCCGGCCAGGTCGATCGGTGGCGATCTCTACGACGTCATCCGGCTCGACGCGGACCGGGTCGCCTTCATTCTGGGCGATGTGACCGGCAAGGGGGTTCCCGCCGCCTTGTTCATGGCGTTGTCCAAGGCGCTCGCCAAAAGCGTCGCTTTGCGCGGGCTGCCCGACCTCGCCGAGGTGGCGTTCGTGCTCAATGAAGAACTGATGCGCGACAATGGCGAGGCGATGAACGTCACGATGGTCATCGGCGTGATCGACCTGACGAACGGGGAGGTCCGGCTGGTGAATGCCGGTCATGAAGACCCGCTCCACGTCGACCTCGCCGGACAGGTGGCGGTACACCGGCTCGACGGGGGGCCGCCTTTCTGCATCGTCGACTTTCCCTATCCCGAGGAACGGCTCGTGCTTCGGCCGGGTGAAGCGCTGGTGCTGATCTCCGACGGGGTGAGCGAAGCGCAGGATCAGGCCGGCACCCTGTTTGGCCACGATCGGCTGACGGGGGTCCTCGGCGGCCTCTCCGGCGCGACGGCTATGGTCGACGGACTGCGCGACGCGGTGAGGCTGTTCGAGAGGGGCTGCGACCCGAGCGACGACCTTACCATTCTCGCCCTGCGCTATCTCGGCCCGCAGGCTGGAAGCGCGGGCGCTATCGAACGATGACCTCGACGCGTCGGTTGGCCGGCGAAGCATAATTATCGCCCTTGTCCTCAAGCGGCTCGCGCTCGCCGCGCCCGACTGCCGTCAGCAGGGCCGGTTCGATGCCCAGGTCGGCCAGGGCCTTGACCACTTCCTCCGCGCGCCGCTCCGACAGCACGTCATTGTCTTCCACCTTGCCGACCGTGTCGGTGTGACCGGTGACCTGCACTTCCGCACCGGGCCGCTCCGCAACCTCCTTCTTCAGGAAGTCGAGGCCGGGCTGCGATTCCGGGGTCAGTCTGGTCGTTCCCTGCTGGAAATAGAGCCGCAACCGGACCGGCGGTGGCGGCAGCGCCTGAAGAAGCGCCAGGCGTCGCGCATTGAGCTTGTCCGGGTTGATCGCACGGGTCTTCGGCCGGCCCGAAAGATTGGTGCTGCTGTTGAGCTCTGTCACGACATAGTCGACCGGCTTGCCATTTTCCTCGAGCACGGCGACCGCGCCCTGCTTCCCCTCTTCGCTGGGAAGAAGGGTCAGGGTCGGTCCGGTCGCGCAGGCGCTCAGACAGGAGACCAGCAGGAGGGACGCGATGGTCCGGCGGATCATTTGGGTACCTCCACGATGAAGCGGGTACCCCGAACGCCCAGAAGCGACGTCGGGGTCCGTACTTTCATCGCATCGCGCTTCGACTTGGCGATCTGGCCCGAGACGACCGCAAGCGATCCTCGATCGACCCGCGTCACGAAGGCGCCGGCCTGGGTGGTGCGGTTATAATCGAACTGGTCGACCGCGATGCGGCTGTTCGGTCCTACCGAGAAGCGGGTGTCGTCGATGAAGGTCAGGCTGAGCTGCCCGTCCTTGCCGGTCACCAGAACATCGCCGGGCTGCAGCTGAAACCCCGGCGAGGGGGTCAGTCGCCCGGCGCCACGTTCGATGGACGTGACGCCGGTCGCGCGCTTGATGCGGGCGATCTCGGCCCAGGCAGGTTGGGCCGCCAGCAGCACGCCCGAAAGGATAAGCAAAGCCCGTTTCATGATTCTCGCCATCCCCATGACCAGCAACTCGTGACATAGCGCATTAATGGCTGACCGGGACTCGAAATCGGCGCAGGTAACCATAGGTTGCAATGGCGCCACGGCCGTTGCGGTGCTCACCGCCGCGGCAAGATCTTTCGCCGGCGATGTGGGCCTCGCGCCGCCGACCGCCGCCCGGCTGGCGATCCTCGTCGAGGAACTGGTGACGAACGCACGCGAACATGGCGGTGTGTCCGATGCCGACCGGATAGAACTCGCTCTGGGTGTGGAGCAGGGGGCGCCCTGTCTGACCTTGCGCGATCCCGGCCGTCCGTTCGATCCCCGGCTGCAAGCCACGGGTGGCCCCAATCCCGAGCGCGGCGGTGGCGCTGGCCTGGAGCTCGTCCGAAACTGGGCGGAGATCGTCGACTATCGGCGGGCGGACGGATGGAACGAACTGCGCCTGCGCCTGCGCGCGGCGTGACGGTCGGTCCGACGCGCCGTTATGTTACGACGCTCTTGCGGCGGGCCTTTCGCTGCCCGGGGTCAGGGGCTATGGCAGGCGCTTATCCGCTGACGGGGAAATGACGTTGCAACTGTCCGCTACCGCCGCCGCCGCGGCCATACATTTCAGCGATCTGGGCCTGGATCCGATCGCTCTCGATCTCGGTATCCTTCAGATTCACTGGTATTCGCTGGCCTACATCACCGGCATCCTGCTCGGCTGGTATTATCTTACGCGGCTGATCGCGCAGCCCAATCCGCCGATGGAGCGGCGGCATGCCGACGACTTCGTCTTCTACGCGACCCTGGGCATATTGATCGGCGGGCGCCTCGCCTATGTCTTCTTCTACCAGCCCGAAATCCTCATGCACCCGCTCGACATATTCAAGCTGTGGGAGGGCGGCATGTCCTTCCACGGGGGCGCGCTGGGCGTTTCGGTGGGCATATTCTATATGGCGCGGCGCGACGGGCTCAGCTGGCTGCGTATCCACGACTATATCGCCTGCTGCACGCCGTTCGGACTGTTCTTCGGCAGGCTCGCCAATTTCGTGAACGGAGAGCTGTGGGGACGGCCGACCGATGTTCCCTGGGCCGTCATCTTCCCGGCCGCACCTGACGGCCTGCCCCGCCATCCCAGCCAGCTTTACGAGGCTGGTCTCGAGGGGCTGCTGCTGGGGCTGGTTCTCGCCTTTTTCTTCTGGCGGACCAACGCGCGTAACCAGCCGGGCAAGCTCGTGGGCATCTTCCTGCTCGGCTATGGCCTGAGCCGCTTCTTCGTCGAGTATTTCCGCGAGCCGGACATCCAGCTCGGCACGCTGAGCTGGGGGCTGACCATGGGCCAGACGCTGACTTTGCCGATGATCGTCGGCGGAGTCTATCTGATCGCCACCGCATCGCGTCGCCGGTCGATCGACGCCCGTGGGTAAGCATTTGCTAACCATGATATATTATGGTGCTGCGATTTGAACAGCGCAGAAGCAGGCTGATGGAGAGTAACGAGGACTTCGCCCACGCGCTGAGTCAGCGGATCAGGGAGCGGGGCAAGATCAGCGTCGCCGACTATATGGGGGCGTGCAACGCGCATTATTATGCCTCGCACGATCCGCTCGGCGCGCAGGGCGATTTCATCACTTCGCCCGAGGTCAGCCAGATGTTCGGCGAGATGATCGGCCTGTGGTGCGCCGACCTCTGGGCCCGTTCGGGGGCCGAGATCGTTCATTATGTCGAGCTGGGGCCGGGGCGGGGGACGCTCGCGGCCGATGCGCTTCGCGCCTTGGCCTCGCAGCGTCGTCACCCGCATGTGCATTTCGTCGAGACCAGCCCGGTGCTGCGGGAACAGCAGCGGCAGCGCGTTCCGAACGCGATCTGGCACAGCGCGATAGAAACGCTGCCCACCGACGCCCCGATGCTGGTGATCGCCAACGAGTTCTTCGACGCGCTGCCCTATCGGCAATATATCAAGACCTATTCTGGCTGGCGCGAACGCATGGTCACGCTCGACGATGACGGCTTTCGCGCGGTTCCCGGCGACAAGCCCGCGGAGAAGAAGGTGCCCGAGCATCTGCACGATGCCGTTGCCGGCAGCATCTATGAGACGTCGCCCGACGGACTGGCAGTGGCACGGGCGCTCGCGGGGCAGGTGGCGCGCCAGGGCGGGGCGGTGCTGGCTATCGATTATGGTCATGAGAATTACAATGCCGGCGACACGCTTCAGGCGCTCAACGCTCATGCCTATGCCGACGTGTTCAGCAATCCCGGGGCCAACGATCTGACGGCCCATGTCGACTTCACCGCCATGGCGCGCGTCGGCAAGCTGGGCGGAGCGCGGGTGCAGGGGCCCGTCTCGCAGAGCTTCTTCCTGAATACGCTGGGCATTACCGCCCGCGCGGCGACGCTTGCCCGCGCTCATCCGGAGCGGACCGACGAGATCGGGATCGCGCTGCACCGGCTGACGGCGGACGAAGAGATGGGCACTCTGTTCCGCGCAATCGCGCTGGTGTCTCCGTCCTGGCCACCCGCTGCGGGCTTTACAGGCGTATGAACCAGTCGATGCCGTAGGATCTCAGCGCGTTCGGATCAGTTGCGCGAGCAACGGTCTGTCGGACACGACGCTGTCGATCATTCCGAGCAGCTTCGCGTCAAAGCGAAGGCCATAATTGAAGCAGTTCGCGCCATCATAACCGGCTTGGCTCTCAGCGCAGAGAGATCCGACATGAATGCCGATTGCTGCATTCCTTGCTGGATCGAAATACATGCCGCCAGACGAACCCGGCGTTGAATCCGCCGACGCTGCCAACATCCGGCGGGTGTCGCTGATCCGCATGTCGTCGAAATGATCGACGACGACATTGCTGGGGAACAGCTTCGTCTGGCCGCTTGTGAGCCAAGGGTGGCTGCTCCTCAGGCTGCCGCCATGGAACGCGGCCAGTTTGACCGTCGGGGTGGAGAGGTGGCTCAGAATTTTGACGGCCGGTACCGATCTGACTGCAGCCCGCCGGTCGAGTTTCAGAACCGCCACATCATAGGAGCTGTCATAGCGGCGGCGTATATCCGCCCATTCCGACAGTCCGTACCGAAAGCCGATGACGTCGCGCAACGCGCCCTGGCCATCATAAAGGCGGAAGGTGCATTGGGTGGGCGACAAGGTGGTCTTATCCCTCGCGCCGGCCCGTGATCGCTGGAAAAACAGGTGAGCGGCGGTCACGACGGTGTCGGTACTGCCTACGATCCAGCCCGTCGCCGTCTTGGCGACGCTGGGGTTGGCTGGATCATGGCATTGAATCTCACCGACCGTGTCGAACCGTGTTGCGAGTTCGTTCGACCAGTTGAACCGGCCTGACTGTGATCCGCCCGCCAGCAGCACGGCCGCCGAAGGTGCGGACCAGGCGATCGCAGCGACCAGAAACGAGCACAGCGCGGATCTTGAATGACGGCAGTCGATGCCGCTCTTCGAAGACCTTCGAAGCAGCATGAGGTTCACCCTGTTGTGATGGCGTCCACCGGACGCGCTGGATCTGTCGGCGCCGGTTAGGCGAAGATCGCCCCCGAGCAATTCGCTGGATCGGAGGACGGACAGTCTGTCCGTTGAGGCCAGGTCGAAGGGCCCTGATCGGCTTTCATGCTTCACCCTTTCCGGTCGGTTGGCAGCGACGGCCATTCCATCAGAAGGGGGTGAAAATCGCGTTACCCGGAGGGGCTCATCAGCTGCGGAAACTGCGTGAAGGCAATTTCTGATGTGAAATAAAATATTGAATTTCAGAGGGAAATTTTTTCTGGGCCGTGGGTACGACCTTTGTCTATCGCCACCGCCACAAAGGACGACGGCAGATTTCCTTTCAACCGCAGCCTTCACCCCGAAACCCGGCCATTCGGCGTGGCGCCGGCTATTCCCAAATTAGCGGAGGGTGACGAAGATCTCCGCTTCGAGCACCCAATGTTCGCCCATTTCTCGCCATTTTGCGCTGTAGCTTCCGCCACAGGACGGCGTTCCGCCGCCGGCAGCGACCGACTCCCATTGGCCTGTCTCCAGCGCGAGCGGTTCGACGGCGGATATGACGATGCTGTCCGGCGTGCGGACATAGATCTCGCGCCCCTGCCGGGCGAATTCGCGCTTCCAAATCGAGAGTTGCGCTTTCCGGCCGGCGATTACCGCGCTGTCGCTGCCTGTCACCATGACGACGTCGGGCGCAAGCAGCGGCTGGATGGCGGCAAGGTCGCCCTCTGCGATAGCGCGGTTGAACGCGGCGCGGCGCACCCGGATGGCAAGTTCGGCAGCTGTGGTCATGGTTCCTCGATCGCCCGTGGCATCCGCTTGCCTTACAGCATGACGCGGCGATGTCTCCCCATCACCCTTCGGTCTCGGGCACGCAGGGGGCGGGGCGGACGGTCTTGCGCTGAACCTTCGTCGTCGCGAATTCTTCGGGGGTGAGGACGGTGCTGTTGTCGGCGTCGGCCTTGGCGAAACGCTCGCTGGTCTTGGCCGACCATTCCTCGAAGCTGAGCCGGCCATCGCCGTTGGCGTCGAGCTTTGCATAGGCCTTCCTGCGGCTCGCCAGATATTCCTCGCGGCTGATCTTGCCGTCCTTGTCCTTGTCGTAGCGGCCGAAGCGTTTTTCCTCGCGGGTCTTCTCGCTGGCGGCGGGCGGCGCACCGAGGGGGGCGTCCTGCGCATCCGCAGCCAGCGCCGGCGAGGGCAGGGAGGGGCCGGCGGCGTCGCTTTGCCAGAGCAGGAGTCCGCCTCCCGCCAACATCAAGCCTGCTGCCGCAATTGCCAAATAGCGCCACATCGGTCGGTCTCCCCGGTACCTTTGCCCGGGACCAGTCTATCGTCCGAGCAGCCCGTAGGCGAGACTGCGAAACAACCGTTTTGGAGAACCCTGCCGTCTGAGCCGGTCCGCCGGCAGGGCCGCGTCCGCGCGCGCCAGCAGCGTGAGCAGGCCGAGCGGGCGCAGGCTGCGGGGCCAAGCGCGGAGGTCGACCTGGGCGAGATGTCGGCTGGCCGCGGCCCGCGCTGTCCGGCGCGCCTCGGGCGACTGGAGGCGATGGCCGAGATCGGCAAGTGCCCAGCCGGCGCCGGCAGCTTCGATGTCGTCTGGGACCTGCCCGAGCAGCGTCGCCGCCATGCGGAACAGGGGGGCGCCACGCCCGGTGCCATGGGTTTCGATCTGCGCAACATTGGGCGTGTCTTCGTCGAGCAGGACCGACCATCCCTCTTCGAGCGCGGCCAAGTCGCTCCCGGTCACGCCGGCGGTCAGCGTCGCGGCCGAAAGTGCCTGCAGCAAGGGTTCGGCCGGCACGCGCGCCGACCGGTCGTCGAGATCGGCGAGCGCGTCGCGCCACCAGACAAGACGCATCGACCCGATCAGCGGATCGCGTGCGGCTGCCACGATCGCGCCCATGCGCTCATCCAGCTGCCATAGGGCAGCGAGTGCGGGCTTCCGCGCGGCGGCGGCATAGCTGAGCGCCAGCATTCTTTCGGGATCGGCGAGCAAGGGCGGTTCAGACGTGGTGGTGGACGCTGCCGTCGAGATGGCGCTGGAGCGCATCGATCAAGGTACCCCGGCTGAACGGCTTGCGGATGAGCTCATATTGCTTGGCATAGCCGAGCGCCAGTTCCTCGCTATAGCCGCTGACGAGGATGATCGGGAGATTGGGCCAGCGCCGATTGAGCCGCCGCGCCAGATGAATGCCGCTCAGCCCCGGCAGCACGACGTCGGTGAGGACGATGTCGAAATGCGCCGATTCCGGTTCGGCAAGCGCCAGCGCTTCCTCGGCGGAATTGACCACCGTGATGTCGAGCCCGAGGTCTTCGAGCATCAGACAGGTTACCTCGGCGATCTCCACCATGTCCTCGACATAGAGAAGGCGCGGCGAGTGAGTGCCGTCCCGCAAGATCAGGGGTAGATCCTCTGCCTTGTACTTGTGGCCATCGGACATGTGACCGCTCCCGAGCACGCGACTCGGGAGCAGTGTAACACATGCTTGCTGAGGTCCGCTCCGCAATATGACGGAGCGTCATGCCTTTTGGGGCAGTCAGGCGCGATAGGTCACGGCCTTGACGGCATCCACGACGTCGGATGCTTTCAGCAGCGCCGCTTTTTCAAGGCTGGCGGCATAGGGCATCGGCACATCGACATTGGTCACCCGGCGCACGGGCGCGTCGAGATCGTCAAAGGCTTCCTCCATGGCGATCGTGCAGATCTCCGAGGCGATCGAGCATGTCGGCCAGCCTTCCTCGACCACGACCATCCGATTGGTCTTCTTCAGGCTTTCGAGCACCGTCGCCTTGTCGAGCGGGCGGAGCGTGCGCAGGTCGATGACTTCGGCATCGATCCCTTCGGCTTCCAGCTTCGCTGCCGCTTCGAGCGCGACGCCGACGCCGATCGAGTAGCTGACGATCGTCACATCCTTGCCGGGGCGAGCAATGCGCGCCTTGCCGATCGGGAGGACATAGTCGTCCAGCTTGGGCACGTCGAAGCTCTGCCCGTAGAGAAGCTCATTCTCCAGGAAAACGACCGGGTCCGGGCTGCGGATGGCGGCCTTGAGCAGGCCCTTGGCGTCCGCCGCCGAATAAGGCGAGATGACGATCAGGCCGGGGACCGACGCATACCAGGGCGCGAAATTCTGGCTGTGCTGGGCGGCCACGCGGGCGGCGGCGCCATTCGGGCCACGGAACACGACCGGACAGCGCATCTGGCCGCCGGACATATAGTTGGTCTTGGCGGCCGAGTTGATGATGTGGTCGATCGCCTGCATCGCGAAGTTGAACGTCATGAACTCCACGATCGGCTTCAACCCGCCCATCGCCGCGCCCGTGCCGATACCGGCGAAGCCATATTCGGTGATCGGCGTATCGATCACGCGCTTGTCGCCGAACTCGTCGAGCAGACCCTGGGTGACCTTATAGGCGCCCTGATATTGCGCGACTTCCTCGCCCATCACGAAGACGTCGCCGTCGGCGCGCATTTCCTCGGCCATGGCATCGCGGAGCGCTTCGCGGACCGTGGTCTTCACCATCTCGGTGCCTTCCGGCACATCGGGGTCGGCGACTGCGGGGGCGGCCGCGGTCACGAGCTGGGCTGTACCGGTTTCGGTCTTCGGCTTCTCGGCCTTGGGCTCGGCGGCAGGAGCTTCGGTGGGTTTGGGAGCGGAGGTGTCGGCGGTCTTGGCCGGCGGTGCGGCCTCCTCGTCCTCGCCAGCGATCCGCGCGATCACGGTGCCGACCTTGACGCCTTCGGTCCCCGCAGGAACGACGATCTCGGCAACGGTGCCTTCGTCGACTGCCTCGAACTCCATCGTCGCCTTGTCGGTCTCGATTTCGGCCAGGATGTCGCCCGATTTGACGACATCGCCCTCCTTCACCATCCATTTGGCGAGGGTGCCTTCCTCCATCGTCGGGGAAAGCGCGGGCATCTTAAGGTCGACCATCAATATTGTCCCACCAGCACGTCGGTATGGAGCTCGTCGAGCTCGGGTTCGGGCGACTGTTCGGCGAAGTCCGCCGCCTCGGTTACGATCGCCCGGATATCCTTCTCCAGCTTGCGCAGATCGTCCTCGCTGACCCCCAGCGCCTCCAGCTCCTTCTTGAGATGGTCGATCGGGTCGGACTTGTCGCGCACGGACTGGACTTCCTCGCGTGAGCGATATTTCGCCGGGTCGGACATCGAATGGCCGCGATAGCGATAGGTCTTGAGCTCGAGCAGGATCGGACCCTTGCCCTCGCGGACCCACTTCACCGCTTCCTCGGCGGCGCCGCGCACGGCGAGCACATCCATGCCGTCGACCTGGATGCCGGGAATGCGGAAGCTCTCGCCACGGCGGTAGAGCTGGTCTTCCGAAGAGGCGCGGTTGACGCTGGTGCCCATGGCATATTGGTTGTTCTCGATCACGAAGATGATCGGGAGCTTCCACAGCTCGGCCATGTTGAAGCTTTCGTAGACCTGCCCCTGGTTGGCGGCACCGTCCCCGAAATAGGCCATGGCGACGCCGCCATCGCCCGAATATTTATGCTTGAAGGCGAGGCCCGCGCCGAGGCTGACCTGCGCGCCGACGATGCCATGGCCGCCGTAGAAACGGTGCTCGACCGAAAACATATGCATCGAGCCGCCCTTGCCGCGGCTGATGCCGGCGGCGCGACCGGTGAGCTCCGCCATGATAACCTTCGGATCGATGCCATAGGCCAGCATATGGCCATGATCGCGATAACCGGTGATCACCGAATCCTTGCCGACCTCGAGCGCGGACTGGAGCCCGACGGCGACCGCTTCCTGGCCGATATAGAGGTGGCAGAAACCGCCGATCAGTCCGAGGCCATAGAGCTGGCCGGCCTTCTCCTCGAAGCGGCGGATGAGAAGCATCTGCCGGTAGAATTCGAGCATCTCTTCCTTGGTCGCCTCATAGCGCTGCGGCTCGGCGGGCCGTTCGCGATTGGGCACCGGCGGCACGGCGGCTGCGGCCTTCGCGGTGGAGGATGCGGGGGCGCGCGCCGTCGTCTTCTTCGCGGCGGCGCGGGGCTGTGCTGGTTTCGCCAAGCTTATGGCTCCTTGGTGTCCCGGGGAGGGGTGGCAGCAAGCATATAGGCCCGCGCGCGCGACGATTTCAACGCAATCGAACGCCAGCCACATTAAAATAATATCAGGACACGCAATCAAATTACCCGGCGAGCCCGCCCGTCCGGGTCCATTCCCGCGCTTAATTGCGGGGTATGATGATCTCGTCGGGGCGAACCTGGCCAGTCGATTTGCGCACCAGTTCCTCGCCGAAATCGGGATCGACCCGGGACGGATCGAGGAGCCGGGCATGGTGGCTCAGCCGTGCGCGGACGGCCTCCATCCTGTGCAGCTCCTGCGACTTGCGCGCGAGTTCCGACCGATAGCCGCCCAGGGCCAGCAGCCCGTTCGGGCCGACCAGAGCCGAACCGGCGAAATAGCCGATGATGAGAATCGCCACCGCCGGCAATGCGGCGCTGCGTGCAGCCTGGAAGAGAGGGGCGCGATTCATCCGAAGACAGAATCACCTATGAGTCTGCGGATCAAGCCCTTTTCGTGTCGTTTCGCCCTGATTCCATAGCGAATTTCGCCGCGATATGTTGTGCGAGCCACCGCCTCCGCTGCATCATTTCGGATGCGACCTACAACATATGGTGGGTTTTTATGCGCTCCACCGCCTTTGCTACGACAGGTGGTGTTTTTGGTCGTCGGTGCGCATCCGGCGGTTTCGTTTCGCAGGCGATAGCCCCACCCCGAGGCCGCCGATGGAATGGCGCGTGCGCCGCAGCTATAGCAGCGGTCATGGCGTCACATCTCTACGCGATCGGGCTCGGCTCGAACCGGCGGCACGGACGGTTCGGCTCGCCGGCAGCTGTCCTGCGCGGGGCGGTCGCCGAACTCGCTGCGGCCGGACTGGCGATAGAGGCCCATTCCGCGATCATCGCGACCGCGCCGCTCGGACCCTCGGCGCGCCGCTTTGCCAATGCCGCGATCGTCGTCCGCACGGCGCTCGATCCGTCGGCCCTGCTCGATCTGCTCAAACGGATCGAAGTCGGCTTCGGCCGCCGACGCGGACGTCGCTGGGGAAGCCGGGTGCTCGACCTGGATATATTGCTGTGGTCGGGCGGATGCTGGCACCGAACGCGCGGTCCGGCGCTGCACGTGCCGCATCGCGAAATGGAGCGACGGGACTTCGTGCTGCGGCCGCTGGAGCAGGTGGCGCCATCTTGGCGCATCGGCCGTTCCGCCCGCAGCGTCCGCCATGCGCGCCACCGCCTTCGCCGACGTTCGGGTTGACCCGGACGCGCGCGGCTCATAGGGAGGCGCCATCGGTGGGTCCGTAGCTCAGTCGGTAGAGCAAGCGACTTTTAATCGAGAGGTCCCGGGTTCGAATCCCGGCGGACCCACCAGATATCTCTCTGTACATACCCGAGACATGGGTGACGGATTGTTCCGGTCACATGGGTAACAACCTCGTGCCGAACGGGTTGTCGATGGTTTGCAGGGTTTTCTGTTCCAAGTCGATATATCCGAGATCGTAGTCGAGGAATGAGACGAGCCATATTCCGTCGTCGACTTCCTTGATGCCGAGTTTCTGGCCGGCGAGAACGGTCGAGATGTTGACCCTTTTCCGGTGCATGCAGATTCGCCCGCAGGCGGTGACGAGCACGTCGCGGTCGTGGAACGGGTACTCGACCGGGGGCAGGCCCTGATAAGGTTTCGTCGAGGGCGTGTAGAGTTCGGCGGGATATTTCATGCCGAGCGCTTCATGCGGGCGCTCTTGGTTGAACTCGGTGACGAAGCTGTCGAACCGGTCCTGCTGCTGTAGGAAGTTCATGCGCGCCGGGCGTGTCGCCTCGGCTTTGAGCGTACGATGCATGCGTTCGTGCCGGCCGTTCTGCTGGGGACGGCCCGGCTTGATCCGTTCGATGGCGATGCCCAGGCGGAGCCACCAGACGGACAGTTTGGACAGGTTGTAGAGGCCGTTGGGACTGGCGAAGGGAACGCCATTGTCGGAGCGGATGGCGGCCGGGAGACCTCTTTCCCTGAACAGCCTCTCGAAGCTCTCGATGACGGGCATTTCGCGTGTCGATTCCAGCGCCTCGCAGGCGAGCAGGAAGCGCGACGCATGGTCGGTGACCGTGAGCGGGTAGCAATATCGACCGCTTCCGAGTTTGAACTCGCCCTTGAAGTCGGTGCACCAGAGCTCGTTCGGCGCGAGGCCGGGCGACAAGGATGTTCCGGACGCCTTGCCTCGCCGCTTTCTGGCGCGGGTAACAAGTCCATGGCGATCGAGCACGGCGTGAACCGTGCTGACGGACGGTACGCGATAATCCCCGTCGAGCTTGCGCACCAACAACTCCCGGATCTTGCGGGCACCCCATCCCGGCTTATCCTTCTTGGTCGCGATCAGCAGTTGTACGATCTGGTCGGGCAGCTGATTGGCGTATCGAACCGGACGGCGGGAGCGGTCACACAGCGCGACCGGCCCATCCTCGCGGTACCGACTGACGATCTTGTAGCCGGTCTTGCGAGATATGCCGAACTCCCGACACACATCGGTCATCGGCTCGCCCTCCAATATGCGGGCCACGAAGCGCAGACGTTCGTCCATCACGGAGACTTCCTTCCACGGCATCGACACATCTCCCCTGCGATCGCAGGGGAGATGTGTCACCCATGTCTCCGGTACAGTCTGTCACCTATCTCTCGGGTCGCTCACTCACACAGACATCAGCCGGGCGCCAGGAAGCCCATCCCCCGTCGCCCTGACGGGCGGTGCCTTCGTGGTTTCCGCAATCGAATTCGGCCGCCCTTGCACATATCGAGGGTTCGAAGCCGATCCTGTCCGTCTCCCCCCGTTCCGGCTTACTGTGGTTTTCGGCGGCTTAACCCTAGGCCGTTACGCGGGTTTAATCGCTTTGCCGCTATCCCTGTCGACGATCGGGTTGAAAGGGGATTTCGGATGCGGAAGTTGATTATGCTTGCTCGCGACGGCCGGGGCGCCACGGCTATCGAATATGGTCTCATCGCGGCCCTCATCGCGGTCGCGGCGATCACCGCGATGTCGGCGCTCGGCAACCAGCTGACCACGACCTTCACCAATGTCAGCAACAACATGAAGGCGTCCTGAGCCTTTCTGATTTTTGAGCTTCCGCTGCCCCGGCCGGTGCGTATCTGCCGGCCGGGGAAACCCGGGGCAGCGGTACGACCGGAGGCGGAGGGGCCTTGCCCCTCCGCTTTTCGTTCCCTAACTGTTCGCAAGTGACCCAGGATTCCCCCGCATTGGAGCCGCCCTATCTGCGCGGTCTCAACGAACCGCAGCGGCAGGCGGTACTCACCACCGAGGGACCCGTTCTGGTCCTGGCCGGAGCCGGCACCGGCAAGACGGCCGCGCTGACCGCCCGCCTTGCGCATCTCGTCGCCACGCGGCGCGCTTTCCCGTCCGAAATCCTGGCGGTCACCTTCACCAACAAGGCCGCGCGGGAGATGCGCGAACGCGTCGGGCGCATGCTGGGCGAGGCGGTCGAGGGTATGCCCTGGCTCGGAACCTTCCATGCGGTCGCGGCGCGGATGCTGCGCCGCCATGCGGAACTTGTGGGCCTGACCTCCAGCTTCACCATTCTCGACACCGATGACCAGTTGCGCCTGCTCAAGCAGCTTCTCGTCGCGGCGGATCTCGAAGAGAAGCGCTGGCCCGCCCGACAGCTTGCGGGCCTGATCGACCGCTGGAAGAATCGCGGTCTGACGCCGGCCGACATTGACGCGGGCGAGGCCGAGCAGTTCGCGAATGGGCGTGGCGGCGAGCTGTACGAGCAATATCAGGAGCGGTTGCGCGCGGTGAACGCCTGCGACTTCGGCGATCTGCTGCTCCACATGCTGACCATATTGAAGACCCACCGCGACGTGCTGGCCTTCTATCAGGACCGGTTCCGCTATGTGATGGTGGACGAATATCAGGACACCAACAGCTCCCAATATCTCTGGCTCCGGCTGCTGGCGCAGGAGCGCAAGAATATCTGCTGCGTTGGCGACGACGACCAGTCCATCTATTCCTGGCGCGGGGCCGAGGTCGCGAACATTCTGCGCTTCGACCGGGATTTTCCGGGGGCGGCGGTCATCCGCCTCGAGCAGAATTATCGATCGACGCCGCATATCCTGGCGGCGGCCAGCGGCCTCATCGCCCATAATGGCGGGCGCCTTGGCAAAACCCTTTGGACGGAGGAGGCCGATGGCGAGAAAGTCCGCGTCGTCGGCATCTGGGACGGCCCCGAAGAGGCGCGCCGCGTCGGCGAGGAGATCGAGGCGCATGAGCGGTCGGGCAGGGGGCTCGACGATGTCGCCATTCTCGTGCGTGCCCAGTTCCAGACACGCGAGTTCGAGGACCGCTTCATCGCGATCGGCCTGCCCTATCGCATCGTCGGCGGCTTCCGCTTCTACGAGCGCGCCGAAATCCGGGATGCGCTCGCCTATCTGCGTGTGATCAGCCAGCCGGCCGACGATCTCGCCTTCGAGCGGATCGTCAACACGCCGAAACGCGGGTTGGGCGACAAGGCCGTCACCAAGATTCACCAGCTGGCGCGGATCGAGGGCATCCCGATGACGTCGGCGGCTGCGCGCATCCTGGGTACGGACGAGCTCACGCCGCAGGCACGGCGCGCGCTGGGCAATCTCGTCGGCGACATTGCGCGCTGGCGCGACCTGCTGTCGCAATTGCCCCATGCAGAGCTGACCCGCCAGGTGCTGGAAGAGTCCGGCTATGTGGCGATGCTGCAGAACGAGAAGTCGACTGAAGCCGAGGGCCGCCTTGAAAATCTGAGCGAGCTCACCCGCGCAATGGAGGACTATGAGACGCTCGGTGACTTCCTCGAGCATGTCAGCCTCGTCATGGACAATGATGCCGATGCCGACAGCGCCAAGGTCACCGTGATGACGATCCATGCCGCGAAGGGGCTGGAGTTCGACACGGTGTTCCTGCCGGGCTGGGAGGAAGGCGTATTCCCGTCCCAGCGCTCGCTGGACGAAGGGGGGCTGGCCAGTCTCGAGGAGGAGCGGCGGCTCGGCTATGTCGCGATCACCCGGGCCCGCCGACGCTGTACGATCCTCCATGCGGCCAACCGGCGTATCTATGGGCAGTGGACCTCATCCATCCCCTCGCGCTTCATTGCCGAGCTTCCGCAGGCGCATGTCGAATCCGAAACGACGATGTCCGGCGGAGAGTCGTTGTGGCGCGCACAATGGTCCGAACATGCCGACCCCTTTGCCCATGTCAGCCGGGGGCAGGGCCGGGGGCCGGGCTGGCAGAGGGCAACGGCGGCTGGCGGGCTCGGTGCGCCGCAAACGGGCGCCCGCGTGGTCGAGGCGCGCGCCTCGGCGGTCAGCTTCGCCCAGCCGGCGCGCAAGGACATCGCGCTTGGCCAGCGCGTGTTCCACACCAAGTTCGGCTATGGCGCCGTGGTCGAGATCGAGGGCAATAAGCTCGAGATCGATTTCGAACATTCGGGGCGCAAGCGCGTGCTGGACAGCTTCGTTTCCCCTGCCTGATAAATTATTTCTAGCGTATCAGTAGAAATTGAGTGCGCCGCAGCCCCAGCCGGTTGCGATCGATCCGTCCCAGCGCCTAGAGAGAGCTATGGCCACGCGCGAGTCCCCCTTCTCCATACCGGCCTATCGCCATTATTGGCTGGCCCGGTTCACATCGACCATCGCGCTCAACGGCATGGTCGTGATCATCGGCTGGCAGGTCTATGACGTCGCCCGGCGGACGATGGCGCCGCGCGAGGCGGCGCTCCAGCTCGGTCTGATCGGTATCGCGCAATTTCTGCCGCTGATGCTGCTGACGCTGGTTACCGGGCTTGCTGCCGACCGCTTCGATCGCCGCTGGATCGCGCGGGCGACGACCGCGCTCGAACTGGGGTGCGCGCTGGCGCTCGGCTATCTGACCTGGACCGACCGGATCAGTCTTCCCGCGCTGTTCACGATCGCGGCGCTGCTCGGCGTCGCAAGGGCTTTTGCCGCCCCCGCGCTGCAGGCGCTGTCGCCCAATCTGGTGCCCAGGGCGCTGCTGCCCCAGGCGATCGCGATGAGCTCCTTTGCCTGGCAGGTCGGCGCCATCGCAGGTCCGCCGGTGGGCGGCTATCTCTACGCGATCGATCCGCCGCTCGCTTATGCGGTGGCGGCCGGCCTGCTCGCCTTTGCTACGCTGATGCTATTCCTGATCGGCCCGGTTCCGCGGACGGTGCTCGATCGGGGGGCAAAGCCATGGGCGCAGATGCTCGAGGGCTTCTCCTATCTGCGGCGCAACCGGCTGGTGCTGGGTGCGATCTCGCTCGACCTGTTCGCGGTGCTGCTCGGTGGCGCCACCGCGATGCTGCCGATCTACGCACGCGACATATTGCATGTCGGTTCCTCGGGCCTCGGCCATTTGCGCGCGGCGCCAGCGGTGGGAGCCGCGCTCACCGCTTTCTGTCTCGGGCGTTTCCCGCTGCGCAGCAATGTCGGCCTCAAGCTGCTGATCGCGGTGGCCGTGTTCGGCGTAGGTACGATCGCCTTCGGCCTGTCCTATCGCACGGCCGATCCCATGGCCGTCGCGCTCACCTGTCTCGCGCTGCTCGGCGCGGCCGACATGGTGTCGGTCTATGTCCGCCAGTCGTTGATCCAGCTCTACACACCCGACGCGATGCGAGGGCGGGTGGGCGCGGTCTCGACGCTGTTCATTTCCGGTTCGAACGAGCTGGGCGAGGCGGAATCGGGCTTCCTCGCCGCGCTGGTGGGGCCGGTTGCCGCGGTCGTGGCGGGCGGGATCGGCACGATCATGGTGGCGGCCTTGTGGGCGCGCCTCTTTCCCGAGATATTGCGGGCAAGGACCCTCGATGCGCCCGCATCGTTAGATGATGTTCCAAGCCAGGAGAAGGCAGCATGACCAGATTTGCATCGATCTTGGAAACCATCGGCGGAACCCCGCACGTCCGCATCAACCGCCTGTTCGGCGATGCCGAGGTGTGGATCAAGTCCGAGCGGAGCAACCCCGGCGGCTCGATCAAGGACCGCATCGCGCTGGCGATGATCGAGGATGCCGAGCGCAGCGGCAAGCTGACCCCCGGCGGCACGATCATCGAGCCGACGAGCGGCAACACCGGCATCGGTCTCGCGCTCGTCGCGGCGGTGAAGGGCTATAAGCTCGTCCTCGTCATGCCGGAGAGCATGTCGCTCGAACGCCGCCGGCTGATGCTGGCCTATGGCGCCAGCTTCGACCTGACCCCGCGCGAGAAGGGCATGAAGGGCGCGATCGAGCGCGCACTTGAGCTGCAGGCGCAGACCCCCGGAGCCTGGATTCCGCAACAGTTCGAGAACCCCGCCAATATCGAGGTCCACGTCCGCACCACCGCCGAGGAAATCTACGCCGATTTCAAGGACGAGCCGATCGACGTCATGATCACGGGCGTGGGCACAGGCGGCCACATCACCGGCGCGGCGCAGGTGCTGAAGGCGCGGTGGCCCGACCTCAAGGTGTTCGCGGTGGAACCGACCCTGTCGCCGGTGATCTCGGGCGGTCAGCCCGGGCCGCACCCGATCCAGGGGATCGGCGCGGGTTTCGTGCCGGCCAACCTCCATACCCAGCTGCTCGACGGCGTGGTGCAGGTCGATCCTGCCGATGCGAAGGACTATGCGCGCCGCTCGGCGCGCGAGGAAGGCATGCTCGTCGGCATCAGCTCGGGCGCGACGCTCGCGGCGATCGCGCAGAAGCTGAAGGAGTTTCCGGGCAAGCGCGTGCTCGGTTTCAACTACGACACCGGTGAGCGCTATCTGTCGGTGCCCGACTTCCTGCCCGAATGACGATCGGCGTGCCGTCCGCCCGAACGGGGCGGGCGGCATCGCTGCCGTGACAATATAGTCGGATTGTCTGGATGTTCGGGCGCGATTCTGGGGCCTAGACAACGGTCCCATGGATCGCACCGGCCACCATCTTCCCGCTTCGCATTTGCTGCTCGCGCTGGCGATCGTCGCCGTCTGGGGCACCAATTTCGTGGTGATCCGGCTGGCGCTTGACGAGCTGCCGCCGCTGCTGTTCGCGACGCTGCGCTTTACCTTCGCCTTCCTGCCTGCGGCTTTCTTCATCCGCCGCCCGGCGGTGCGCTGGCGGTCGCTGGCGGCCTATGGCGTGCTGATCGGTTTCGGCCAGTTCGGTATGCTCTATATCGCGATGCGCGGACATATCTCACCGGGGCTGGCGTCGCTCGTCGTGCAGAGCCAGGTCTTCTTCACCATCGGTCTGGCGATGCTGGTCAACCGCGAGCGGATGCGCGCCTATCAGGGCCTCGCGCTGCTGATCGCGACCAGCGGCATCGCGCTGATCATCCTCCATGGCGATGCCAGCGCGACCCCGCTCGGCCTGTTGCTGACGCTCATCGCCTCGCTCAGCTGGGGCTGCGGCAACCATATCGCCAAGGCGAGCGGGACGAGCGACATGCTCGGCTTCGTCGTCTGGGCGAGCCTCTTCTCGATCCCGCCGCTGTTCGCTGCGTCGCTGGTGATGGAGGGCTGGCCCGCCATGACGCAGGCGGTCGCCCATGCCGGCAGCGGCGCCTGGGCTGCGGTTCTGTGGCAGTCTGTCGGCAACACGCTGTTCGGCTATGCCGCCTGGGGCTGGCTGCTGTCGCGTCACCCGGCGGCGAGCATCTCGCCGACCGCGCTGCTCGTTCCGATCTTCGGCATGGGCACATCCGCGCTGGTGCTGGGCGAGGCTCTGCCCGGCTGGAAGATCGGCGCCGCCGCGCTGGTGATCGGGGGGCTGGCGATCAATATGCTGTGGCCGATGCTTCTACGGCGTAAGGCCGCCCCCTAAAGCGGCCATTCCGGTACCTTCCCCGACCTGGGATAGCGCAGCGCCTGCACGACCAGCGCGAAGGCTGGCGATTGCTGGCGCCGGCTTGGATAATAGAGATGATAGCCGGTGAAGGGCGGGTTCCACGCGTCGAGCGCCGTCTCCAGCCGGCCCTCCGCGATATGGGTTTCGACCAGGTCGAGCGGCACGAAAGCGAGGCCAAAGCCGTCCAGCGCGGCGTCGATCGCCAGCGACAGTTTGTTGAACACGAGGCGGCCCTCGACCCGCATGTTGATCGCCCGTCCGTCGCGCTCCATCTCCCAAGCATAGAGATTGCCGAAAGTCGGCAGGCGCAGGTTTATGCACTGGTGCCGGCCGAGGTCCTGCGGCGCTTCGGGGATACCGTGCGCGGCGAAATAGGTCGGCGCGCCGATCACCACGAAGCGCGAATCCGGCCCGATCCGGACCGAGACCATGTCCTGCGCCACCTGGTCGCCGAAGCGCACGCCCGCATCATAGCGATGCGCGACGATGTCCTTGAGCGTGTCGTTGACGTCGATCTCGACATGGATGTCGGGATAGGCCTTGAGCAGCGGCGACAGCGCCGGCCACAATATCGTCTCGGCGGGCAGTTCGCTCGCGGTGATACGAACCGTGCCGGCCGGCTTGTCTCGCCATTCGCTGAGCGCGTTGAGGCCCGCGTCGATGTCGGCCATGGCCGGGTCGATCACGCCCAGCAGCTTCTCGCCCGCCTCGGTCAGCGCGACGCTCCGCGTGCTGCGGGTTAGCAGCCGCACGCCAAGACGGCTTTCCAGCCGGCGGACCAGGTGGCTCAGCGCCGATTGCGACGTGCCGAGCACCGCCGCGGCGCGGGTGAAGCTGCGTTCGCGCGCGACCTGCCGGAAGGCGAAGAGATCGCTCAGATCCTCGCGCTGCATTTATGAATCTCCAGCATGACTCCATTCAGAATCCGTCTCCTAAAAGAATAGATGCAGCTGCACTATATGTCTGATGCGACGGGTATCCGCCCGACGGCCCCCTTCTATCTTTCAGGAAGACGACATGCAGACCCATGGATATGCGGCGCACTCCGCCGACACGCCTCTGGCGCCCTTCAGCTTCGATCGCCGCGAACCCGGCCCGACCGACGTCGCGATCGACATCCTCTTTTGCGGCGTCTGCCATTCGGACCTGCACACCGCGCGCGGCGAGTGGGGCGGGACACTCTACCCCTGCGTTCCCGGTCACGAGATCGTCGGCCGCGTGACCGCCGTCGGCTCGGACGTCAGCCTTTTCTCGGTCGGCCAGACCGTCGGTGTCGGCTGCATGGTCGACAGCTGCGGCCATTGCCCGTCCTGTCAGGACGGCGAGGAGCAATATTGCACCGGCGAGGGAGGTTTCATCGGCACCTATAACGGCCATGACAAACATCTCGGCGGACACACCTTCGGGGGCTATTCGGCGCATATCGTCGTCGATCAGGGCTTCGTCCTGCGCGTCGATCATGACGAGAAGGACCTTGCCGCAGTTGCCCCGCTGCTGTGCGCCGGCATCACCACCTATTCGCCGCTGCGCCACTGGAAGGTGGGGCCGGGGCAGCAGGTCGGCGTGGTCGGGCTCGGCGGCCTCGGCCATATGGGCGTCAAGATCGCGGCGGCGATGGGGGCCGAGGTGACCGTCTTCACAACCTCGCCCGACAAGCGCGAGGCGGCGCTGGCGCTCGGCGCGAAGGACGTTGTCGTGTCGCGCGATGCGGAGGCGATGGCGGCGCAGGCGGGCCGGTTCGACTTCATCCTCAACACGGTCGCGGCCTCGCACAATCTCGATCCCTTCCTGAACGCGCTCAAGCGCGACGGCACGATGGTGCTCGTCGGCGTGCCCGAGGAGGCGCATCCCTCGCCGTCGGTCGGTGGCCTGATCTTCCGCCGCCGCGCGCTGGCGGGCTCGCTGATCGGCGGCATTGCCGAGACGCAGGAGATGCTCGATTTCTGCCGCGACCACGGGATTACCGCCGATATCGAGACGATCCCGATGCAGGCGATCGACAAGGCCTATGATCGCATGGTCCGGAGCGACGTCAAATATCGCTTCGTGATCGACATGCAGTCGCTGCGCGACGAGGTCGCCGCCTGAGGCTCGAATGACGAAGGGGGGGCGGGCGACCGTCCCCCTTTTTTAATGGGCCGCGACCAGCATCCAGACGGCCATCGCGACCATCATAAGATTTTCGACGAGCGAGACGAAGCCCAGCGGCACATTGCTCGCGCCGCCGACACAAGCGCATTTGAGCGAGCGTTTCTCGACATAGACCGCCTTGAAGACCGAGAGCGCCCCGATCGATCCGATGAACAGCGCCAGCGGCGCGGAAAGCCAGGTGAGCCTGCCCGACAACATCAGCACGCCCGCCAGACCTTCGGCGAAGGGATAGAGGGTCGCATAGGGAACCCAGCGGCGGGCGAGCAGGTCGTAGTTCAGGAACATTGTCGAGAAGCGGCCGACATCTTGCAGTTTGAGTAGGGCCAGGACGCACATGCTGAGCGCGATGAACCAGGGGATCACCGCCCCGTGGAAGGGCGTGCCGTGAATCGCTACGCTCAGCGCTAGGGCCATCGCAGCGGTCATCCCGAACAGGGCGGCGACAGGGCGATAGCTGGTGACATCGGGATCCGGGACATGGAGACCGAGATAGCGGCGCAGATCGTCATGTCCGCCGATCCTCTGGCCATCGATGAAGATTTGCGGCGTCGTCTTCACGCCGTGCGCGGCCTTGAAGGCGTCGGTTTCCTCGCGGCTGCGCAGCCAGCGGTCCTCGACCGCGAAGCCCCGGCCCTTCAGTAGGTGGAGCGCCTTCAGCCCATAGGGGCAGATATGGCCGGGCATGACCATGCGGTGGATGGTGGCGGTCTTCGTCATGGGCTTCCTCTTGTCTCTGCAACGCCTGCCGCCCATCTGGGGTCCGTACCATGCTACGGTTGCAAGGGGTCATCGATGCTGACCATTTCGGGCCTCGCGCGCGCCGGTGGCGTGGGGGTGGAGACGATCCGCTATTATCAGAGGCGCGGCCTGTTGCCCGAGCCGCCCCGGCCCGCTGGCGGTGGCATCGAAGGCGGCATCCGTCGCTATGGCTCTGACGACGTCCGCCGGTTGCGCTTCATCCGCTCGGCGCAGGCCGCGGGCTTCACCCTGTCGCAGATCGCAGAACTGCTGACCCTCGATGCCGAGGGTGACCGGGACCGGGCGCGTGCGATGGCCGAGGAACGCGCCGCCGCCATCGATGTCGAAATCGCGCGGCTGGAGAAAGCACGGTCAGGCTTGCGCCGGCTGGCCGGCGAATGCGCGGCCGGAGAGGCGGGGCCTTGCCCGATACTGGCGGCGTTCGGGGATTGAAGCGGCGGATTTTTTCACGCGGTTTCAGAATATTTCGGGGCTGACGAAGCGGGGAACGACTGGCGTGTCAGGAGGGGGGGGTGTCCCTTCAGGAGTATGTCCGATGCCGACCCTCGAACTGATCGCCGCCCGGAGTATTCTCGGCCTTCTCGCGCTGGCGGATGCGCTGTTGCTGGCCTTTGCGATCGTGCCTGCCGCCTGATCCTTCGGACCGGCTTGACTCGGAGCAGGCAGAAGGAAGATAAGAACATAACAAGAACAAATGTCATGAACGAGTCGTCCCCCTTCCTGGCCGACCTTCGGGCGCGCATTGCCGCGATCGAGGGCCCGAAGCCTGTCGAAAGCGTGCTTTTCCCGCTGGGCAGCGCCTTGCTCGACGCGCAGCTGGGCGGTGGCTTGCCGAAGGGTCGGTTGCACGAACTGTTCGCGGCCGAACCGGATGATCGGGCGGCGCTGGCCGGGGCGGGGCTGATGCTCGCGATGCGCGTGGGGAGAGGGCCGCTGCTATGGCTGCGGCAGGACGGTTCGGTGCGGGCGGGGGGATGTCTCTATGGGCCTGGCCTTGCGGAACTGGGCTTCGATCCGGCGCGCCTGATCGAGATCGTCGCGCCCGACGAGGCGGCCTTGCTGCGGGCGGCGGGGGATGCGGTCCGCTGCGCGCCGCTATCGGTCCTGCTGATCGAGCCCTGGAAGGCGGCGCGGGGACTCGACCTGACCGCCACCCGGCGACTGGCGGTCGCGGCGGAGAAATCGGGAGTTACCGTGCTGCTGTTGCGGGCGGAAGGGGAGCCGGTGCCGAGCGCGGCCTATAGCCGCTGGCGGGTCCGCTCCTCGGCCTCGGCGCCGCTGGAGGCGGGGGCGCCCGGTCATCCCGCCATCGAAATCGAATTGTTGCGCCATCGCGGAGGGCTGGAAGGCATGCGCATGTTGCTGGAGTGGAATCGTGACGAACACCATTTCCGCGAAGCGCCGCTATCTGGCGCTGGTCTTCCCGTTGCTGGCGAGCGAGCGGGTCGCGCGGGCGATCCGGAGCGGACAGGCGCGGCCCGGCTTTCCGCCTGAGGCGCCCTTCGTCCTCGTCGAAAAGCAGAAAGGCGCGATCCGGCTCGCCGCGTCGAGCCGGGCCGCGCTTGAGCTGGGGCTTGTACCCGGGCTCTCACTCGCCGATGCGCGCGCGCGCCATCCCGATCTGGGCGTCGTCGATGCCGATCCGGCCGAGGATGCGCGCCTGATCGAGGCGATCGCCGACGGCTGCGACCGCTACACCCCGATGGTAGCGATCGATCCGCCCGACGGCATCCTGCTCGACATCAGCGGCTGCGCCCATCTGTTCGGCGGCGAGGAGGCTTTGCTAGCCGATATGCGCGCACGGCTGGAGCGGCTGGGGCTGACGACGCGCAGCGCGCTAGCGGACACCCCCGATGCCGCCCATGCGCTGGCGCGTCATGCGCGGTCTGCGGATGCCCAGCTCGACAGCCTCCCGGTCGAAGCGCTCGAGCTGGGCGGAGAAGAGTCAGTCGCCCTGCGCCGCGCCGGGCTCAAGCGGATCGGCGACCTGCGCGCGCGACCCTCGCAACTGTTGTCCGCACGCTTCGGCGAGGCCGCCGCCGACCGGCTGGCCCGCGTCGCCGGGGGGCGCGACCTGCGCATCACCCCGCGACGCCCTGAACCGGCCCTGCTGCTCGAACGCCGCTTCGCCGAGCCGATCGGCCGCACTGAGGCGGCGCTCGCTGCGATCGGCGAGCTCATGGCGGGGGCCGCGCGGCGGATGGAGGAGGCGCATCGTGGCGGGCGCCGCTTCGAGGCGCAGCTCTATCGAACCGATGGCCTCGTGCGGCGGCTGCGTGTCGAAACCGGCCTGCCCGTGCGCGATCCCGCAACCGTCATGCGCCTGTTCGACGAGCGTCTCGCCGCGCTGTCCGATCCGGTCGATCCGGGCTTCGGCTTCGACCTTGTACGTCTGGCCGTGCCGCTGTTCGAGACGATGGCGCCGGTCCAGCTGCCGCTCGAGGGCGGCGCGCTGGCCGAGGGCGAACTGGCGCAGCTGCTCGACCGCCTGTCCACGCGGCTCGGTCGCAACCGGGTCCGGCGGCTGGCCCCGCGCGACAGCCATGTTCCCGAGCAGGCGGCCTTCGCCTTTCCCGCGATCGAGGCCGGACCCACCGGCCCCTGGCCCGAGCCCGAGCGGGGCGAGCCGCCGCTGCGTCCGACTTATTTGTTCGACCCGCCCCAGCCGATCGAGGTGGTGGCGGGCGTGCCCGACGGTCCGCCCCAGCGCTTTCGCTGGCGGCGCGAACTGCACGAGGTGACGCTGGCCGAAGGGCCCGAGCGGATCGGTTCGCTCTGGTGGAAGCGCGCCGACAATGCCGGGCTCAGCCGCGACTATTATCGCGTGGAGGACCGCAAGGGGCGGCGCTTCTGGTTGTTCCGGCTGGGACTCTATGGCAGCGAGGCGAGCAGCCCGGCTTGGTATATCCACGGCCTGTTCGCATGATCTTTGCCGAAATGGTGGCGGCGACCAATTACAGCTTCCTGCGCGGGGCCTCGCCCGCCGAGGAGATGGTCGCAGCCGCGCTTGCAGCCGGCCATGTCGGACTGGGCATCGCCGACCGCAACAGCGTCGCCGGCGTGGTCCGCGCGTGGAAGGCGCTGCGCGATGCGCGCGAGAAGGCGGCGGAGGAGGGGCTGCCCGATTTCCCGTTCAAGCTCGCTAGCGGAGCACGCCTCGTCTTTGCCGACGGGACGCCCGACATCGTCGCCTATCCCGCGACGCGCCATGGCTGGGGGCGGCTGACCCGCCTGCTGACGGTCGGCAACCGGCGCGCGATCAAGGGCGACTGCATCCTGTTCCTCGACGATCTGCTCGATCATCTCGACGATCTGCTGCTGGTGGTGATCCCCGATGGCGAGGGGCTGGTGCTGGGAGAGGAGGGCGCCCGGCCGCATCCGAGCTGGCAGCCCCCCGCTCCTGGGGTAAACAGGCACCCCTCGGGCGAGAGCGACGAGGAGCGGCCTGCCTTGTCGCTGGCGACGGTCGACGGGGTTCGTCTCTCCGCTTCGCCGCCGCCTTCGCCGGAGGGGCCGCAGGACATGCTGCGACGCGTTCTGGACCTGCTGAACCGGGCGGCTCCCGATCGCGTCTGGCTGGGCGTCACCATGCGCTATGCGGGGCGCGACCGTCGCCGGATCGCGAAGCTGGCGCGGCTCGCCAAGGATCTGTCGGTTCCGCTGCTCGCGACCAACGACGCGCTCTATGCCACCCCGGCGCAGCGCCAGCTCCATGACGTCGTCACCTGCATCCGGCTGGGCGTGAAGATCGAGGAGGCGGGGACGCGGCTCGCGGCCAATGCCGAGCGCCATCTGAAACCCGGACACGAGATGGCGCGGCTCTTTGCGGACTATCCGCAGGCGGTGGGCGAAGGCGCGCGCCTGCTCGATCGGGTCGGCTTCGATCTCGAACAGCTCAGCTATGTCTATCCGCACGAGCCGGTGCCGGAGGGCTGGACCCCGCAAGCATGGCTCGAGAAGCTCGTCGCCGACGGCGTGCGCTGGCGCTATGGCGAGGCGCCCGACCGCAAGGTGCTCGACCTCGTCGAGACCGAGCTGAAGCTCGTCCGGAAGGAGCAATATGCCTATTATTTCCTGACGGTGCACGACATCGTCCGCTTTGCGCGCGAGCGGAAGATCCTGTGCCAGGGGCGCGGATCGGCGGCCAATTCGGTGATCTGCTACGTGCTCGGCATCACCGAGGTCGACCCGGTCGCGAACAAGCTCCTCTTCTCGCGCTTCATCTCCGAGGACCGCAAGGAACCTCCCGACATCGACGTCGACTTCGAGCATGAGCGGCGCGAGGAGGTGATGCAATATATCTATGGTCGCTATGGCCGCGACCGCGCCGGCATCGCCGCGACCGTCATTCATTACCGGCCGCGCAGCGCGGTGCGCGAGATCGCCAAGGTGCTGGGCCTCAGCGAGGATATCGCCGCCCGCCTGACCTCGACCATCTGGGGCAGTTTTTCGTCCAGCATGGAGGAGAAGCGCTTTCACGAGACCGGCTTCGACCCGGCCAATGTGGAGATCGGGCGGCTCAACATGCTGGTTGCGCAACTGCTGACCTTTCCGCGCCATCTGTCGCAGCATGTCGGCGGCTTCATCCTGACCGAGGACCGGCTCGACGAGACCGTTCCGATCCACAATGCGGCGATGGACGACCGCACCTTCATCGAATGGGACAAGGACGACATCGACGCGCTGAAGCTGATGAAGGTCGATATCCTCGCGCTTGGCATGCTGACCTGTATCCGCAAGGCCTTCGCGCTGATCGAGACCCATATCGGGCGCCAATATACGCTGGCGACGATCCCGCCCGACCAGCCCGACGTCTATGACATGCTCTGCACGGGCGACAGCATCGGCGTCTTCCAGGTGGAGAGCCGCGCGCAGATCAACATGCTGCCGCGCCTGCGTCCGCGTGAATTGTACGACCTCGTCATCCAGGTCGCGATCGTCCGGCCGGGGCCGATCCAGGGCGGCATGGTCCACCCCTATCTGCGGCGGCGGCAGAAGCTGGAGGCGGTCGTCTTCCCCTCGCCGGCACCGCCCCATGATCCCGATGAACTGCGCGAGGTGCTCGGCAAGACGCTGGGGGTGCCGCTGTTCCAGGAACAGGCGATGAAGCTGGCGATCGTCGCGGCCGGGTTCAGCGATGCCGAGGCGAACCGGCTGCGCCGGGCGATGGCGACTTTCCGCAATGTCGGCACCATGCCGACCTTCGAGCGCAAGATGGTCGAGGGCATGGTCGATCGCGGCTATCCGCGCGATTTCGCCGAACGCTGCTTCGAACAGATCAAGGGCTTCGGCAGCTATGGCTTTCCCGAAAGCCATGCCCAGTCCTTCGCGCTGCTGGTCTATGCTTCCTCCTATCTCAAATGCCGCTATCCGGCGGTGTTCGCCTGTGCCTTGCTCAATTCGCAGCCGATGGGTTTCTACGCGCCCGCACAGATCGTCCGCGATGCGCGCGAGCATGGCGTCGAGGTCCGGTCGATCGACGTCAATCGCAGCCTCTGGGACAACAGCCTCGAAGGGCCGCCCGACCGGCTGGCGCTCCGCATCGGCCTGCGCCAGGTCGATGGCTTTCGCGAGGCGTGGGCCGAGGCGATCGTCGCGGCGCGCGGTCAGGGGCCCTTCGACAGCATCGAGGATCTGGCGCGCCGGGCCGATCTGCCGCGCCGCGCGCTGCGCCTTCTGGCCGATGCCGACGCCTTCCGCTCGATCGGACTCGACCGGCGCGCGGCGCTGTGGGAGGCGCGCCGGACCCCCGATGGCGAACTGCCGCTGTTTGCGGCGGCGCGCGCCCGCGAACTGGGCGAGGAGCCCGATGCGCAATTGCCCGCCATGCCGCTGTCCGAGCATGTCGCGGCCGATTATCAGCTCACCCGCCTGTCGCTGAAGGGGCACCCGATGCAGTTCCTGCGCGACCTGTTCCGACGCGAAGGGGTGCTCAGCTGCGCGGAGGCATCGGCGGCGCGCAACGGATCGCGGGCGAAGGTCGCGGGCGTCGTGCTGGTCCGCCAGCGGCCGGGCGAGGGCAAGGCGATCTTCGTCACGCTGGAGGACGAGACCGGCGTCACCAATGTCCTGCTCTGGGCGCGGACCTTCGAGGTGCAGCGGCGGCAGGTGATGGCATCGCGGCTGATGCTGGTCGAGGGCGAGATCCAGCGCAGTCCCGAAGGCGTCGTCCACCTGATGGGCGCGATCGTCCATGATCGCAGCGCCGAGCTCGATCGCCTGTCCGAGGATCATCGCACCGAGATCGAGCTGTCGCGCGCCGACGTGTTCGAGCATCCGCAGATGCCGCGCCACAATGTTCCGCGCGGCCGCCATCCACGCGACGTCCGCATCCTGCCGCGCTCGCGCGACTTCCACTGATCCATCGCATTTCGGCAAGGCAGGCGGACCGCGCCACTTACCACTTTGCGAGGTCGGGCTGCTTTGGCAGAGCGACGCCCTGCGACCGCAAAGGGGGACGAATGAGCGGCTATCGGGCCATCGCACTGACCGCATCGATCCCTGTGTTCATGCAATATCTCGACGCGACCGCGATCAACACCGCGCTGCCGGCGATCGCCGCCGATCTCCGGGTTGCCCCGATCGACCTGAACGTCGCGATCCTGGCCTATCAGCTGGCCCTCGTCGTGTTCATCCCGCTTGGCGGCGTGCTCGCCAACCGTATCGGTGCGCGCAACGCCTTCATCGCTTCGCTGCTGCTGTTCATGCTGGGCGCGGTCGCCAGCGCCATGGCCTGGTCCTTGGGGACGCTCGTCGCGGCGCGGGCGGTGCAGGGCGTGGGCGGCGCGATCATGATCCCCGTGTCGCGGCTGCTCGTCCTGCGCTCGGCCGAACGGCACGAACTGATCAGCGCGATGAACTGGCTCGTCATTCCCGGCATCGTCGGTCCGCTGATCGGCCCGGCGCTCGGCGGCTTCCTGGTCAGCTATGCCTCCTGGCACATGATCTTCCTCGTCAACCTGCCGATGGCGCTGCTCGGCGTGGTGATGAGCCTGTGGCTCGTACCCGACCGGCGCGACGAGGAGGGCGAAGTCTTCGATGCGCGCGGGACGGTGATCGTCGCCATTCTGATCGTCTCGCTCGTCATCGGCCTGAGCGGCGTCACCGGCCAGGTCGCGCCTGCGATCACGATCGCGACGCTCCTCGTCGCGCTCGCAACGGCGCTGCTCTATCTGCGCCATCATCGGCGTACCGAGGCCCCGATCATCGACCTGACCCTCTGGGCGATCCCCAGTTTTCGCCTTTCGATGCTGTCCGGCACCCTGATCCGTTGCCTGTTCGGGGCGCATGCGTTCCTGCTGCCTTTGTGGTTCCAGCTCGCCATGGGATTCGAGGCCGCAAAGACGGGCGTGATGCTCGCGGCGGGCACGGTCGGGGTGCTGGTCAGCCGGCTCGTCGGCGGTCCGCTCATCGCCCGCTCGCATCCGCGCAGCGTCTCCGTGGGCGGCGGGATCGTCTTCGCTCTGTCCCTGTTCGGCACCGCCTTTCTGCGTGCGGACCTGCCGCTGCCACTCTTCTATCTGCTGATCTTCGGGCAGGGCTTCGGTCTGGCACTGGCGATGCTTGTGATCGGTCCGGCAGCCTATGTCGAAGTGCCGGCGGAGCGTATGGCGGCGGCGACCGGCTTCTATTCGACCGTCCAGCAGCTAACATTGTCGCTGGGCGTGATCACCGGTGTCTGGTCGCTGGCCGCGATGCGCTGGCTGACCCATGCGACGCCCTATGACAATCGCGCCTATGCCGGCAGCATGCTTCTGCTGGCGCTGCTGGCGCTGGGTGCTGTCATGCTGAACCGCCGGTTCGAGCCGGAGGCGATCGTGTCGCTACGGCCCGTACGCGCAGCACGCTGAGCCTGAAACCGGCTCAGCGGCTCTCGAAGAAGTCGCCTTCCCTGAGGCCGGCGCGCAGGCCGTCCACGCTGTAGAGCCACTCGATCGCCTGAACGTCGCCGTCGAGCGTGGCGCGCCAGAAGGCGATGCTGGTGGCGATCACCGTGTTGCGGACATGGGCGGGCGGCTCGCCGTTGAGCATCGAGGCGAAGGTCTGGCCGGCGAACATCTCGTGCGTGGCCCCTTTCAGGACGAGCAGGAATTTGTCTCCGGCCGGCATCAGCCGAAACGGTTCCTGGCGCTGTTCGGCCGTGATAGGGATGACCATCGGCACCGCATCCTCGGTCCCCGTGATCGACAGGAAGGGGATGTGAATGCGCGAAAAGGCGATCTGCGGCGACCCGACCAGCGGGGGCGAAGGACTCAGCGCCAGCGCTGCGCGGACCTTGAGGTCGACCAGCGGCGGCTGGATGGGGAAGGGGAATATCTGCCCCGACACCGCCTGCACGGTCTGCGCGCCGAAGCTGTGCCCGGCGATGCCGATGCGGCGCTGGTCGATCCGGCGGAGGTCGCAGATGCCCTCTTCGCGCCTGATGCCCAGCTCGCGGATCACGAAGCGCATGTCGCGCGCCCGGACGATCAGCTGCTGGCTGCCGAGTGCGGCGCGGAATCCCGGTTTGCCGAAGATTGCGCTGTCGCTGCCGCGATGCTGGATGTTGATGACGGCATAGCCGGCCTCGGCCCAGGCATTGGCCCAGATCGTCCCTGCGTCGAGCGAGCCGCCGAGCCCGTGGCTGAAAAGGATGACCCCGACCTTGTCGATGCCGGCGGGCATGCGGATGCGAACTGGGATCGGCCGCTCGCGGCTGGCATCGACCCAGACACCCTCGCACAGGGTGATAGGCCCGGTGGCCTGTGCGATGCTCGCGCCGAACAGGGCGAGGCAGGCCATAATGGCGGTACGGAAAAAGCGCACGAACATCATGCCCTTATCCGTGGCGGAAAAACGGGATTCGGACCAGCCCGCGCACAAAAAAGAAGGGCCCCGCAACGCGGAGCCCTTCGATTGCCAGATTGTCCTTCGGATCAGAAGGAGAAGCGGACGCCGACGCGGATCGCATAGAGCGACTGGCTCGAATAGATCGTGTCGGTCGGGTTGGTGAACTGCGAGTACTGATACTGAGCGCAGGGCTGCGAAGAGCTGGTGGCCTTCGTTCCCTGACCGTTGGCGTTGCCCGGGGTCGTCAGACAGGCGACGCGAACCGGTGAGACATTGTACGGGAAGATATACTCCCGGATCTGGCCCCACTTCTTGTTGATCAGGTTGGTGAAGTTCTCGATGTCGGCGAAGAAGGTGACCTTCGAGTCACCCAGGCCGGTCGGAACCTCCTGCGAGAGGTGAAGATCGAAGCGCGTGAACCACTTCGAATTGAAGCCGTTCCGCGGTGCGACCTTGCCCTGATATTTGTTCAGGCCCGAGTTGCGGATGAAGTTCTCGAACGCAGCCTGCGTCGCTGCCGAGTCATAGGAAACGCGCGGGTCGCCGCCGATCGTCGGAACATAGAGCAGGTAGCGCGAACCGCTGCCGGTCGTGCCGAACACCGGGCTGCGGCCCGACGCCGGATCGAACATCGTGTAGCTGTACGGGCGACCGATGCGGGTCTCGCCGAACAGCGCGATGGTGGTCTTGTTGTCGCCGAAGAACTCGCGCTCGAACGCCAGATTATACTTGATGTTGTACTTCACCTGGTCGTTCGAGATGCCATAGGCTGCGCCATTGGCATCGAAGAAGCCGCCATTGCCATAGTTGGACGAAGCGGTCGACGAGGTGGCCGGCGCCTGATCCTTGATGTCCTGCCAGGTGAAACGCAGGCCGGCCGACAGGCCGAAGTCCCACGACTTGTCGACACGCGCGACCGCGACGTAGCTGCGGCCCTTCTTGGTGTTGGTCAGGAAGAGGTCGGAATTGTTGTCGGCGAAACCCAGCGAGGTGATGCTGGTGTAGCGCTGGCGACCGTCCGGGGTCAGCGATCCGACGATCGGCACCGAGCGGATGTCGGTGAAGAACACCTGATTGCGGACCTTCGAGTAGAGGAAGTCCACCCCGAACTGCCAGTCGTCACCCAGGAAGCCGAGGTCAGCGCGATAGTCGGTCGACAGCGTCGCGCGCCACTGAGAAGGGATCTTGAACGAAGGATCGACCGCATTGGTGGTCGAGTTCGCGACGATGCTGCCATTGGCGATATACTGGTTCACCGCGCCGGGGATGGAATTGCCCGCTACGTTGATCAGCGCAGCCGTGCCGACTGCGGTGGCCGCAGCACCGGTCAGGCCGGGGACGCTGAAGCCGCCATTGTTCAGCATGCGGATCGTCTGGTTGTTCGACAGCACGCCGGTGTTGGAGAAGCTGTTCGAGAAATAGACGTCCGGCGCGCCGCCGCCGAAGATGCCGCCGCCGCCACGAACTGACAGGCGCGAGCTGGGCTTCCAGTCGAAGCCGAGGCGCGGCTGGAGCAGGCCGCGGCCGCTCAGATAGGCCGCGTTGTTGAAGCCGTAGCGCGCGACGAAGTTCGGGTTGACCGTCGGACGGCTGCTGCCGCCATAGAGGTCGTAGCGCAGGCCGTAGGACAGGCTGAAGGTGGGATCCGGACGCCACGTATCCTGCAGGCCGAAGGCGTAGGACTGATAACGGAACCGTGCAGCTGCATCGTTCGGGTCGAGCGACGGAATGGCGTTCTGATAGATCAGCTGCTGCGCGTTTCCGGCCGAGAAGTCGGCGAGCGAGTCGAAATAATAGTTACCGGCAGTGTTCTGCAGGAACAGGTTGAACACCTTCACATCGGAGAAGTCGACGAAGGCGCGGATGTCATGATCGCCGCGATTGAGACGAGCGAGGAACGACCCACCATAGGTCCGCGTGTTGAGCGCGTTGGACTGGCGGGAATTGTCCGGACCGATTGAGACGATCGGAACGCCATTGGGGCAGTTGGTCGCTTCGGTCGTGCCGGTTCCGGTTCCGGTGCCGCGATCCGAGGTCGGCGCGGTGCAGACACGGAACTGGGCGAAGCCGCGACCGAGCAGCGGATCCTGCAGGCGGACATATTTCTTGTAGAAGCCACGCGCTTCGGTCGAGAAGTCGTCCGTCCAGTCGGAGTTGATCTGGACTACGCCGGTCTGGAGCTTGTTGCCCTGGACATAGGCGTTGGACGACAGACCCAGCGCCGGCTGGACGTTGCCGCTGTTGGTGTTGTTGGTGAGAACGATCTCGTCCTTCGCATAAGCGTAGGTGAAGGACAGACGCTGCGTCTCGGACAGGTTGGCGTCGATCTTGGCGACGAGACGATCGTCCTTGTCGCCATTGGTGTCGACGACACCGCCCGCATCATAATTGTAGCGGCTCTTCGCGGTCGAAACGACCTGATCCACCAGCGCCTGGGTCAGGTTGGGGATCGCGGTGCCGGCGTTGTTCTCGAGCGAGCCTTCGGCAATCGGGCGCGGTGCGCGGATGCGCTCGCCGGCGATCATGAAGAACAGCTTGTCCTTGATGATCGGACCCGAAAGCTCGGCGCCGTAGTTCTTGTACTTGAAGTTCGGCAGCGTCACGCGGCCAGTCGGAACGCCCGGGCCGGCCTTGGTCTTCTTGCCGCTCAACTCGTCGGAGGAGTGGGCGTAGAACGCGGTGCCCTGGAAATCATTGGTGCCCGAGCGCAGGACGATGTTGATCACACCGCCCTGGAAATTGCCTTCGCGCACGTCATAAGGCGCGACCTTGGTCTGGAACTGGCCGACGGCGTCCAGCGGGATCGGCGAACGGCGGCTGGGAAGGCCGTCCGGGTTCAGGCCGAAATTGTCGGTGATCGGCACGCCGTCGACGGTGAAGCGGTTGAAGCGCGCATTCTGACCAGCGAAGGAGACCGCGCGGCCGCCCGACGGAGTATCGTCGAGGCGGGCGAACGGGTCGCGGCGCATCAGGTCCCGGATGTCGCGGTTGATCGTCGCGACTTTGGCGACGTCGGTCGCGGTCAGGACGGTTGCCGGGCCCTGCGAGACGGTGCGCGCATTCTTGATGCTGCTGGCGGTGACGACGATTTCCTGCCCGCCGACTTCAGTCAGCTCGATCGGCAGCGTGTAGGGCTGGCCGATGAAGGTGTTGATGTCGGTAACCTGCGCATTGGTGAAGCCGCTGGCCGACACCGACACGCTGAAAGGACCGCCGATGCGCAGGCCGTTCGCGTTGAAATTGCCCGACGCATCGGTGGTCAACGTCGACTTCGTGCCCGACGGTACGTGCAGGATGGTCACCGTCGCGCCCGCGACGGGAGCTCCGTTCGACGTCACCGTGCCCGAGATCGAGGAGGTGGTTTCCTGCGCATGGGCCGGCGCGGACGCGACCATGGCAATGGCAAGCGCGCCCACCGCGCAGCCGAGCGAGAAATTACGCATTCCAAATGTCCCCTTTGGATGCCACGAAATGGCATTTGTGCGGCGCACAAGCATTACGGGCGGTTCTACCGCGATCCGTCACCGGCCGTGCTCCAGTGGCGCGGTGTTTATGCTTCGTTTATTACCGTTCCGTGGCAGGTTCTTCAACCGCCGGCGCCACTTTCAACCTTGTCAGGAAAAGCCCGAAAAACGGCGCTGCGCCGCGATATTCGGGTCGCTACCGTAACTTTACGGGGCGCCATAGGACGCGATCAGGCGCCCAAAAAGCCTGTGGGTGATTCGCGATAACCTGTCCGGAGCCTGAACGATCCGTACCCCCGGCCCGACCACAAAAGCACCGGAGAATGGCTTATGGCCCGCGCGGCAGGGTTCATCAGGTGATCCCTCCGGCATCGCGTGGCCAGCAATGCCGTGGCGCCGGGCCGTCGATGCCCATAGCCGTCTTGCACGGCGGCATCAGGATGATAGCACCGGGCAGGCCGAAGCGTCGGCGCGCATGGCATGGGAGAGGACCGCGTTCGCATGAAGATCATCGTTACGGGAGGACTGGGGGCTCTGGGTCGGGCCGTGGTGGCCGAGCTTGCGGGGCGCGGCCATGACATTGCTGTCGTCGACGTGGCGACCCCCTCCGGCGACTTGCAAGGACGGCTGGTCCTCGGCGGTGTCGATCTGGGCGACGAGGTGGCGGTGAAGGCGGCCTATGACGATATCGCCGGGCAGCTGGGCGGGATCGACGGGCTGGTCAACGTCGCCGGCGGCTTCCTGTGGGAAACGGTGACCGATGGCAGCCTCGACAGCTGGGACCGCATGTATCGCATGAACCTGCGCACGGCGGTGATCTCTTCGCGGGCAGCAGCAGCCCATATGAAGGCGGGCGGCGCGATCGTGAACATCGGGGCTGCCGCGGCCGGAAATGCGGCTATGGGCATGGCGCCCTATGCAGCGTCGAAGGCGGGGATCAAGGCGTTCACCGAAAGCTTCGCCGACGAACTCAAGTCCCGCTCGATCAGGGTCAACGCTGTGCTGCCGACGATCATTGATACGCCGACCAATCGCGCCGACATGCCCGATGCGGACCGTTCAGGCTGGGTAACCCCTGCCGGGGCGGCCAGGGCGATCGCCTTCCTGCTGTCGGATGAGGCGGGGACGATCACCGGTGCCAGCATCCCGCTTTCGCTGCCGGGCTGACCTCAGCCCATCGGTCCCGTCCGGAACCAGCGGCGAAGGACAGGCACGCGCGAGAGCGAACAGCCGCAATGGCGGCACCGGCTGTGTTGCATGCCCTGTTCGTCGACGGTGAACGCCGCCTCGGGGACATGCTGCCCCTCGCGGCAGGCGCGGGTGATGGCGCCGATCGTCCTCCGCTTGGACGGGCGTACGCGCCGGGGCTTGGTCTTCACCTGATCCGAAGTTTCCATCACGTCGTCGATGGTCATGAGCGCCTCCTGTTCACCGCAGGATGGCGCCGCCACCCTTGTCCCGCCGTGGCGTGCACGTGAAATTCCGTTCATCTCGAAGACCGCTTCATTCGGCGGGCACCATCACTGGCGGCGCCACGTGGAGGGCGGGGCGAGCGCGCTCGGGCGTCGCCATCCGCGCGGTCGCATCGGACGGGCGGGGGTGGCCGATCAGGCGGTTGAGATCGCGCATCGCCAGGATGAGCCCAGCACCTCCGGGCGCGGCGACATAGCGCGGCTCCCATCGGGGCGCGAATTTCTCCTTATAGGCCCGCAGACCCCGGAAACCGTAGAGCCGCTCTCCATGGCGGAAGACGATCGCGGCAGCCTTGACCCACAGCGGCGACAGGCGATGGGCCTCGATCCCCGATAGCGGTGCCAACCCCAGCGAGAAGCGGGCATAGCCCTGCTGCTGGCCCCAACGCATCAGGCTGGCGAACAGGAAGTCCATCGTACCGGGCGGGGCATCGCCCGCATGGCGCATGAGGTCGACCGACAGCTCCCGGCGATTGGCGGTACGCCAGATATTGGCGAAGGCGACGATCCGGCCACCGGCGCGCACCAGCGCACAGTCGAACTGCACGACATAATCGGGATCGAAGCGGCCGAGGCTGAAGCCTTTCTCCCTCTGCCCCTTGCTCTCCAGCCAGTCGTCGGAAATGCGCTCGAGTTCGGGCAGCAGCGCCGGCACGTCGCAAGCGTCGACGACCTCGAAACTCGCGCCTTCGCGTTCCGCCCGCCGCACCGTCTGCCGGATCGAGCGCATCCGGGAGCCCTCGATCGAGAAGGGCGGCACGTCGACGATCGCCTCCTCGCCATATTTGACGATCTGGAGCCCGAGGGCGATCGCCAGTTCGAGCATTTCACCGCTGATCTGATACAGCATCAGGCGTCCCTGCGCGGCATGGGCCATCGAACGGATCTGCCAGAGCAACTCGGTCCAGGCATGGCGCGGGCCGACCGGATCGCCCATCACGATCCAGCTCGCCCCGCGGATCTGGTACATCAGCATCGCATCGCCGTCGGACGAGAACAGGAAGCGCTTGTCGCCGGTCAGGGCAAGCATCGCGTCGGTCCGTTCGGCTTCCGCCAATATGGCGGGTACCGCAGAGGGAAGCCGTGTCGCCCCTGCGGCCTGTGGGGCCGGGGCGAACAGCCGCCACAGCGCGAAGCCTGCGAGCAGCATCGCCGTGCCGAGGCTGGCGCGCAGATAGCGCGACGCGTCGCCATGCAGCGCGAAATCCCACCAGAGGCCGTTCTCATAGGGGACATGCTTGTACGAAAAGAGGCCGACCCAAAGGGTCAGGGCGCCGATCGCCCCGACGCAGGCGATCCACGCCGGGGTGAATATGCCCGACACCAGGGTGGTCGAGCGGTAGAAGGCCGGCCGCGTCCATTGCAGCAGTCCGGCTATGGCGAGACAGACGATCGCCTCTTCATAGTCGATGCCCTTGGTCAGGGAGAAGACGGCGCCAGCCAGCAAAAGCGCCCGCGCGGCCACGAAAGCCCCGTCGAGGCGCCGGTACAAGGCCGGCGCGAGCAGCAGCAGCCCGGTTCCGGACAGGCTTGCCGCGAAATGCGACGCCTCGATGAACGGCAAGGGCACGACTGCGTGCAGATCGTGCAGACGTCCGGGAATGGCCGGGGTAGATCCGGAGAGCAGCAGCAGCGTCCCGCCGAGAAAGCTCGATACGGCCATCAGCAGCGGCGCGACGCCGCTCGCCATCTTCTGCGCATGGGACAGCAGACGGCCGAGGCGGCGGTCGCGGCCCTCCCGCAGGGTAAGCAGCAGCACGCCCAGAGCCAGCGGCAGGATATAATAGAGCAGCCTATATGCGATCAGCGCGGCGGCCAGGCCGGCCTTGTCGACCGGCAGCGTCGCCAGGATCACGGCCTCGAATATGCCCAGGCCCCCCGGGACATGGGTGATCAGCGCCGTGATCACCGCCAGGGCATAAGCGACGAAGAAGGCAGGCATGAGCTGCGGCGATGCCGAGGGCACCAGGACGAACAGGGCCGCTGCGGCGGCGGCCAGGTCGATGGCAGCCACCAGCATCTGCGCGGCAAGCAGCGGCGAGGAAGGCAGCGGCACCGACCAGCCGAACAGCCGGATGGTGCGCGGGCCGAAGAGGCGGAACAGCAGCAGCCCGACGATCGCGGCCGTCACCACTGCGCCCGCGACATGGCCGCTGCCGGGGGGCAGGCCCAGCATCGCCGTTGTCCGGCTTGCCCCGCCCAGAAGCAGGGCGCCGCCCGTGACGGCGAAGACCCCGAGCCAGAAGGTGCCCGAAGCGATCGCAACGACGCGCGCGACGTCGCCGGGAGCAAGGCCCGCCTTCGTATAGATGCGGAACCGTGCCGATCCCCCGGTGATGAGTCCCAGTCCGAGATTATGGCTGATCGTGTAGCTTGCAAACGAGGCGAGCGCCGCCGTCCGCCAGGGCAGCGGCCGACCGATCGTCCGCAGCGCGAGGACGTCGTACAGGGTCAGGGCAAGATAGCTTGCGGCGGTCAGCGCCAGTGCCGCCGCGATCTGCCGGTCGCCGATCAGATGATAGGCGCTCTTGACGTCGCGTAGACCGATTTCGCGGGTGAGGTCGTGCAGGGCGACGAAGCCAAGCCCTACGAGCAACACGACCAGCAGCGCGGAGAGCGGGGCCCGCCGTGCGCGGATGAAGGCGAGGACGCGGCTCATTGCGGCAGGCTTTCGATACGCTGCCAGACCTGCGACTTGCACAGGAAGCCGCCGATCAGGCAGCCCTTCACGCGCAGGCTGCGGGCGTCCGGCTGGGTGATGGTGGAGGAGAAGCGGTGTCCCATGTCGGGCACGTAGACGGTGCCCTTCCAGCCGCCCTCGCCGTCGGGGCGGTAATCCTCGAGCAGTTCGATCCCGTCGAGCTTGTCGACGCCGCTGTCCTTCGCGTCGGCTCGGGCCTCGGCATTGGCCCAGACGATCCAGCCGCACAGCCGGTCGCCGCACGGACCGGTCCGGACGGCGACGCTGCCATGGGGATTCAGCCAGAGCCCGTCGACGGAGCTTTGCGCAGAGGCCGGCGTCATGGCGCAGGCGGTGAAGGCGCCGGCAAGCGCGAGAATAAATGGTCGCATGGATAAGCCCCAGATGATCATGGCGCCGACCTAGGCCCGTGGGGATGGCGGCCGCGTGGGGGGCAACTGAACTATTCGTAATGTGCCGCCCATCCGGGGGTATGGCGCCCGCACCTATGAGGAGCGGGAAAGGAGCCGGATATGGCGAGCAATTCTCTCGACACGCTGGCGGGCCGCTATCTCGGCAATCGCGCGCTCGACCCGGAGGAGGCAAATGTCCTCGCCAAGATCCTGGCGCGGCAGCCGATAGCGCAGGACGTGGCCGACGTAGCCGATGCGCGGGCAACGCTGGGCGATCGCCTGGCGGATCGCGTCGCGGCGGTCGGGGGAAGCTGGGCCTTCATCATCGCTTTCGCGGTGGCACTGATCGGCTGGATGCTGCTCAACACCGACGTACTCGGGCGGTGGGGGCTCGCCTTCGACCCCTATCCCTACATCTTCCTCAACCTGATGCTGTCGACGCTTGCTGCGATCCAGGCGCCGATCATCATGATGAGCCAGAACAGGCAGGCGGCGAAGGACCGGCTGGCGGCCAGCCTCGATTATGAGGTCAATCTGCGGGCCGAGCTCGAGATATTGCGGCTGCACGAGATGATCGAGCGGCTCACGGCGACTGTCGGTGAGCTGGCGCGGGAGCGTGACTGAGATGGCCCGGTCGCCGTCCTGGATGGGCTGGGTGGCGCTGGCCTGCGCACTGCTCGCCATCGCCGTCGTCGCGCTGCAACTTTCGGACCGCGCGCTGCGGCAGGACGTCGTGGCGGGACGCTGGCGTTCGACCGGGGCGACGCTTGCGACGATCGAAACCGAGGGCCAGCCGCGTCTCGTCGTGACCAGCCTGCGGTCGGACGGGCCGGCGCGGCGCGCGGGGCTTCGGGTGGGGGATGCGATCGAGACGGTCGACGGACGACCGGCCCCGACGATGGGCGCGTTCGATCGCGACCTGGCCGCGGGCCGCTTTGCTATCGTGCGTCTTCAGGTTAGGCGTGACGGGCAGCTGATGGAGGTCGGGGTCCCGCGCGGGCCAGGGGGAAGCCAATGAGTCACAAGATCCTCGTCGTCGAGGATGATGCCAGCACCGCCGACTTCGTCGCTACAGGCCTCGCCGAACATGGATTTGTCGTCGATCGGGCGAACAATGGCCGCGATGGCCTCTTCCATGCGACCGACGGAAGCTATGACTGCATCATTCTCGACCGGATGCTGCCCGGCATGGATGGCATGGCCGTGCTTGGCGCCCTGCGGGCAGCCGGCATCGACACGCCCGTGATCATCCTGTCCGCGCTGGGATCGGCCGAGGATCGGGTGAAGGGACTCGAGGGCGGATCGGACGACTATCTGACCAAGCCCTTCGCCTTTGCCGAGCTTCTGGCCCGGATCCGGCTGCTCATCCGTCGCGCCGGCAACGGCGCGGGGGCTGCGCCGGAGACGCGCCTGTCGTGCGCCGACCTCGAGATGGATCTGCTGTCGCGCAAGGTTAAGCGGGCGGGGCAGGTCGTGGATCTGCAGCCGCGCGAATTTCGCCTGCTCGAATTCATGCTACGCCATGCCGATCAGGTCGTGACCCGCACCATGTTGCTGGAAGGCGTGTGGGATTATCATTTCGATCCCGGCACGAACGTGATCGACGTCCATGTCAGCCGGCTGCGCAAGAAGATAGACGAGGGCCATGCGCGACCGCTGCTCCATACGGTTCGCGGATCGGGCTATCGTCTCGGTCAGGACGGCTGAGCCATGGCGCTCGCGCGGTCGACGATCTTCCGCTTCGCCGCGCTGGTTTTCCTGCTGCAACTCGCCGGCGCGGGGGTGCTGCTCGGCACAGTCCGCCTGCTGACGCACCACCAGATCACGGCCGAAGCCGAAGCCAGGACCGACGAGCTGCGCCGGGCGCTGATCGACGACTATCGACGCGGTGGCATGCGGGCGTTGTCCGACGGAGTCCGGCAGTCGCTCCTACCTGCCCGTGCACAGGGCAGCGTTCTCCTGCTAGTCGATGGCGGTAAGCAGGTCCTGGCGGGCAATCTCGCCGAATGGCCGCCTTCGCTGATCGCGGCTGACGCCCCGGCGACGCTCGAGCTTTTCCGCACGGGTCGCGACGAATCCGAGCGCATCTATGCCTCGGCCGTGCCGCTGTCCGATGGTGCCAGATTGCTGGTGGGCCATGTCGTCGAGAGCGAGTTGCGGTTCACGCTGATCCTCGAAGAAGCGATGATCGGCGGGGTGGCGGTGGCGGTCGCGCTCGCCGCCTTCGCGGCGTGGAGCGCGGCGCGGCTGATCCACAGGCGGCTGGCCTCCACCGTGGACACGGCGCGCGCGGTGGCGGCGGGCGATCTCGCCCGGCGCGTACCGGTGGACCACAGCGAGGATGTCTTCGACGCGCTGGGCGTCACGATCAACCAGATGCTCGATCGCATCGATGCGCTGATGACCGAACTGAAGATCGCGACCGACGGGCTGGCGCACGACCTCCGGTCGCCGCTGACCCGCCTGCGGTCGACGCTGGAGCGCGCGCTCGAGGCCTGCGAATCCGACGATGCCCGCGCCTCCGTCGCGCGGGCGATCGACGAGGGCGACCGGCTGCTGGCCATGCTCGATACCGCCTTGCGGATCAGCCGGGCGGAGGCGGGTCTGGGTCGGGAACAGTTCGTCGCGATCGACCTTGCCGGGATGGTGGAGGATCTGGTCGAGGTCTATGGACCGCTCGCCGAGGACAATGGCTTCGAGATCGTCGCCGACATTGCCGGCCCCGTCCCGGCGCGCGTGCATCGCGAACTGCTGGGGCAGGCGCTGGCGAACCTCATCGACAATGCGATGAAATATGGCGCCGGTCGCATCGTCGTTTCGGCGCGAAGCGAGGGCAGGGACGTCATCGTCGCGGTCACCGATCAGGGGCCCGGTATTGCGGAGGCGCAGCGGGCCGAGGCGCTGAGGCGCTTCGGCAGGCTGGATGCGGCGCGGAGCAAGGCCGGTGCCGGGCTGGGCCTGGCCCTGGCGGCGGCCGTCGCGCATCTGCACGGGGGCAGGCTCGAGCTCGGCGACAATGCGCCCGGCCTTCGCGTCGTCCTGCGCTTTCATGCCGACGAGCGGGGCGGCGCCGCCTGACGGGATTACCGATGTTTAACCTGGCCCCCACGCTCCGAAAGGTGGCCCAGGTCTAGCACGGGGCATCGATCCGTTCAGGAGATGTCAGGTGCGCAGATTAGTGGCAGCTTTCTCGATCATGGCCGGGGCGGTCGCGCTGCTGCTTGCCTCGCTGTCCTCCACCTCCACCCCCGTTGCGGCGGGCGCGCCGTCGGTGGCGGTCGTCGAGCGGCCGCCGGAGGATGTCGGGGTCGATGCCTCGAGTTTCCGGAGCCAGGGGCTGGATGTTTCGGCCTACCGGCCCCACGGACCGGTCAGGGGTGTGGCGATCTTCCTGTCGGGCGACGGCGGTTGGAATCTGGGTGTCGTCGATATGGCGAAAGCCGTCGCCGCGCGAGGCGTGGCGGTCGTCGGACTGTCCGTTCCGGCCTTCCAGAAACAGCTGGAGAAAGGCGCCGGCTCCTGCGTCAATCCGAACTTCGCGCTGCAGGCATTGGCACAGGATTATGAGCACCGTCTTGGCCTCGCCGCTTATGTCCAGCCGATGCTGATCGGCTATTCGTCGGGCGCGACCATGGCTTATGCGGCACTGGCCCAGGCGCCGGGCGGCACGTGGAAGGCGGCGGTCTCGCTGGGGTTCGGGCCGGATATCGGCGGGCACAAGCCCTGGTGCCCGATCCCAGGCGTCAGCATCTCGCGCATCACCAAGCCCGAGCATGGCTGGCTCTTCTCGCCTGCCGCACATCTCTCGGCCCCCTGGGTCCTGCTTCAGGGAAGCGTCGACCAGGTGGTGAGCGCCGATGAAGCACGACGCTTCGCCTCCGCCGTGCCGCAGGCTCGCCTGATCGAGCTGCCCAAGGTGGGCCACGGCTTCTCGGTTCAGGACAACTGGATGCCGCAGTTCAAAGCGGCGATCGAGCCGCTGCTGGCGGCAGATGCGCCCGCCACCGGAAAGCAGTCTGCAAGCGTCGCCGATCTGCCGCTGACCATCGTCCAGGACCCTTCAGCACCGCAGACGGACATGATGGCCGTCCTCTATTCGGGCGACGGCGGCTGGGCCGGGATCGACCGGGATCTGGCCGCGCGCCTCGCTGCAAGGGGCGTGCCGGTGGTGGGCGTGGACAGCCTCCGCTATTTCTGGACGGCGCGCTCCCCGGCCCAGGCCGCCGCCGACGCCGCGCGTGTCGTCGATCATTTCGCCCCGGTGCTGCACCGGTCGCGGGTGCTGTTCGTCGGCTATTCCTTCGGCGCCGACGACCTGCCTTACATCGTCGGCGGACTGCCGCCGAGGCTGCGCGCCACGGTCGCCCGCGTCAGCATGTTGGGGCTCAGCGGAACGGCGGACTTCCAATTCCATCTGGCCTCCTGGCTCGATCTGTCCGGAAGCGGTGCCTTGCCGACCCGGCCTGCCGTCGAGGCCTTGCGCGGGACGCCGATGCAATGCGTGCGTGGCTCGGACGAGGAGCATAGCGGATGCCTCTCCTTGCCGGACGCTATGGTCGAGCAGGTCGTGCTGGCGGGTGGGCATCATTTCGGCGGCAATGACGACGCGCTTGCCGCCACCGTCCTGAAGGGGCTGGTCTGATGCGGACGCGCAGCCGCATCGTCGCGATCGTCGCAGCTCTGCTCCTCGCGCTCCTCGGCTATGGGGCCTGGCTCGGCTATTTCGGCGGACGCGATCTCTATGTCGGATTTCCCGCACAGCACCCTGCCAGTCCCAGGCATCGCGGGGTCGCCGCCGTGCTTCTGTCGGGCGACATGGGCCTTCGTGTCGGCATGGGGCGCAAGGTTGCGCAGAGGCTTTCGGCTTCCGGCATCCCCGTGCTGGGCGTCGACTCGCTCGCCTATTTCCGCCATCGGCGCACCCCGGAAGAAGCGACCGCTCTGCTCGAACAGGCGGTGGGGCGGGGGCTTCGCTACGGCCATGCCGACAGGCTGCTGCTGATCGGTCAATCCTATGGCGCCGACATGGTGCATGTGGGTTTCGCCGGCCTGCCTGCCGATCTGAAGAAGCGCGTGGCCCTCGTCGTCCTCGTCGTGCCGACCGACACCGTGATCTACCGCGTATCGCCCGCCGAAACGCTCGATCTGGTAAAGGCCGATGCAGCGGCGATCGACACGGCCCGGGACGTGACCGGCGTCCCGCTGCTCTGCATCCAGGGCCGCGAGGAGAAGGACAGTCTGTGCCCGCTGCTCCGGCAGCCGAACGCGCGGCGCATCGCCTTGCCGGGCGGCCACCCGCTGCACCGCGATGCGGATCGTCTGTTCCGAACCCTCTCCTCCGAGCTCGATGCCGTGCTCGCCCAGCCAAAAGCCCATGCGTGAACGTCCACAATACGAGGTCGCTGGCGATCGCCGCCAGCCTGTTCGCTGGCGCGCTGTGGGCGACGGCCGCCATCGCCCAGGATGTCTCGGGCGTGCCCGATGACGTGAAGATCGGCGGCGACCGGATTTCGATCGGCGTCGGCCTATCGTCGACCCCGACCTATATCGGATCGTCGCGCAACCGGGTGCTGCCGACGCTGGCGATCCAGGGGCAGATGGACGGCTATGCCTTCAACAGTTCGGGCACCGCGCTCTATCTCGACCTGATCCGGTCGAAAGGCGGCACCGGGTGGAAGCCGGTCTTCGGTCCGCTGCTGGCGGTGCGCCTCGATCGCCATGGCCATGTCGGCGACCGCCGCGTCGACGCGCTCGACGACCGCGCGATCGCGGTGGAGCCCGGCCTGTCGGTCGGTATCCAGCGGACGGGCGTGATCACCAGCCCTTATGACAGCTTCTCCGCAAGCATCTCCTGGCAACGGGACGTCGCCGGCGCCCATGGTTCCTATGTCGTCAGCCCCGAACTCGATTATGATACGCCGCTGTCGGAGCGAAGCTTCGTCAGCGTCTCCGCCTCGGCCGATTATGTGGGACGCGGCTTTGGCGGCTATTATTACGACATCGGCACCAGCGAGGCGGCAGCGAGCGGCCTGCGCCCCTATGACGGTGCGGCCCGGGCCGGCTGGAAGGACTGGAACCTCAGCGCGACGGCGGTGCACAGCCTGACCGGCATGCTCACCCACGGCTGGGGACTCTTCGCCACGGCCGGCTATCAGCGCATTCTGGGCGCCTACCGGCGTTCGCCGCTGGTCGAAGATGTCGGCGACGCGAACCAGTGGAGCGGTGCGATCGGGATCGAATATAGTTTTTAGGCAGCGTGAACGAATAGCAGCCTGGATGATCGGCTGATCTTGAGCCGTGCCATGGGCTGTGTGATGGTTAGATTAGGGTGGAAAGCAGAAGTCACGAGTAGGGCTTGAACTTCTTTGCGATAAGAACGCGCAACCGCCCCCAGCGATCGCAACCCATCCGCCGTCACCTGATAAGGCGCACTCATGTTCAATTGCCGTTGCGAAGTTGAGCCAGGCGTCAAGCATAATAGCAGTGCCAGAAATGCCGCAAAAGCCACAGCGCACCCGCTTTTATTCATCCATCATTACTCAAGACTGCAATCGGTATGCTCGCACTATCAGCTTTGATTTTCATGAGAATCTGATGAGCATTTGGCGCGGTTTGGCTTCAACAGTCTTTGTCCGAAACGGTGTCGATAGCGCTCATTCGGCGAGAATATCCGCATTCCGCCGCTGATCACCGAAGCCAACAGGCAGTTTGCCACCCCAGAGCCAACGTCAGAGCCGTCAAAGTTAACAGACCGCTTGCATAGTGGGGCGAGACCGGCCGCCATATACAACCATGGGCGCGTTGCTGTCCTTCCATAGGTGACAAGCTTGCCGTGTTAAGCTTCATATTCATGCGCTCACCGCGTCCCCGCGCAGATATCGGCTATAGAGCCAGCCGAGCCCGATCAGACTGAGACCGAGCGCGAGGAAGGAGACAATGCGTAGCAGACCTTCGGCACCCGACGCATCGACAAGGAAGACCTTCATCACCGCCGCCAGCATCAGCACCAGCGATCCGATTCGCCAGTCGCGCGCCCGGACGCGAATACCCCACAGCAGGAAGCCGATCGCGGTCAGGATCAGGATCACTGAGCGGCCAATATCTTCCACTGCCCCCATCGGCTCCGGCGCAAGCAGGCTGCCACAGAATATCTGCCGCAAGCTCGCGAGAACCAGGAACAGGATCGTGACCATCCGCAGGACCGCGATTGGCCGAATAGCGCGCGACATGATCTGAGGCGCGATCCGCTGAGCGAGCAGCAGCGCGCTGAAGATGATCGCCGCCATAGGCATGAGGAGGTTGGTGATGGGCCATGGCCCGACCGCCTGTCTCACCCACAGTGGATCGTGCAGCAACAGCGAATAGAAGATTGCATGGATCAGGGCCATCGCGACCGGCAGCAGCGCGGCCCACCACCGCAGCTTCATGCGCCATGCGGCCACACCGACGCCGAGCAGCAGCAACTGCCACAAGGTGCGCTCCGCGAGGCCGAGACTTTCGAACGTTAGCGCGTCATGAATAGCGAACAGATGCTTGTAGGCCATGTGCACGCCGATTATCGCCGCTGCTGCAGCGCCTGCGATGGCTGCGCGCCAGCTCACCGTATGGGAAAAGGCGCGCAGTCGGAACAATGCGATCACGGAGAGCAGTGCAGGCGCGAGCACCCGCTCGATCGACGAGGCGAGCGAAGGCAGGTCGCTGACGAGAAAGGGATCGCCGACCAGAGAGGCAACTGCAGACAGGAGCCACTCGCCGAGCGAAAGCAACGCCCACCCCCATGCGATGAGGCCCAGCACGCCGAATGCGGGCAGCAGTCTGGTCGCATGCCGAAGCCGCATTGCTTCTGCGACTCCCATCAGCCCCAAGCCGACCGTCGGCGCCAGCATATCGGCCGGCATGACTTGTGCCGCCGCACCATAGGCCAGCAGCGCAGAAAAACCGACCAGAGGACGGGCCACCGGCTGATCCCATAGACGCCAAGTGAAGAACATCGCCGCAAGCGCCGGAGCCGCCCAACGCAGCAATGCGGACATCATGTCGGTCGATACCGTCAGGCCGAACAGCCGACTGGTTTCCATCAGTACCGGATCGGTCAGCAGTGCGAACACCGCGGCCACCACAACATAGGCAGCGGCGTTGCGCGCGAGCAGGGCGTCTCCAGCCTGTTCGGCGGTTAGCAGCAGTGCCGCAGCAATTCCTGCGATCGCGACCGGGGCGAGCCAGCCGGGCAGCGCCATCAGCGCGGCCAAAATTACTGTAGTCCCGGCCACCATGGCGAGCGTGCCGAAGCGAAGATCGTCACGCGGTTCCGCACGGCGCCATCCCGTCGCCACGGCTGCAATCGGCAGCAAAGCGAAGGCGACAGCAACCAGTGCCAGGCGCGTATCGCGCGCCCATTCCAGGCCCAGAACCTGCCAGTGGCATACGGCATAGCCGCCGACCGACAGCGCGACGATCCGCCCCGCCTCAAGCATCCCTCCATCGGTGCGCCAGAGCCGCCACAGCGCCTCGCTCCCGAAAATCAGGACGATGCCGACCATCACCAAGCCGAGATGCATCATGGCCGGATCGAGCCAGAGCGCGGTAAGGAGCAGCGCGGTCAAGAGTGGCAGCAGGATCAGCGGGCGCAGCGCGACCTGCCATATCGTAAGCGCGACGAACCCGATCGCAAGCAGCCCGTAGAGGCCCCAGTTGAGCAGCGCGAAACCGCCGTTCGCAACGAGCACTGCAAGTTGGAGCGCGGCAACGGCCGCCGCGGCGCCCTGCACCATCCATGCGCGATCATCATGGCGACCGAACAAGGGCAGGCCGAGGCCCAGCACGATCACGAGCATACCGACCGACGCCGTCGACAGCGATCCGAGCCCACCCGCAAGGATAAGCAATGCACTCCACCCGGCGCCGCCAATCAGCGCGCTGATGCCCAGCCAGAACCAGCGCTGATTACGTGACAGCAGGGTCAGCCCGCCAATGACGAGCGCTAGATAGGCGGCGAGCAAAGGAACGTTAAGCGCTGTGCTCTGCACGAGAGCGGGCGTCGCGACACCACCCACAAGGCCCAGGACTGCACTGGGCACCCCGAAACGGAGTGCGAGGCCTAGCGCGAGCGCGGTTATCGCGGTCATCGCACCGAAGGCTAGAACCGGACCGATCAGGTCATACAAATTAGCCGCTGCGAGAGTCGCGACATAAAGGCTGCCGATGCCCGCGCCGGCGAGCGCCTGGGCAACGCGCGGATCTTCGGCGAAAATGCGGATGCGGCGCGCGGCCTCAGCTCCGCCGATCAGGCCGACGCCGAACAGCCATCCTCCGATCGTCCGGACCAGCGGCGAGAGCAGCCCCGCCTCGATCGAATAGCGCACAAGCAGTACCGCCGCGACAAGCAGCGTGATCCCACCTCCCCAGATCGGCAGCTTGCGACCGAACAGATCCTCAAAGCCCGATGACGTTTCTTCGTCGGCATGAGTGACAATCGGTTCGACCGGCCTCGCCACTTGCACGATCGTCGGACGCGGAGGGGCTTCATAAGCCGATCGCCGGGCGATGGGGGCGGAGGTGACCCGCGCTTTGGGCGGAGATGCCGACGGTTCCTCCGTTGTTAGTCTCGGCACCGATGCAGGCACACTGCGGATCTCCTGAGCTTTACGCATCGCGGCCTGCGCGATCGAGAGCGCCTCGGAGGCCTCGATTTCAGCTTCGGACAAACGGCGGCGCGTATCGAACAGCAGCCAGCCCATCACCCCCAGAGCCACGAACAGGATCAGCGTCATTTTTATCCCCATTGCTCGACGCCTCTGCCTACCAGAAATTATACGGTGTGCAATTAATAAATTAGACAGTGTCTAATTTTGCGTTATTAGTGGGCTATGGGCAGACGATCCGATCATAGCCGCGAGGAACTGGTCGCGCTGATCCTCGATGAAGGGCAGCAGCTGATGGCCGAAGTTGGCTTCGCGCGCTTCTCCGCGCGCGAGGTCGCGAAACGGATCGGCTATTCGGTCGGAACGATCATGAACCTCTTTGGCAGCGTCGACGGGCTCGTGCTGGCGATCAACAGCCGCAGCTTCCTCTTATGGGCCGAGATGCTTATCCGTGCGCTGCAGGACGGCGGCGGAGACCGCATTCACGCGTTGGTGCGCGGCTATTTCGCCTTTGCCAAGCAGCACCGAAACTTGTGGAGCGCGATCTACGAGCATCGTCTGCCCGAAGGAATGCTCCTTCCTGCCGATCTCGCCGAACAGCGCGCGCGGCTGACCGACATCGTTATCAGCGAGGTTGCAAGCGCCCTCCCCACGCTCGACTCCGATAGCGCCGCAAGCCTTGGGCGATCGCTGATCGCGACTGTCCACGGGCATTGTGCTTTTGCTCTGAACGGCAGCTTTGACTTGCTAGGCGAAGCAGACCCAATGGCGCTTGCGACCGCGCGCGTGGACGAGGTGCTTGAGAGTCACCGTAAGGCGCAACGTCGTCGTTAGTTGGTCGAGCGGCGGAACTTCGACGCACTCTAACCGAAGGCCCGCTTCTAGGATTTCGAGTGACCGCAGCGACGGCTGATTTCCGGTCGCATTCCTGCCGGCCCTTTCTGCCTCTCCGGGAACGGCAGAAACCTGCCGCTGCCCGGCATTGTCTTTCCGGCCTTGCTCGGACAGCGCACGTCTTTTCCGGGCGGCAACCTCCACAGCGCATCCGAAATATCGCAACGATTCTATCGGGAAAGTCTGGCGCAAGACTTGCTTCATGCACGAGCAGTTCGTGATCGATGATGGAGGGAATGGGCTCATGCGGATCGATGGAAAGGGCAGCCATCATCTCGCCCTGAACAGGCAGGCCGCCGACGCCGCCGAGAAAGGAAATGGGGCGGGCAGCTCGTTCGCGGCGGCGTTGAGCGGGGCGAGCTCGGAATCCTCTTCTTCTGGTGGATCATCGTCTGGCCCAACAACGCGGGCGGACTTTTCGCACATGACGCGGAAGGATCTCGCGGACTGGGTCAACTCCAGGATCAAGAGTGGCGAGATGTCGCTCGACGGGAGCGAGGCCTTTGTCGGCATGACGATGAAGATGCCAGTCAACGGCCCCTATACAGGACTGGACGACATCGAGCAGGTCGATTTTCTGCAGACCGCGCAGGGCCTTGCAAGCCGCTCTAACGACGATGCAGCGCTACCAGGGGTAGCGCCCGCGCCCATCGTGCCTGATCCGGTCCTTCGAAGTCTTGCCGTGACGCAAGCGGCTACCTCGAAAGAAAGCCTGACGGAATACGTCGGCGCGATCGGCGCCTTGGCCTCGCATGGATCGTGGAGCAGGCCCCTGCGCGATCAGAGGCGGCCATTCAACGACGCGGCAGGGCGGATACGAAAAGGGAGCGGCCGGTGGCCACTCCCTTGATCACTTCGGTCGGGTCTTCGGATATCAGCCGGCGGTCGTGGTCTTCGTCTTCGCCGCCGGGCTGTGCCGCGCAGGATGGGCTTTGTGCGTCGTGTGGGCGATATGCCGGCCCGGTGCCTGCGACGGGGTCATGCATTTGTCGGTGATGGTGCGCGAACAGAGCGGCACATCGCCGGTCAGGGTCTGCGCGTTCGCCGCACCCATCACCAGGGTCGTGCCGAGCCCCGAGATCGCAACCGTCAGGGCAATAAAGCGAAGGGCTGTCTTCAACATCGTCCTATCCTTTCGTCCCGCGACGGCGAGGGCCATCGGCCTCGTCTCGCTGGCCGCATATTCGCCCGGACAGAAAGGATATGCACGTTAAGGTGCCGACAGGATTGCTTGAGAATGAGCTAGTAAATATCTGAAAGGCAACGGCGATTTCAGAACAGCCGGCGACCTCCGGATTAACGATCGCTCATCTTCGCACGTCACCCCCCGCGCCGGAAACAGCGGGCCGGCTTGATGCAGGTCAAGGCAAGCTGCGCCGCCATCGCCGAGCGTGGGGCCAGGATGACGGGAGGAGGACCGGAGACATGACGAAGATGACGCCGTTCGACATGGTCGGAGGCGAGACTGCGGTGCGCGCCATCGTCGATTGCTTCTACGATCTGATGGACGAGGAGCCGGGCTATGCCGAGCTCCGCGCGCTCCATGGCGCCGATCTCGATCCGATGCGGGCATCGCTGTCGGGTTTCCTGACGGCCTGGCTCGGCGGACCGAGGGACTGGTTCGCCGACAATCCCGGCAAATGTGTGATGTCGCTGCACGGCGCGATCGCGGTCACTGCGCAGACGGCGCAGCAATGGGCCGAGGCGATGCAGCAGGCGATCGTCGAGTTCGGCACCGAACAGGGTCTGGAACCGGATTTCCTGCGTCAGATGGGGGATGCGCTGCGCAACATGGCGTCGGCGATGATCCGCAGGGAACGGGTTCCCGCCTGAGACGGGGCGGGCCCTATGCCGGCCCGTCGTCCGACAGCGCCATGAAGCGGCGCAGGGCCGCCATGCTCAGCCGCCGTGCCGCCCCGGCCAGGTGTGAATCCTCCTGCAGCTCGAAGCCGTGAAAGGCGCCGGGGAACAGGTGAAACTCGACCGGCACACCCGCGCGCGCCAGCCGCCGCGCATAGTCCAAATCCTCTTCGAGGAAGAGGTCGAGCGCACCGGTGTAGATGAAGGCGGGCGGCAGCCTGGACAGGTCGGTTGCGCGGGCGGGGGCGGCATAAGGCGAGACATCGTCTCCCCCGGGCTCGTGCCCGAGCAGGGCCGACCAGCCGAAACGGTTGCTTTCGGCGGTCCACACATATTCGCCGACATAGGGATGCGGATCGGACGACGTTCCGGTACGGTCGTCGAGCATCGGATAGATGAGGTGCTGGAAGGCGAGCCGATAGTCGCCCCTGTCCCGCGCCAGCAGGGCGAGAGCCGCAGCCAGCCCGCCGCCCGCGCTTTCCCCCATCACGCCGATGCGCGCCGGATCGATCCCGCGCTCGGCGGCATGGTCGAACATCCAGGCGAGGCCCGAATAGCAATCCTCGATCGCGCCCGGGAAGGGCGTCTCGGGTGCGAGGCGATATTCGACCGAGGCGAGCGCGCAGCCGAGTTCGGCGACCAGCGACTGATGCCGCAGGACCATCTCGGACGCCTTGCCGACGATATAGCCGCCGCCATGGATGTGATAGATCAGCGGCAGCGGACCCTGCGCATGAACCGGCGTGAGGATGTGGAGGTCGATGTCGGGCGCTCCCGCAGGTCCCGGTACCGTGACGCACTCGCGCTTCACCCGATCGTCCGGCGGCGACGGCGCCGTCATGGGTGCGTCCCGCAATGCGCTCAGCCCTTCCGGCGTGAAGGCCATCTGGGCGAAGATCTCGATCAGCGGCGCGATCTGCGCATCGACGAGGTGACGGCTGCTCATGGGGCCAGGCTCTCCAATATCGTTCGACGGCACGATTCCGTGCCTTGGTGTCAAAGCTGGAATATCTTGCCCGGATTGAACAGGTCTTTCGGATCGAGCGCGCGCTTTATCGTCCGCATCATGTCGACGGCATCGCCGAGCTCATCGACGAGGAAGCTTTGCTTCCCCAGCCCTATACCATGCTCGCCGGTGCAGCTGCCGTCCATCGACAGCGCGCGGGCGACGAGGCGGGCGTTCAGCGCCTCGACGGCGTGCATCTCTTCGGGTGCATTAGGATCGATCGCGAAGACGACATGGAAATTGCCGTCGCCGACATGGCCGACGATGGTCGCCGGCACTGCGCATCCGTCGAGGTCCTGCCGCGTCTCCAATATGCAGTCGGCGAGGCGGCTGATCGGTACGCAGACGTCGGTGGTCAGGCCGACGGCTCCAGGCCGCTGGTTCATCGCTGCATAATAGGCCTCGTGCCGCGCCTTCCACAGCCTCGTGCGCTCCTCGGGCAGGTTGGACCAGCGGAACGGCCCGCCACCATTGGCGGCGGCGAGATCGCGGACCGTGGCCACCTGCTCCTCGACATGGCGCTCGGAGCCGTGAAATTCGAACAGCAAGGTCGTCTGTTCCGGATAATCGAGCTTCGAATAGGCGTTGCAGGCGCGCATCTGGGCCGCGTCGAGCAGCTCGATGCGGGCGACCGGGACGCCCATCTGGATTGCCTGGACGACCGTGTCGACCGCGCCGGCGAGCGCGTCGAACGGGCAGACAGCGGAGGAGATTGCCTCGGGAATGCCGTGCAGCCGCAGGCAGATTTCGGTGATGATGCCCAGTGTGCCTTCGGCGCCGATCATCAGCCGTGTCAGATCATAACCTGCGGCGGACTTGCGCGCGCGCCGCGCGGTGCGGACGACGGTGCCTTCCGGGGTGACGACCTTCAGCGACAGGACCGCATCGCGCATCGTGCCGTAGCGCACCGCGTTGGTGCCTGACGCGCGGGTGGAGGCCATGCCGCCGATCGTCGCATTGGCGCCGGGGTCGATCGGGAAGAAAAGCCCCTGGTCGCGTAGATGGGCGTTGAGCTGCTCGCGACGGACGCCCGCCTCGACCGTGCAGTCGAGATCCTGGGCATTGACCTCGACGATCCGGCTCATCTCGCCGAGGTCGATCGTCAGCCCGCCGCGCACCGGCGTTGCATTGCCCTCCAGCGAGGTGCCGGCACCGAAGGGGACCACCGGAATCTCGGCGGCGAGGCAGAGCCGCACCAGCGCCGCGACTTCCTCGGTCGAGTGTGGGAAGGCCACGGCGTCGGGCAGCACCGGTTCGAAATGCGCCTCGCTCGATCCATGCTGCCGGCGCATCGCTTCGCCCAGATGGAGGCGGTCGCCCAGCAATGCGCGCATGTCGTCGACGAAGGCGGCGGGCAGCGGCCGGCGAGAAAAGGGGGCAGGAGCGGTCATCGCCGGATCATAGACCGCCCTCTACCGATCGGCATAGCAACTGTGCGACAGTTTCGCCGAACGTCCGTTCAATGACCGGCGCTGGGCGGGCCGCTGATACGCGGACGCGGGGCGAGCCACACGAGCGCGGTGATCGCGATCAACAATCCGCCCGTCACCAGAAACACCTTGTCGGTGGCCAGGGTGAGGGCCTCCTTGTCCACCAGCTGCGCGATCAACGTGCGGATCTGCTCGCTCGAAAAGCCGCGCTCGGTCAGCGTGGCCGTCATGCTGTCGGGATTGACGTTGCCCGACAGGTCGCTGCCGAACATCCGCGCCTGATCGTTCCAGAAGGTCACCACGACAGAGGTCGAAAAAGCGAGGGCGATCGTGCGCAGAAGATTCTGGAGGCTGGCCGCCGACGTCACCATCTGCGGCGGCACCGAACTCAGCGAGATCGAAGTCACCGTGACGAAGAAGAAGGGCATGCCGATGCCCATGATGAACTGCGGCATGGCGAGCGACCAGAAGTCGGCGCCGCTGGTCCAGTTGGTCCGCAACAGGGTCGACCCACCCAGCCAGATGAGGCCGAAGCTGAGAACGAAGCGTGCGTCCATCTTGCCCATCAGCAGCGGTGGGAAACGGGCCACGAACAGGGCGGCGATCGCTGTGAAGGCGGTGGCGAAGCCCGCCTGAGTCGCGGTGTAGCCGAGCGACAGCTGCATCCACTGCGGAATGACAACGATCCCGGCGAAATAGGCGCCAAAACCGAGCGCAAGGGTGAAGGCGCTCAGCGTGAAGCCGCGATAGCGGAAGATCCGCAGGTCGACGACCGGGTGCTCGTCGGTCAGTTCCCAGATGATGAACAGGACAAAGAAGACCGCTGCCGCAATGCCGAGGCCGAGCACGAACGGGTCGGCGAACCAGTCATGTTCGCGCCCGATGTCGAGCATGATCTGGAGACAGCCGATCCACAGCACGAGCAAAGCGATACCGATCTTGTCGATCGGGATGCGGACGACCGGCGTCTCGGCCGGACGGAGCATCGCGTAGCTGACGCCGGCGCAGAAGGCGACGATCGGCATGTTGATAAAGAAGATCCAGTGCCAGCTCCAGTTGTCGCTGATGAATCCGCCCATGATCGGGCCCAGAGCCGGGCCCGTGAGCGTTGTGATCGCCCATATTCCCATGGCCTGCGGGCGCTTCTCCGGCGGATAGATGCGCATCAGCAGCGTCTGGGTGAGCGGGACCAGCGGCCCGCCGCATATCCCCTGGCCGATACGCGCGACGACCAGCATGCCCAGCGTCGGCGACAGTCCGCACAGCACCGAGAACAGGCCGAAGCCGAGCACTGACAAAATGAACAGCCGGACGGTGCCGATACGCTGCGACAGCCAGCCGGTGAGCGGCAGGCAGATCGCCTCCGCCACCGCATAGGAGGTGATGACCCATGTTCCCTGGCTGGCAGAAATGCCGAGATTGCCGGAGATGTGCGGCACAGAGACATTGGCGATGGTCATGTCGAGCACGACCATGAGATTGGCGGCCGCCAGCGCAGCCCCGGCAAGGGCGCGCTTGCGGCCGGTCAAGAGCGACGAAGGATCGACGGCGGCCATGGTATCAGCGATCGCTGACGTCCACTTCGGCTTCCATCGACAGGCCGACGCGCAGCGGATGCTCGGCCAGTTCCTTCGGGTCGAGTTCGATACGGACGGGCACGCGCTGGACGACCTTGATCCAGTTGCCGGTCGCGTTCTGCGCCGGGATCAGCGCGAAGGCGGAGCCGGTGCCACCCGAGAAGCCGACGACCTTGCCGTGATAGACCACGTCGCTGCCGTAGAGATCGGCGGTCAGCGTCGCGGCCTGACCCGGCCGCACGCGGCGCAGCTGGCGTTCCTTGAAGTTCGCGTCGACATAGACCTTCGTGACCGGGACGATCATCATGATCTGGTTGCCGACGGCCACACGCTGTCCGACCTGCACCTGCCGGCGGGTCACGACGCCGTCGATCGGCGCGCGAATGACGGCGCGATCGAGGTCGAGCTTGGCAGCGTCGAGCTTCGCCTTCGCCGCGAGCACGGCGGGGTCGGTCTCGACCGTCGAGCCGGACACCAGCGCCTGATTGGCGGCGAGTTGGCCCGATGCGGCACCGCGGTTGGCGCGCGCCTGGTTCAGGCTGGCCTGCGCCGCGGCGAAGGCTTTGCGCGCGGCGGTCAGTTCGTCTCCCGAGACGGCACCCGACGGCTGGAGAGCAAGGCGGCGTTCCAGATCGACCTTGGCCTTCTGATAATCGGCCTCGGCGCTGGCAATGTCGGCGCTGCGGGCGTTGACCTGCGCCGATAGCGCTTCGCTGGTCGCGCTGCTCTGGCGGAACATCCGCTTCGCACGAGCCAGTTCGGCTTCCGCCTGGGCATAGGCGATCCGCATGTTACTGTCGTCGAGGCGGACGAGCACGTCGCCCTTCTTGACCGCTTGCGTGTCGCTGACCAGAACCTCCACCACCTGCGCGCTGACCAGCGGCGTCACCTGGGCCACCTCGGCGTTCACATAGGCGTTGTCGGTGCTGACATGGTTGCGCCCGACCAGCAGATACCAAGCGCCGTAGATCAGAGCCACGGCAACCACGAGGATCGCGAAGCGGATGAGCCAGGTCTTGCGTGTCTGCAACCGTGCCTCCCTGGCCTCGGGGCTCTCGCCCGCTGGCTGGCTGGGGGCTGCGGTCTGGGGCTTCTGATCGGCTTCAGCCATTCTGGTCTTCCTTGGAGAGAGCGGTAGCGGGCGCAGCGAAGCCGCCGCCCAGCGCGCGAACGAGAGTGATGTCGATGCCGAACCTCCGGGCATCGAGGTCCGCTGCGGCGCGGCGCGCCTGCAGCACTCTCTCTTCCGCTGTCAGCACGTCGAGATAGGTGGAAAGGCCGCCCTCATAGCGCTTGCGCGCTATCGCATAGGCTTCTTCGGAGTCCGCGAGGGCCTGTCGCGACTGGGCCAGCTGCTCGGCGATCGATCGCTGGCTCGTCACGGCATCGGCGACCTCGCGATAGGCGGCCAATATCGTGCGATCATAATCGGCGACGGCCTCATCATAGGTCGCCCGCGCGCCGCGATATTGTCCTGCGAGGCTGCCGCCTCGAAAGATCGGCAGGCTGATCGCCGGTCCGACATTGCCGAAGATCGAGTCTTTCTTGGCGAGATTGTCGAAACCCAGCGATTGCACGCCGACCAGCGCGCTCAGGCTGACCGCAGGATAGAAGTCGGCGCGCGCCACCTTGATGCGGGCGGCCGCGGCTTCGGCGCGGGCGCGGGCTGCGGCGATGTCCGGCCGACGGCCGATCAGCTCGGTGGTGGTCTGCGCTGGCAGACCGGGGGCCAGCAGCCGGGCCAGAGCCGGACGGGTGATCGCCAGGCCGCGATCGGGGCCTGCGCCGACCAGCGCGGCAAGCTGATGGCGGGTCGCTGTTATCATGTCGTCCACAGCGGCCAGATCGGCCTTTGCGGTCGGGACGGCGGCATCCGCCTGCTTCAGCTCGGCGCGGGTGTCGAGCCCGGTGGCGACGCGGTTCGCCACGAGCTTCTGAGTCGCGCCCCTCAGTTCGAGGGCGGCCGCGAGTACGTCGCGCTCAGCATAAAGACGGGCGAGATCGGCATAGGCCGAGGCAATCGAGGTGGCGAGGGTCAGCCGGGCCTGAGCCTGCTCGATCCTCGCTGCTTCAGCCTCGGACGTGGCAGCCGCCAGGGTCGCGCGATTCTTGCCCCACAGATCGAGATCGAACGACAGGTCGACGGAAGCCTGTCCGCGCTGCTTCCACCCCTTGGGTACGAACTCCTTCGGGAAGCCCATATTGTAGCTCTGCTTCTGCCACCCGCCTTCCGCCGCCGCGTCGAGCGACGGCAGAAGCGCGCCGCCGGCCGACTGGACCGCAGCCTCGGCACGCCTCAGCCTCGCGGCGGCGGCGGCGGCATCGGGCGATCCGTTCAGTCCTTCGCGGATCAGGGCGTCGAGCTGGGGGTCTCCGAAGGCCTGCCACCATCCGTCACCCGGCCAGCCCTGGGCGGCGGTGGTCGCCAGGCTCTGCTCGGCGGCGATCGAGTCCGGCGCTCGCAGGGCAGGGCGGGGGCCAAGATCGGGAACGGCTGCACAGGCGGACAGCGCGATCACGAGCGTGAGCGGCGCCAAGGTGCGGAGAGATCTTCGGTGATTCGGGGTCATAGGAAACCGTACTGTGTCGTATTGTTTCGCTCTGCGCTGGACTTAGCCTCTTGTCAATAAAAATCTGTACCGTATAGTACGGTAATGAAAATGACACAGGAGAAGATTCCGCTCAGCCGTCGCGAGGCGCGTCGCCAGGACCGCCGCGAAGCCATCATCGACGTCGCCATGCGCTTCTTTCTCGAGCATGGCTATGCCGCCGCGAGCATGTCCGCCATCGCGGCGGAGATCGGTGGATCAAAGGCCACGCTGTGGAGCTATTTTCCATCGAAAGAGGCCTTGTTCGAGGCGGGCCTGGAGAAGGCTACGAGCGAGTTTCGGCAGAGGCTGCTGGTGCTGCTCGACCCGTGCGGGGATGCGGAACAGAGTCTGCGCAATTTCTGCAAGGGGTTCATCGAGCGGGTAACGGCACCCGATGCGATCGCGCTCAATCGGCTCATCATGGCCGAATGCGGTCGCTTTCCCGAGATCGGTCGCATCTTCTACGAACGGGCGCCGCGAGCCACGCAGCGGGTTCTCTCCGATTTCCTTCGCTCGATGATGGAGCGCGACCGGCTGAAGCGGGCAGATCCGGACCGCGCTGCCCATCTGATGGTCGTGCTGAGCATGGCCGGCTGCCATCATCAGTTGCTGCTAGGGCTGCTGGACGAGGCGACGGGCGAGATGATCGCGTCTGATGTCGATCAGACGATGGCGACCTTCATGGCGCTTTACGGGCCAGCATAACGCCGTGCAGCAACGGTGGCTCGGGCGCCGGCCGGTCAGGTCGGAACCGCCCCCTTCCCGTGCATCCATCGCGATTTCCATTGCTGGGCGGGCCGTTCGACCAGGATCCAGCTCAATGCGCCCATGGTCCAGGCCGCAACCAGCGTCGCCATGACATAGGTCTCGAACGGCAGGGCTGCGAAGCTCAGCGCTATGCCCAGCGGGAAGCCGTAGAGATAGGTGCCGTAGCTGATGTCGAAGCGATCGTTGATCCGCTGCGCCCGGCCGAGATCGACCCGGAACGCAACCCAGTAGAGCAATAGGCCGCCCGCGAGCATCGCCGATGGCTGCGCGATAGGGCGGTAGAAAAGCGCTGCGAGGGCGAGCGCGCCGGCAAGCGCTGCGTATCGGCCGTTCAGCTTCCGCAATTCCTCGCGATAGAGATAGGCGCAGGCACCGAAGCCGAAAGCCGAGAGCAGACGAAGCGTGGGATAGGGCGCGCCTAGCGTCATGTCGACGATCGGCGGGAAGCGGAACTGCTCTACCCGCCAATAGAGCGCCGGCACATTGCATAGGCAGAACAGCAGGAACAGGATGCAGCTTGCCTTGAGTACGGCTTCGCGCCGGTCCAGCCATCCTCCGGCGCCAAGCAGTGCCACCAATATATAGCAGCGGAACTCGTAGGATATCGTCCACATCGGCGAGTTGGGCTCGATCCAGGTCGACCCCGCCAGGAAAGGCTCGGGACGTTGGAGGATGATCATCCGCCAGAATTGTCCCGGGTCGGGGAACTGCTCGAAAAGGAAGGGCACCAGTAGCGCGCTGAGCAGGAAGGCGATGATGAACGCGGGATAGATGCGCAGGATTCTCTTGGCAAAATAGCTGCGCAGGTCGGCCGAGTTGCGCATCGACTGGACGATCAGATATCCGCTGATCAGAAAGAAGGCGTCGACACAGAGCGCGGCAACCGTCAGGCCATTGCCTGTCATCTTCTGGAGCAGGTCCGGCCCGGCAGGCGCCTGGCCCCATTGCTCATGGCCGTGTGTCAGGATGACGCCGCTGGCGAATATCAGGCGCAGCAAGCCGATATTGTTCGGCTGACGCGTCTTGCCCACTCGTACACCCCTCTCACGCTACACGGCTCGGGAGTGGTTACTGCCCCGTTCCTGGGTCGCATTGATCGGGGGACGGGAATGGCTTGTCAACTGAAGACGACAAAAGAAAAGGGCGACCCGCGGGCCGCCCTTTCCTGTTTTCTCGATGATGCCCGATCAGCGCGAGTAGAACTCGACGACCAGATTCGGCTCCATCTTGACGGGGTAGGGCACCTCGTCGAGCGTCGGGACGCGGACGAAGGTAACCTTCGCGCCGCCGTCCTGCGCGATATATTCGGGAATGTCGCGCTCGGACAGGCCCTGGGCCTCGAGGACGAGCGCCATTTCCTGCGCCTTGCTGCCCAGCGAGATCTCGTCGCCCGGCTTCACCTGACGCGAGGCGATGTTGCACTTCACGCCGTTGACGCGGATGTGACCGTGGCTGACGAGCTGACGCGCGGCGAAGATCGTCGGCGCGAACTTGGCACGATAGACGACTGCATCGAGGCGGCGCTCGAGCAGACCGATCAGGTTCTGCGAGGTGTCGCCCTTCATGCGCGACGCTTCGGTGTAGTTCTTCTTGAACTGCTTCTCGGTGACGTCGCCGTAATAGCCCTTGAGCTTCTGCTTCGCCTTCAGCTGGATACCGTAGTCGGAGAGCTTGCCCTTGCGGCGCTGACCGTGCTGGCCGGGGCCATATTCACGCTTGTTGACCGGGCTCTTCGGGCGACCCCAGATGTTTTCGCCCATCCGGCGGTCGAGCTTGTACTTGGCGCTGTTGCGCTTCGACATGATATCGTCCTTCAATCGCTGTTACGTAGCCTGCAGCCGCGATGCGGTGCAGGATCGGTCCCGGTACTCGCTCCTTTTGCCCGTTCGGGCATCGGGGCCGCCGCTTCACCGGGGTGCGGGGCCGATTGCGAAGGCGCGCCTATGACGTGGTGGGCCCGGCGAGTCAAGATGGCGTTCAGCGGGCGCGCTCATGGTTTCGCGGGGCCGACGTCGAGCCGGTCGAGCATGTCGCGTACGGCGGGTTCGGGGTCCGCACGCAGTTCCTCGCCGCCTGGCGTGCAACCGCCGGGGCGTCGGTAGAGGCAGGTGTCGGAGCGAAAGCAGCCGACTTCGGCGAAACCCGCGTCACCCCGGGCAAAGCGGCTGCGCGAGGCTTCGAAACTGATCGCATAGTTGTAATGCCCGTCCTGACCGGACCGGGCGGGATAGAGGCGGATGTCGGACCGCAGGCGCGACATGCCGGTTCGCATCCAGCGGTCGGGGGGCTCGACGCCAAGACCGCAAGCCTGCGGGTCGCGGCTGGTCTGCTCGAGCGCCAATATGCTCTCCGAGCCCTGCAGCCAGACCGGCCGCATGGCGCCCCGTACCCCGCTGAGCAGCGACAGCGCGATCCACAGCAGGGCAGCGGCCGCGAACATGGTGGACCCGTTCACTGTCGGCAGGCGCCGGCGCAGATAGGCGACGGCGTCCGCTGATCCGATCGCGCAGAGACAGAAGAGCGGCGGCAAGGCCGGATAGACGAAGCGCCACTCCTTGTGCGGCACGGCCGAGAAGGTGATGAGAATTGTCAGGCTGACGATCGCCAGTATCGGCGCGCGGCGCAAACCGAGGAGCGCCGTGCCAAGGATCAGCGGGGTTGCGACGCCCCAGACCGCCAGCTCGCGGCTGAGATAATAATGCCCCGGCTCGACGCCGAAGATGTTCGCGATACCGCCGGAATTGGCGCGGACATAGGTCAGCACCGAATGGAAGGGGCTTCCCCAGCTGGCCCAGTCCAGAAGCCCCATCGCCAGGATCGGGACAAGGCCACCCGCGAGCAGGCGCAGCCAGCGCGCCGAGGGTATCGCGCCGGCGATCCACAGACCCAGAAGAACCGCCGCAGGCCCCAGCTGCGGCCGGAAGGCGACAGCCAGCCCGAGCAGGAGCCCGGCGCATAAGAGCCAGCGTGAGGCGGGCATCGGCCGGGCATCGTCCCACGCCTGCCGCGCCGAGCTTCCCGCCGCCACGGCCAGGAGCAGAAAGGCCGCCGAGACGGTGTCGGCAAGGAAATGCGTCGAGAAATAGACGAACTCGCACCACAAGGCCGCAAGCAGGGCCGACAGGATCGCCGCGTCGCGCGTGCCGCCCAGGCTGCGGCCGATCCGGTAGGCGGCAACGGTCGTCAGCAGTGCGAGCAGCGACATGGCCGCCGCCAGCATGGTCCGCAGCAGCATGGGGTCGTCGGCGAAGGCCCTCGCTGCCGCGACGATGGGGATTTGCAATCCGGGGAGGAGCCAGCTCCGCGCTCCGACCTCATATTCCCAGGGAATGAGTCCGCGTCCAGCGACCACGCGAAAAGCCTGCTCGCCATATTGGAAGGTCTCGTCGGGATGGGTGATGTTCGGCAGCAGGATCGCGGATGCCAGCCGGATACACAAAGCCGCCAGGCACAGCAGGGCGAGCGGATGACCCGCCAGGGCTTTCCAGTTGCGCGATCCGGTCATCATGTCCCCCCTCGGCGCCCCCTAGCAGGCGACTTGGCCGTCGTCGTCACAAAAGCCCGATCGGGCGGTTCAATCGGCCGCGAATATGGTCTAAGGGCGCGCGCATGACAGAGCCTGCTGAAAAGACGATCCTTCCCGCAGCCGATTGCACAGACATGCGCGAGGTCCGTGCCGCGATCGACAGTCTCGACACGCTGATAGTCAGCCTGCTGGCGGAACGCATGCGCTATATCGAGGCCGCTGCGCGGATAAAGCCGGATCGCGGCGCGGTTCGCGACGAGGTCCGCAAGGCCCAGGTCATCGCCCATGCGGTCAAGGTCGCCGATGATCGTGGCTTTCCGCCCAAATTGGCCTATCGCCTTTACGACATGCTGGTCGAAGGCTCGATCGCGCACGAGCTCGAGAGGTTCGACGAACTCCGCCAGGGCTGAACTCAGGCCGGCGTCTTCGGCTCTGCGGGCCTCTCGGCCGCCGGCGCCGGCATATGTTCGGCGGCGAGCAGCACCTCCGGGCGGTTCTCCGGTGCGATGCCGTAGCTCGGCGGCCAAGCCTTTGCCGGCAGGTGGAAGGTTCCGAACATCCGGTCGTAGATCGGCAGGACCGAGGCATAGTTGCGGTTCACCTGCTCGTCGCGCGAATGGTGCCAATGGTGGAAACGCGGTGTCGACAGCAACTGTTCGAACCAGGGCAGGCTGACATTCAGATTGGCGTGGATGAAGAAGCCCCAGAAGGTGCCGATGATCAGCACGATAACCGGTACGAGGCTTCCCGAGCCGGCCCCCGGCGAGCCGAAGCCGGCGATGTTGACCAGTGTCAGCCCGAACATGCGGGTGAGGATGATATCCACCGGATGGGCGCGCGTGTTGATCAGCCAGTCCATCCGCTGCGGTTCGTGATGGGTCGCATGGAAGCGCCATAGCCATGGCACTTCGTGCATCAGCCTGTGACCCCAGTAGAAGCCGAACTCGCCGATCGCCAGCGCGACGAGGATCTGCAGCCAGATCGGCAGGCCGATGATCCACAGCGTGTAGGCTTCGGGCACGATCTGTCTTCCGGTCGCCCCTATCACCGCCATGGGCATCGCCAGGACGAGGGTCGGGATCAGGCCCGTCATGAAGAAATAGGCGAGGTCGGCGAGCATCTGCGGACGCAATGTCGTCTGGCGGTGGCGACCGGCCAGCCGTTCGAGTGGCACGAAGATAGCCGTCAGCAGGACGAGCCAGACGAAAAGGCTCATTGCCGTGCGCAGATAATGCTCGAGGTCAGGCGCCATGCTTTACCTTAGACCGTCGGGGTGGGGCCGTCATCCGCCCATGCGGACAGGCCGCAGGGCGCGGAACCCCTCAGATGATCTGGGCGTGCCCGGGGGTCTGCCGAAGGGGAGACTGCCGACGCCCCCGCATCACGCCACCGATCAGCCCGAAGCCGACCAGCATCATCGCCCAGGTCGTGGGTTCCGGAACCGCCTGGAGGCCGATACCGTCGATCAGCGCGAAAGGCGGCTGACCCAGCGGCGTACCATAGGCAAGCAGCGACAGCGTCTGCGTCGAGGAGGTGGCCGTGAACGTCAGATATTCATAGCGCCACGGCACGAAGCCATGCTCCGGTACGCTGACCATGCCGGTACCCACGATCTGGCTATCCACGCCTGTGAAGGTCGAATAGCCGTCGCCATTGGCATCGTAACTGGTGGTGTAGGCGCAGGTGCCGAAGCAGATGTTCCAGCCGCTTGCCGTGTCGCCGTTGAAATTGATGCCATATTGCTGGCCTGCCGCCCACCAGAAGGTCACGGCATATTGCTGACCCACGGTCAGGCCCGTCACGGTCTGCGACAGCGGCGCGTTCAGATAAGCGCCGTCGGCCGCAACGAAATTGCCGCCGACCGGGCTGGCGGTGATGCCGTTGCTGACGCCGGTTCCCGGCATGCCCCACAGCTGAAGGTAGGCGGGCGTGGTCGGACTACCCGACGCCGATGCGGACAGATCGGGCGTGAAGATGAAATTATAGCCGGCATTATCCCAGCCCTGCACGGTCTGGTCGGTGAAGTAAGGCCCCCAGGATGTACCGGGGTAGACCGGATTGCCGCCGCCATCGAGATAGAAGAAGGAGGTTGTCTCAAACCCGCCGTTGACCAGCAGATTGGCTGCATGAGCCTGGGCCGCCGACAGGCAGGCAGCCAGCACAGCAAGCAGCGCGACGAGCTTGTTACGCATCCAACCAAGGCCCCCGATACACAATACGCATATAAGGTGATCTACAGTATACAATTGGTAAATGCAAGATTCCGCAGATTTTAGCGGTTTACATCCAGTTTACAATTGCTATGATCTCGCGTTAACCCTCCAAGCGGCGGTAAGTTGCCGAAATTACCGAGGGCGAGGTCTTTCCAACGCGGTCAAAACTCCCCGCATCGTTCGCACCTCTTGAGCATTCCACGCCGGTTTGGTGAGAAGCCCCCGAAGCATGCGCTTGGTCGTCGGTACCCTGTCGGGCGGGAAGAAATATCCCGATTCGTCGAGCATACGGTCGAGATGGTCGATCAGCCCGTCGAGCTCGACTTGCGAGGCGGGCGGATCGAGTTCGGTCGCGGTCGGGGAGACCAGCGCCTCGCCCTTCGACCATTCATAGGCGACAAGGATGACCGCCTGGGCCAGGTTCAGGCTGCCGAACTCGGGATTGATCGGAACCGTCAGGATCGTCCGAGCGATCGCGACATCGTCGGTCTCCAGGCCGGAGCGTTCGGCGCCGAACAGGATCGCCGAGCGGCCAGGCTCGCTCCGGATCGCACCTGCAGCCTCTTCCGGCGTCATGACCGGCTTGGTTACGCCCCGCTTGCGCACGGTGGTAGCGAAGACGTGCGTGCAATCCGAGATCGCCTCGGCGACGCTGTCATAGACGCGCGCGCGCTCGAGGACGACATCGGCGCCCGACGCGGCAGGCCCCGCCTGCGGATTGGGCCAGCCGTCGCGCGGCGCAACCAGCCGCATGTCGGTCAGCCCGAAGTTCAGCATGGCGCGGGCCGCCTTGCCGATATTCTCGCCGAGCTGAGGACGGACGAGAACAATCGCGGGTTGCGGGGTGGTGCTTCCGCTCACTCGCGACCCGCCTCGCTGACGGCACCGGCGAAATCCTCGAAGTCCTTCGCCTCGGTGAAGTCCTTGTAGACGCTGGCGAAGCGGATATAGGCGACGCTATCGAGTGCCTTGAGCCCGTCCATCACCATCTCGCCGACCGCATTGGCCGCGATCTCGCTATCGCCGGTCGTCTCGATCTGGCGCTGGATCGCTGTCGCGAGGCGTTCGATGCGCGCGGGATCCACCGGCCGCTTGCGGCAGGCCACAGCGATCGACCGTTCGAGCTTCGAGCGATCGAACGGCTCGCGCCGGCCGTCGCTCTTCACCACCGTCATTTCGCGCAGCTGGATCCGCTCGAACGTCGTGAAGCGCGCGCCGCAGCCTTCGCATTGGCGCCGGCGCCGGATCGCCGCCCCATCGTCGGTGGGGCGGCTGTCCTTCACCTGGCTGTCTTCATGCGAGCAGAAGGGGCAGCGCAATTAGAGCTCCGGATAGATCGGGAAGCGATCGCACAGCGCCTCGACGCGGGCACGCACATGCGCTTCGGTCTGGCCATTGCCTTCGGGACCGTTCTTGGCGAGTCCATCGAGGACGTCGGCGATCATGTCGGCGATCTCGCGGAACTCGGCCGGGCCGAAGCCGCGGGTGGTGCCGGCGGGAGAACCGACGCGGATGCCCGACGTCTTGACCGGCGGCAGTGGATCGTTCGGCACGCCATTCTTGTTGCAGGTGATGCCGGCGCGCTCGAGCGCCTCATCGGCGTCGCGGCCGGTCACGCCGATCGGGCGCAGATCGACCAGCGCAAGATGCGTGTCGGTGCCGCCCGAGACGAGGTCGGCGCCGCGCTCCTTGAGGCGCGCCGCGAGGACCTTGGCGTTCTCGACCACGGCGGCGGCATAGGATTTGAATTCCGGCTGCAGCGCTTCGCCGAAGGCAACCGCCTTGGCGGCGATCACATGCATCAGCGGGCCGCCCTGGAGGCCGGGGAAGACCGCCGAGTTGATCTTCTTCGCGATCGCCTCGTCATTGGTCATGATCATGCCGCCGCGCGGACCGCGCAGGGTCTTGTGCGTCGTCGTGGTCACGACATGGGCATGTTCGAACGGGCTCGCGTGGACGCCGCCTGCCACGAGACCGGCGAAATGCGCCATGTCGACCATGAACAGCGCGCCGACCTCGTCCGCGATCGCGCGGAAGCGGGCAAAGTCGATCTGGCGCGGATAGGCCGAGCCGCCGGTGATGATCAGGGTCGGCTTGTGCTCGCGCGCCAGCGCCTCGACCTGGTCGAAGTCGATCAAATGATCGTCGGGACGGACGCCATATTGGATGGCGTTATACCACTTTCCCGACAGCGCGGCCTTGGCGCCGTGGGTAAGGTGACCGCCCGCGTCGAGGCTGAGGCCCATGATCGTGTCGCCGGGCTTCGTCAGCGCCAGCATGACCGCGCCGTTCGCCTGCGCGCCCGAGTGCGGCTGGACATTGGCGAAGCCGCAGCCGAACAGCTCCTTGGCGCGGTCGATCGCCAGCTGCTCGACCACGTCGGACGGATGGCAGCCCTGATAATAGCGCTTGCCGGGATAACCCTCGGCATATTTATTGGTGAAGACCGAACCCTGCGCTTCGAGCACCGCCTTGGAGACGATGTTTTCCGATGCGATCAGTTCGATCTGCTTCTTTTCGCGCGAGATTTCCTGCTGGAGACCGGCGAAGACCGCGGGATCGGCGTCGGCGAGGCCGCGCGAGAAGAAGCCGTCCGGCTGGACCTGGGACAGGGTGGCTGCGGGGTTGCTGCTCATGCGGGTTCCTTGTCGAACGCGGGGTTGGAGAGCTTGTCGACGCGGCGGAGATGGCGATCTCCGGCGAAGTCCGTCGACAGGAAGGCGGCGGCGCAGGCGCGGGCCTGCTCGATGCCGATGAGTCGAGCGCCCATGGCGATGACGTTCGCGTCATTGTGCTCGCGCGAGAGGCGGGCGGACAATTCTTCCGAAACGAGCGCACAGCGCGCGGCGGGGTGACGGTTGACCGCGATCGAGATGCCGATCCCCGAGCCGCACAGAGCGATGCCCTTGGTGGCGCGCCCATCGGCGATCGCCTGGGCCAGCTTGTAGCCATAATCGGGATAGTCGACCGAAGCCGTGCTGTCAGGCCCGAGGTCCAAGACCTCATGGCCCTGGTCGCGGAGCCAGTCCGCCAGCGCGGCTTTCATGTCGAATGCGGCATGATCGGATGCGATGGCGATGGTCTCGGCCATATCCTGTCCAGTGCTTTACGAGTCGGGTGCGGCAACCCTCTAGGGACCAAAGCGCCGCGCTGCAATGCCGCGAAAGGATGACAAAAGGGAACCGATGAGCATGCTGGCCGCTCTTCACCCGATCGCTTTTCGGTTGACCGGCGCTGTCCCTATCCCGTTCAAGGTGCCGCATCACAAATCGAGACGTCGTTGACGGAGCATAATTCGATGAAGACCTTTACCGTTTCCAGCCTTGCGGCTCTCGCTCTCCTCGCGGCCTGCGCGCGCGGCGAGGATGCTCAGCCGATCGAAAATGTCTCGCTCGTCGATAAGGCCGCCGTCGACACGCTCGATGAAGAGGCTCCCGCCGACAACGCGGCGTCGCCGCTGCCGACCGACGCCTGGGTCGGCAAGTGGATCGGCGTCGAGGGGCTTGTCCTCGATATCCAGCCGGCCGGCGAGCGCGGGCGCTACGTGCTCAGCGTGACGCTGATGGACGGCACCAAAAGCTACGAAGGAACGGCTGATGGCGATCTCATCCGCTTCACCCGCAACGGTCGCCCGGAAAGCGTCCGCGCTGCAACGGGCGACCAGACCGGGCTCAAGTGGCTGGCCGGCAAGCAGAACTGCCTGATGATCCAGCAGGGCGAGGGCTTCTGCCGCGAAGACGGCACCGCGCCAGCGGCCGGCAATGCGGCTGCACCCGTTCCAGCGGAGGTGGCGCCCAAGCCTTGAAATGGCCGGTTTTCGGGTCTAGGGGCGCGCGGATGACCAAGCCCGCCCCCCTGATCTCGGCAGAGGAGTTCGCCCGTCGTGCGCGCGACATCGTCGCGACGAGCAGCGGGCATGAGGCGCATCGCGCGCTGGACATCCTGACCAACGACGTGCTGCGCGGCCTGGGCTATGGCGAGGGCATCGATATCTTCGAGGCGGCCGTGGCGCATTGGCACGAGGCGGCGCATCCCTATCCGCATGTCGGTCCTTGTCCCGACTGCGAACGCGATGCGGAGAGCCGCGCCGCCGCCTGATCGCGTCGACCGATCCCCGTCCGTTCAATTCGAAAGCAAGAGGCGGGGAGCGCGTTGCCCCGCAGACCCTCATGATCCTCTCGACACATCATCGGTCGAAGGAGCTATGAGATGCTGATGGACGCCATCGTCGAAGATCCCCGCTGGAGCCAGTTGCTGGCGCGCTCGGCTGCGGCCGACGGCAGCTTCGTTTATTCGGTCGCATCCACCGGGGTCTATTGCCGGCCCAGCTGCGGCGCCCGGACGCCCAAGCCCGCCAATGTCCGCTTCCATGCCGGGCCGACCGAGGCCGAGGCTGCCGGCTTTCGCCCGTGCAAGCGGTGCCGTCCCAACGAGGCGCCCCGTGCCGAGCGCCAGGCGGCGCTGGTGGCGGAGGCCTGCCGCATGATCGAAGCGGCCGAGGAGCCGCCATCGCTCGGCCAGCTAGCCGACGCTGCCGGCGTCAGTCCCTATCATTTCCACCGCATGTTCAAGGCGGTCACCGGGCTTACCCCGAAGGGTTATGCCGTCGCTCACCGGGCCGGCCGGGTCCGCTCGGCGCTCGAGGCGGGCGAGCATGTCACCCGCGCCTTGTACGAAGCGGGGTTCGGATCGAGCGGTCGTTTCTATGCTGCCGCCGACGCCGCGCTCGGCATGCCACCCGCCGCCTATCGCCGGGGCGGACAGGCGATGGATGTGCGCTATGCGACGGCGGCCTGCTCGCTCGGCCGCGTACTCGCCGCCGCCAGCGAGCGCGGCATCTGTGCGATTTTGATGGGCGACCAAGACGCGCCGCTGGTCGCGGACCTGCACCGCCGCTTCCCGAATGCGGCGATCAGCGAGGCCGGCGAGGCTTTCCGCGAAACGCTCGACGCCGTGGTCGCCATGATCGAGGAGCCGGCCCGGGGAATGGCGCTGCCGCTCGACATTCGCGGGACGGCCTTCCAGCAGCGGGTGTGGCAGGCGCTGCGCGCCATTCCGTCGGGTGAGACGCGCAGCTACGCGGAGGTGGCGCAGGCGATCGGCGAGCCGCGCGCGTCGCGCGCGGTGGCTGCCGCCTGTGCGGCGAATGCCATAGCGGTGGCGGTGCCGTGCCACCGGGTGTTGCGGTCGGACGGGTCGATCACCGGCTATCGCTGGGGGCCGGATCGCAAGCGCCGCCTGCTGGCACGCGAGAGCGAGGGGTAAGGCCGGGGCTCAGGCCGCGGTTGCCGTCTCGTCTTCGCCCGCGCTGCCGATCGACTGGTCGATCAGCCCCGCGCGCATCATCAGCCAGAAGAGCAGGATGCCGGGCAGGGCGGCGAGGGTGGTCAGCAGGTAGAAATTCACATAGCCGACGGCTTCGATCATCGCGCCGGCCGTGGTTCCCGTCATCACCCGCCCGACCACGCTGGCCGCCGCCGATATCAGAGCATATTGGGCGGCGGTGAAGCGCAGGTCGCACAGCGCGGAGAAATAGGCGACCACGCAGACGCCACCGATGCCACTGGCGATGTTCTCGAAGCCGATCGCTCCGGCCATCGCCCAATTGTCATGGCCGCTCGCGGCGAGCCCGGCGAAGCTCAGGTTTGAAACGGCCATGAGGATCAGGCTCAACAGCACCGATCGTTTCAGGCCCAGCCGGGAATAGAGGATGCCGCCGATGAAGATGCCGGCGAGATAGGCCCAGAAGCCGAAGCCGATATCGTAGATCGCGATTTCGTCGTTGCTGTAGCCGAGATCGTCGAAGAGCAGCCGGAAGGTGAGGTTGGCGAGCGTGTCGCCGATCTTGTGCAGCAGGATGAAGAGCAGCACGAGCATCGCGCCGCGGCGCCGGAAGAATTCGAGCAGAGGCCCGACGATCGATGCCCAGACTTCGCCGCCGCTGCGCCGGCCGGTCGGCTCGCGGTGGCGCTCGGGTTCGCCCATCACCAGCGCTGTGATCATCGCGGGCAGGGCGAAGGCGGCGCAGGCGGCATAAGCGACCTCCCAGCCGAAGCGACCGGCCAGGATCAGCGCCACGGCACCGGCCGTCGCCGATCCGATCCGCCAGCCATATTGCGACATGCCCGCGCCCACACCCAGTTGCCGCGCCTCGAGCAGTTCGATTCGATAGGCGTCGATGATGATGTCGAAGGTCGCGCCGGCCGCGCCGACCAGTATCGCCGCGACGGCGGTCTGCATCAGACTCGCCTTGGGATCGACCAGCGCGAGATGGAATACAGCGGCGATGACGAGCAGCCCGATGACGAGCATCCAGGATACGCGCTGCCCCAACCGCCCCAGGACGGGGAGGCGGATACCATCGACGACCCAGGCCCAGAGAAATTTAAGATTATAGACCAGGAAGGCGAGGGTGAAGGCGGTGACGGCCTTCTTGTCTATGCCGTCCTGTGCCAGGCGCGTGGTAAGGGTCGCGCCGATCATCGCGAAGGGAAAGCCAGAGCTTATGCCCAGGAACAGCGCCGAGAGCGGCGCCGGTTCCAGATAGGGCCGGAACGCCGCGATGATGCCCCTGCCTTCGACGGTCGCGCCGTCGTCCCCCAATCCGCTTTTCATCGCGCCAGCATAGCGAGGCCGCGCGAAGTGGGAAGGGGCGGCGTCATCCCACCATTCGTTGCGTCGCGCGGAACGCCGCCATTTTCGACACCCTTGCCCTTGACCGCGCAGCGCTTTGCGACGACCAACATGCTTTACATATTCCGGAGACGCCCGTGGCCAAGCGCCTCACGATGTACATTCTCATAGCGATGGTTGTCGGCATCATCCTCGGCATCACGCTCAACAAGACGGTCGCCGATCCGGCGACGCTCAAGGACATCACCGGCTATATCTCCATCCTGACGGAGATATTCCTGCGCCTGATCAAGATGATCATCGCGCCACTGGTGTTCGCGACCCTCGTCGTCGGCATTTCGCACATGGGCGACACGGCGGCATTGGGACGGGTCGGGGCGCGCGCTATCGGCTGGTTCCTGGGCGCAAGCCTGTTGTCGCTGACCCTGGGCCTGGTGATGGTCAACCTGCTGCAGCCGGGGGTAGGCGCAGACCTGGTCCTGCCGCCCGAAGGCGCGAGCGCGGGTCTGTCGCAGGGCGATTTCTCGCTCAAGCAGTTCATCACCCATCTGGTGCCCAAGAGCTTCTTCGAGGCGATGGCGACCAACGAGATATTGCAGATCCTCGTCTTTTCGGTCTTCACCGGCGTCGCGGTGACGGCGGTAGGCGAAAAGGCAGCGCCGCTCGTCCGGGGTATCGAGGCGCTGGCGCAGGTCATGCTCCAGATCACCGACTATGTGATGCGCTTCGCCCCGTTTGCCGTGTTCGCCGCCGTGACGACGGCGCTGGCCGAGCAGGGACCGACCATCCTGATCAGCTTCGGTAAGTTCATGGGCAGCTTCTATCTGTCAATGCTGGTGCTGTGGGGCGTGCTGCTGACGCTGTGCTTCCTCGTCGTCGGGTCGCGCACGGGGCTGCTGATCCGCTATATCCGCGAGCCGATCCTGCTGGCCTTCAGCACCGCCTCTTCGGAAGCGGCCTTCCCGCGGACGCTCGAGGCGCTCGACCGCTTCGGCGTGCCGCCGCGCATCGCCAGCTTCGTCCTGCCGCTCGGCTATTCGTTCAATCTCGACGGCTCGATGATCTACTGCACCTTCGCGACGATGTTCATCGCGCAGGCTTATGGCGTCGAACTGACTCTGTGGCACCAGTTCACGATGCTGCTGATCCTGATGGTGACGTCGAAGGGGATCGCCGGCGTGCCGCGCGCCAGCCTGGTCATCATCTCGTCGACGCTGGCCTTCTTCGACATTCCCGAGGCGGGGCTGCTGCTGATCCTCGCGGTCGATCATTTCCTCGACATGGGACGGTCTGCGACCAACGTCGTCGGCAATGCCGTCGCCAGCGTCGTGGTCGCGAAATGGGAAACCAAATATCTAGATCCGATCGAACCCGCCGAGATCGAGCCGGCGCACGCGCCCTGACGTCTGAAACGAAAGAGCCCCCCGACCACCGGTCGAGGGGCTCTTCTCTTTTCTGCGGATGCCGGCGCTTATTGCCGGACGAGATAGTCGAAATAGGCACCGTCGGGCGGGCCGTCGATCGCCGCCATGAGCGCCGACGTGTCGATCTTCTTGAAGGCCTCCGCGCCGGCCTTGTGCGCCTCGATGCTCTCCCACTTCTCGATCAGGATGAAGCGCCGGTCATTGCCCGCGTCGCGGAGCAGTTCAGCGCCATGCGAGCCGTCGATCGCGGTCACGCCGTCGATCAGATGGTTGAGCGCCGCCTCCATTTCGGCGGACATGCCTTCCTTGGCGTGCATCGTATAGACTCGCGCGATCGTCATCGTCCCTCTCCTCAGCGGGCGTTTGTCAGATATCCTGCGCGAGGCGGCCGTAGAGTTCGGGACGCCGGTCGCGGAAGAAGCCGAAGGCCGCACGGTGGCGCTTGGCCAGATCGATGTCCAGTTCCGCGACGAGAACCCCGGTCTCGGTCGCGCCGAATTCGGCCAACAGATCGCCGCGCTCGTCGCAGATGAAGCTGTGGCCGTAGAAGGTCTGGCCGTCTTCGGTCCCGATCCGGTTTGCGGCGACAACCGGCACGACGTTCGACACCGCATGGCCGATCATCGCCCGACGCCACAGGCGGCTGGTGTCGAGATCGGGGTCGTGCGGCTCATTGCCGATCGCGGTCGGGTAGAAGAGGACCTGCGCGCCCATCAGCATCATCGCGCGCGCCGTCTCCGGATACCATTGGTCCCAGCAGATGCCGACGCCGACGGTCGTGTCCTCGGCCGGCCAGACCTTGAAGCCGGTATTGCCCGGGCGGAAGTAGAATTTCTCTTCATAGCCGGGGCCGTCGGGGATGTGGCTCTTGCGATAGACGCCCTGCACCCGCCCGTCGGGATCGATCATCGCGAGGCTGTTATAATGATGCGGGCCGTCGGCCTCGAAGAAGCTGGTCGGGATATGGATCTTCAGCTCGGCCGCCAGCGCCTGCATCGCCGTGACGGCCTTGTGTTCGGCCGTGGGCTTGGCGCGCGCGAACAGGCCTTCGTCCTCGACCCGGCAGAAATAATGGCCCTCGAACAGCTCGGGCGGCAGGATGACCTGCGCGCCCTTGCCCGCCGCCTCGCGGACGAGATTCGACACTTCGGCGATGTTCTCGTCGATGTCGTCGGAGAAGGCGAGCTGGAGCGCCGCCACCTTGATCTTGGTCATCTCGGTTCGCTCCTTATGCGCTCGGAATCTGCTGGCTGATGCAGTGGAAGCTGCCGCCGCCGGTCAGGATATGGTCGGCGCGGAAGCCGGTCACCGTCCGGCCCGGAAACAGCGCGGCGATCGCGGCCACGGCGGCATCGTCGTTCGGTGCGCCATAGAGCGGCACGACCACGGCGGCGTTGCCGATGTAGAAGTTCATATAGGAGGCGGGGATGATCTCCCCATCGCTCTCCACCGCGCCGGGCGAGGGGATGGCGACCACCTTCAGCCCGAAGGCCTCGGCCCGCGCGCGCGCGTCGGCGAAGACCTCGGCATTGGGATCGTCCACACCGGCCGGTTCGGGAATGGCGATGGTGCCGGGTGCCACGAAGCGGGCGAGATTGTCGACATGGCCGTCGGTATGGTCGTTGAGCAGCCCGTCGCCGAGCCACAACAGCCGCTCGATGCCCAGCCCGTCCACCAGCCGCGCCTCGATCGCCGCGCGGTCGAGGTCGGGGTTGCGGTTCGGGTTGAGCAGGCATTGCTCGGTCGTCACGGCGACGCCGGTGCCGTCGACGTCGATCGCGCCGCCCTCGAACACCCAGTCCTGCCGGCGCGTCTGAAAACCGGTGCGCGCGGCGAGGCGGGCGCCGATGCTCTCGTCGCCGGGCAGTTCATATTTGCCGCCCCACCAGTTGAAGCCGAAGTCGGTCGCGGCGAGACCGGCCTCCGAACGGACGATGATCGGCGCACTGTCGCGCAGCCAGATGTCGCCGAACGCCTCGACGATCACCTCGGCCGCATCGCCCGCCAGCTCGCGGGCGCGCTCGGCCGATGCCTCGTCGGCGGCGACGAGGATGACGCGCTCGCCCTTGCCATCGGCATGAACGGCGCGCGCGAAGGCGACAACTTCGTCCTGCGCGGGTTCGAGATCGTCCTCCCACAATTCGGGATGACTGGGAAAGCCGATCCAGACGGCGTCGTGCGGCGCCCATTCGGCGGGCTGGCGATAGTTGCTCATGCCCGCGCAGATAGCGATGCGGCGTGACGGTTCAAAGTGGGGAATCGCCGATGGGAGGGCAGGGCGCGGCGATAGCCGATTCCCGACCGCGCATTTCTGGGCTAGGCAGCGGGGATGAACGATCTCGACACGCTGCTTTCGCAACGCCGCGCGCACTGGCTGGTCACGGGGGCGGCGGGCTTCATCGGGTCGCATCTGGTCGAGACGCTGCTGCGCGCAGGCCAGCATGTGCGCGGCCTCGACAATTTCGCCACCGGGCATCGCCACAATCTCGACGACATCCGCGCGCGGGTCGGCGAGGCGGCCTGGGCGAACTTCTCCTTCATCGAGGGCGACATTCGCGACCGCGCGACCTGCGCCGCGGCGGTCGAGGGCATCGACCATGTGCTGCACCAGGCGGCGCTGGGATCGGTGCCGCGCTCGATCGCCGATCCGCTGACGACGCACGACGTCAACGCCACCGGCTTCGCCAACATGATCGACGCCGCGCGCCTGGCCGGCGTTGGCAGCTTCGTCTTCGCCTCTTCGAGCTCGGTCTATGGCGACGAGCCGACCCTGCCCAAGGTCGAGGCGCGGGTGGGGCGGGTGCTGTCGCCCTATGCGCTGTCGAAGCTGCACAATGAACTGGTCGCCGGTATCTATGCGCGCAGCTATGGCTTCGCCTCGACGGGGCTGCGCTATTTCAATGTCTTCGGCCCCCGTCAGGACCCGAACGGCGCCTATGCGGCGGTGATCCCGCGCTGGACCGCCGCGATGATCGCGGGCGACGAGGTCGTGATCAACGGCGACGGCGAGACGAGCCGCGACTTCTGCTATGTCGCCAATGCGGTGCAGGCCAATCTGCGCGCGGCGCTGTCGCCCCAGGCGGGCGAGGCGCGCTTCCTGAACGTCGCTTATGGCGAGCGGACCACGCTCAACCAGCTGTTCGGCCTGCTGCGCGACGGGCTGGGGACGCTCGGCCATGCCTATGACCGGGCCGCGACCCATGCCGATTTCCGCGCAGGCGATGTGCGCCATTCGCTCGCCGATATCGGCGCTGCGCTGGCTGCGATCGGCTATGCGCCGACGCACAGCCTGGGCGAAGGCCTGCGCGAAGCATTGCCTTGGTATTGCGGGAACGCCAAGGTGGGCCAATAGAGCCGTTCGGTTTCGGGGGCAGTGGGCCAGAGTGATTGGGCCAGAGTGATGGGGGCGTCGTTCGTGAGCATCGATAAGCGGGTGGATGGAAGCCGGATCGCGGTCGTCGGTCTGGGCTATGTGGGCTTGCCTCTGGCGGTCGCGCTCGCGCGGCATTTCCCGACCGTGGGGATCGACATCGACCAGGGCCGCGTCGCCGAGCTGCGCGCCGGGCACGACCGCACCAACGAGATCGACGGGCCGACGCTGGGCGCATCCTCGCTCGACTATGCCACCGACATCGCCGCCGGCGCCGATGCCGACGTCATCATCGTCACCGTGCCGACCCCGGTCGACCAGGCGAACGACCCCGATCTGCGCCCCGTCATGTCGGCGACCCGCGCGCTGGCGGGCATATTGAAGCCCGGCCGCGGCACGATCGTGGTCTATGAGAGCACCGTCTATCCCGGCGTGACCGAAGACATCTGCGGGCCCGAGATCGAGCGCCTGTCGGGCCTGAAGCGCGGCACCGACTTCTTCCTCGGCTACAGCCCCGAGCGGATCAATCCCGGCGACCGCGAACATACGGTCGACCGCATCACCAAGGTCGTCGCGGGCGAGAATCCGCAGGTCCTCGACCGGCTGTGCGAGGTATATGGCGCGGTCACCACCGGCGGCACCTTCCGCGCGGCCTCGATCAAGGTCGCCGAGGCGGCGAAGGTGATCGAGAACGCCCAGCGCGACATCAACATCGCCTTCATCAACGAGATCACCCAGATTTTCGGCAAGGTCGGCATCTCGGTGTGGGACGTGCTGGCGGCGGCGGGGACCAAGTGGAACTTCCTCCGCTTCGTGCCGGGTCTGGTCGGCGGCCACTGCATCGGCGTCGATCCCTATTATCTCAGCCATCTGGCGCAGCAACTCGGCCATTATCCGCGCGTGATCCTGGCCGGGCGCGGCATCAACGACGGCATGGGCGCCTGGATCGCCGACCAGATCCACGAGCGCATCGGCAGCGGCGCGCGCGTCCTCGTCCTGGGCCTCACCTTCAAGGAAAATGTCCCCGACCTGCGCAACTCGCGCGTGATCGATGTCGTCCGCCGGCTGGAGTGGCTGCGGCACGAGGTGGTGATCCACGACCCGCTCGCCGACGCGGCCGAGGCGCGGCACGAATATGGGGTCGAGCTGGCCGGCGACGCGCTGTCGGGCAGCTATGACGTGGTGATCGGCGCGGTGTCGCACAGCGACTATGCCGCGATGCCCGCCGACCGGCTGGCCGCGCTGCTCAAGCACAATGGCCTGCTCGCCGACCTCAAGGGCATGTGGCGCGACGTCGCGACCCCGGAGAGCGTCCGCCGCTGGACGTTGTAGAAACGGCGTCCTTTACGCGGCCGGAGCCTCGCTGGCGGCAAGGGCATGCGCCTGCGTGCCGTGCGTGATCACATCGTCGCCGGGCAGGATCGCCGCGATCGGGATGTCGCTTTCCTGCGACAGCTGCGCATAGACCGGGCCGAAATCGGTCTCCAGCGTCTGGCGCAGCAGATCCTCGAAGCTGTCGATCACGAAATAATTCTGCTGATAATCGTCGATCCGGTACTCGGTCCGCATCACCCGGCGCAGGTCGAAGCCGATCCGGTTGGGCGAGGCGTCGTCGAGCGCGAAGAGGGACTCGGCGTGCGAGGAGACGATCCCCGCGCCATAGATGCGCAGGCCCTCCGCCTGCCGCACCAGCCCGAACTCGACCGTGTACCAGTAGAGCCGCGACAGCCGCTCGATCGCGCCCAGCGCCCCGGCGCGCTGCCCGCCCCGGCCATAGGCCTGCATATAATCGGCGAACACCGGATCGGCGAGCAGCGGGACATGGCCGAACACGTCGTGGAACACGTCGGGTTCCTGCAGATAGTCGAGCTGTTCGGGCGTGCGGAGGAAATTGCCCGCCACGAAGCGGCGGTTCGCCAGATGGTCGAAGAAGATGTCGTCGGGCACGAGGCCGGGCACCGCCAGCACCTGCCAGCCGGTCAGCGCCATCAGCCGCTCCGACAGTTCCTCGAAATTCGGGATGCCCGGCCGCTCCATCCGCAGCACGTCGAGCCCGGCCAGAAACTCCGGCGCGGCGCGGCCCTGGAGCAGCTTCGCCTGCCGCGCGAACAGCTGGTCCCACATCGCATGTTCGGCCGGGGTGTAGCGCTCCCAGCCCTGCGGGATGGTCCAGTCGGCGGCGGCCCCGGCGGGCGGCGTGGAGGCGGTGGTCGTCATGAAGCGATCATTGCAGAGGATAAGCGAAAATGCCTTTCAAAATGATCGCTGATCGGCGATCTTCTGAAACCTCATATCGATATGGAGCCGATCATGAGTGAAATCGTTCAGATCGATGCGATCGACCGCCGCATCCTGGCTGAGCTCCAGGCCGACGCCGCGATCAGCCACGCCGATCTGGCGCAGCGCGTCGGAAGCTCCTCCGCCTCGGTCTGGCGCCGCATCCGCGCGATGGAGAGCGCCGGCCTACTGAACGGCGCGATCCGCACCGTCGACGCGGCGCGGCTGGGCTATGGCGTCAACGTGATCTGCAACATCCGCGTCCGCAGCCACAGCGCCGAAGACCGCGCGAGCTTCGAAAGCTTCGTCCGCTCCCGGCCCGAGATATTGGAATGCTTCTCCATGTCCGGCGAATGGGACTATCTCCTCCGCGTCGTCGCGCGCGACGTGGCGGATTATGAGGCCTTCCTGATGCGGACGCTGCTCAACCATCCGTCGGTGGCGACGGCGTCATCGCATTTCGCGCTGTCGCTGACGAAGCATGTGACGGCTTTGCCGGTGTGAGGGGGAAGCGGAGAGGCTGTGGCGGCCGGAACGGCTTGGCCCGCACATTTTGCTCGGACTGCCGTCCCGAACAGCAGCTTTCGATCAAATCAGGCCGTTCCAAAACCCGCGCCAGAATGGCCGCTCTCGCCGAAACCCGCCATTCTATCCGCATCGAGCAGTCTGGCAGCAGTGCGCCCTAAACCCGGTCATCTGGCTAGTGGTACTGGCGGCCCTAAACCTTTCATCAGCACCCAACTTCCTCCTGCTCCGCCGCTTGAGTTTGTAGCCCATCGAAATCATGATACAAATTTATCATTTATTGGTCGCAACTACCTTTTCGACCAAGATTTTCAACCTGGTCACGGATTACTTCGCGTTTGCTAGTGAGCGTGATGCCGATAGGTAGGTGAGGATGATAGACCCCCGACTCGTTGCAAAGGCGCTGATTGACGTCGACACGTCAAATTTCGAGCGGTTTGCTCAGGTATTTTATGGCGATTTGCAGGATCGTAACTTTGTGCCGTTGGGTGGTGTGCACGACGGCGGAGCCGAGGGTTTTGATGCAGCCTTAACTAACGATCCTGAGCTATTCGTTGACGAAGCTGCGACCAGCTTTCTGCAGGTTTCCAAAGAAGTCTCGACACGGGGCAAGATCCGTAAGACGCATGCTAGGCTTGTTGCATATGGGCGCAATCCTAAAGCGCTGACATACATCACCTCTCAGACCGTCAAAGATATAGATAAAGACGAGCGCGTTCTCAGTGATGAACTTGGCTGTCGAGTTGCCATAAGAGACGCAAAATTTATTGAAATTTATATCAACAGCAGTGAAGCAATCCAAGCTGCCTTTAACGCCTATCTTCTTCCATCGATCTCATATTTATTTAATTTTGGTGAGTCGGATATCGCTCAGAAAGTACCCGACCAATTCAACAAGACGCTTGCAGTATTTCTTCGGCAAGAAGTAGAAAGGCGTCATAATAGAAGTACTCTTCTTGAAGCCGTGTCTGATAGTCTCATTTTGTGGGCACTTCGCGATACAGATGCCGACCCGACCAAACCTAAGGCAATTGATAGAGCCGAAATACTGCGTCGCATTGAAACCGCGCTGCCAACTGCAAAGGCCTTCATTCGAGCCACGCTCGACCATCGGCTGGGGGTTTTGTCGGCGAAAGATGCGCCCGGCGGGCGGCAAATTAGGCATTATCGAGGATTAGGGCAATTCTGTCTGCCATACGAAACTCGAAAGCTTGTTGCGGTCGAGAATGCCGACGACGATTTGTTAAAGCATCAGGTATCGTGTGCATTCGAAGACCGACTGGCTCAAAGATCGAACGAAGACACCGAGGCTGAGCGAGAATCGATTGTCAAGGTATGCCACTCTACTCTTGAGAGTGTATTCGAGCATCAAGGTCTTAAAGTGGCACAGTTTGTGACCGATGCTGACATGGATGACGAGCTGTTCACGGATGTTGGGCAGATAGTAAGTCAAGTTGTTGCAGGACTCCCGTTGACGGGCGATATTAAAACAAAAATTCGACGACACGTCATTCTAGTTCTGCGTGGCACATTTTACATGTCCACAGCTGTGGAGCGTCGATATCTCGACAAATTGAGCAGAACCTACGTTTTGTTGCTTTTGTTGAAAAACGAACCAAAAATTGTAGAGTTCTTTTCCTCAATGGCGGGTTCGTTTGATCTTTACCTCGGTACCGATATCATTATTCGTTCACTGTCTGAGTTGTATTTGCATCCGGAATCGCAGACGACCATTAATTTACTTCGTATTCTGAAAGCTGCTGGATCGAAGCTCATTCTCACGGAGAAAGCCGTGGAAGAAGTCGCAACCCACATACGCCGTCAGATGCTAGAGTTCGAGAATCATTACGAGCGTAATGTCCATAGGATAAGTTTGGCAGAAGTAGAATATATTGATCGACTTCTCATAAGGTCATTTTTCTATGCAAAGCTGGCGCCAGTTAATGGCGTATCGCCACCAAAGAATTGGCGAGACTATCTCTCCCAATTCTGCAATCCTTCGGACGTCGTTCGAAATTCGGGTGATCGCGAACTGGCCAATTACCTAATGCGTCGTTTCGAGCTCTCCTATGAGAGTGAAGAAGAGATGCGCGCTGGTATTGAGGAGGGCGAAATCGAGCAGTTAGCTGCTGCGATCCGTGTCATCAAGGAGGAGGGGGGCTACCAAAAATCAGCGCTTAGCATCCTAGCCTACAATGATGCTTTGCAAGTGCTCCGGATTTATCAGAAGCGGCGCGCAGAGCGTGAATCCAGCCCAGGCAATCCTTTTGGCTTTAAAACGTGGTGGCTTACACAGGATGGAAAGGTGCGACGGGCAGCGCGGGATGTGGTTCGCGCCAATCAAAATCAACGTTTCATGATGCGACCCGAATTGCTTCTCCACTACATAGCTATGTCACCGTCCAAGGCAGAAGTGCACGCCAGCTACGAATCCATCTTCCCTACGGCTCTAGGGGTTCGGTTGTCGTCAGGGCTACGCGACGCCGAGTTCAAGAAGGTGATGCGCGACGCGTCGGAAATCTCGAAGGTAGACGACGCTCGCGCCGCTGCCATGGTCACTGAAATGACGGAAAAATTAAAGGCAGACGTGCATAAGCAGTTCGATGCAAAATGGTGAGGTGGAGTTAGCTGCTCAATAACGGTCGGTTTCGATAAGCTGGGACCAGAGCATCATCTCGGCCTGCTCAAATGGGTGCCCCCTACTAATTTCCGAGCCCCCCATCGCCGGTCCTGCGGCTGCTATCGCCATCAACGGCGGTAGGAACTGCGTTTCGGCATATTCCCCATCTCCAGTCGCCCTCCGATGGCCGGTGAGCGAAGTCTTGGCGTCCGCTTTTGGCGAGACCTGCCGTACTACGCGTCACCCGGTAAGGGCGGGAAAGTCCCAACTATCGACTTTCCAGCGCGCTGAACGGCTTTGAGCTTATGGGCCGCCGATGTATCCAGCAGCCCTCCAAACCTCTTACACTTTCGCACCAATCGCTCCCATCCGCGCCGCCACGATCTTCGCCGTCTCGGCCGACCGCAGCCGCTCGCCGAACGCCTTGTTCTCCTCCGCGATCCGGCTTGCCAGCGCCGCGCCGTCGCGCATCAGGCGTTTGGTTTGGGCGAAGGCCTGGGCCGGCAGGGCCGCGAAGGCCTGCGCCGCCGTGAGTGCCTCGGCGTCCAGCGCATCCGCCGCAACGAGGCGGTTGGCGATGCCGGCGGTCAGGGCCGCCTGCGCGTCGATCGCTTCGCCCAGGGCGAACATCGCCATCGCGCGGGCGTGGCCGAGGCGGGCGGTCAGGAGGAGGCTGGAGCCGGCTTCGGGCACCAGGCCCAGCCCGACGAAGGGCGCGGTGAGGAGGGCGTCTTCGGTCAGCAGCACATGGTCGCAGTGGAGCAGCATCGTCGTGCCGATGCCCACGGCGCGGCCCTGGACGGCGGCGATCACCGGCTTGGGGAAGGCGGCGATGGCGTCGATGAAGCGGGGGGCGTTTTCCGGCACCTGGCCCGCGCCGGCGACTTTGGCGAAGTCGAGCAGGTCGTTGCCCGCGCTGAACATCGTGCCGTCGCCGCGGAACAGGACGGCGCCGATCGTCTCGTCCCGCGCGGCCTCGGCCAGATGCGCAGTCAGCGCGTCGTACATCGCCAGGGTGATGGCGTTCTTCTTGTCGGGCCGCGCGAAGCTGAGGACGAGGACGCGGTCGGCACGGTCGGCGCGGATATGTTCGGTCATGAAGGACTCGCTCGATGACAGGGGCAGACTGCTGTCGTCGAAAGCCGGGCCGGCGTCGAGCCCCTGCGCTGTCGGTGGGTAGGGCGCGGTGCGGCTTGGCGCGGGCAGGAAGGTGGCTATAAGCCCTTCGACGGTAGAGCAGGCGGGGCAGGGATGGCGTCGGGCACGCGACAGGACGACAAGGGCAGCGACCGCCGGCGGCAGATATTGGAGATCGCGGCGCAGCTGTTCGCGCGCAAGGGCTATCGCGGCACATCGATGCGCGACATCGGCGAGCAGGCGGGCGTGCTGGGCGGCTCGCTTTATCACCATATCAAGTCTAAGGACGCGCTGTTCGTCGAGCTGCACAATGCCGCGCTCGATGCGGCCGAGGCGAAGATCGCGGGCGAGATGGCGCTGCATTCGGATCCCTGGGCGCAGCTGGAGGCCGCCTGCGGGGCGCTGCTCGACCTGCAGCTCGATCCCAATTCGCTGACCATGCCGATGATGAACGATTTTCGCGAGGTGCCCGTCGAGGTGCGCGCCGCGCTGATCGAACGGCGCGACCGTTTCGAGACGCTGTTCCGCGACCTGATCGACCGGCTGCCGCTGCCCGCCGATGTGGACCGCTCGGTCTATCGCAACATGCTGCTGGTCCAGCTCAACTCGGCGGCGGACTGGTACCGGCCGGGCCGGCTGACCCCGCGCGACATCGCGCGACAGGTGGCGCTGCTGTTCCGCCATGGGGACGTGCCGAATGGGTGAGTGGCCTTAGGGGCAGGGGCGGGTCGATTGCGACTGTAACAGATGTTTGGTATAAGAGCGGCAACTGATTCAGAGGATGTCCGATGCAGACCTATATTCCGCCGATCGACGACTATAAGTTCCTGCTGACCGAGGTGCTCGGCTTCGACCGCGCCATGGGCGAGATGGGCAAGGAGGTCGACGCCGACCTGGCCGTCGCCGTGCTCGACGAGGCCGGCAAGATGTGCGCCGAACGGCTCCAGCCGCTCAACCGCGAGGGCGACGAGCAGGGCAGCCGCCTGATCGACGGCGTCGTCCACACCCCCGAGGGCTATGCCGAGGCTTATCGCGAGTTCGTCGCGGCCGGCTGGGCGTCGCTGTCGGGCGATCCGGCGCATGGCGGGCAGGGGCTGCCCTTCGTGCTGCAGCTGTGGCTCGACGAGATGATCTCGGCGACCAACCTGTCCTTCGGCCTGTTCCCCGGCCTGACGCGCGGCGCCTGCGAGGCGATCGCGGCCCATGCCAGCGAGGAGCTCAAGGCGCGCTATCTGGCGCCGCTCGTCACCGGCGAATGGACCGGCGCGATGGCGCTGACCGAGAGTGGCGCCGGCACCGACCTGGCCCTGCTCAAGACGCGCGCCACGCCCAATGGCGACGACAGCTATGCGGTGCAGGGGACCAAGATCTTCATCTCCTCGGGCGACCATGATTTCGGCGGCAACATCGTCCACCTCGTCCTTGCGCGGCTGCCCGACGCCCCGGCGGGGGTGAAGGGGATCAGCCTGTTCCTCGTGCCCAAATTCCTGCCCGATGCCGACGGCAATTTCACCGTCCGCAACGCCATGTCGGTCGGCGCGCTCGAGAAGAAGATGGGCATCCATGCCCAGCCGACCTGCGTGATGAACTATGACGGCGCGACCGGCTGGCTGGTCGGTGAGCCGCATCGTGGCCTCGCCGCCATGTTCACGATGATGAACGCCGAGCGGCTGATGGTGGGCATCCAGGGCCTGGGCATTGCCGGCGGCGCCTATCAGCAGGCGGTGGCCTATGCGCGCGATCGTCTGCAGGGGCGCAGCGCCGATGGCGCCCGCAACCCGGTTTCGATCGTCGAACATGCCGACGTCCGACGCATGCTGCTCAACGTTCGCTCCTTCGTCGAGGCGGGCCGCGCGCTGGCGGGCTGGACCGCGCTCCAGCTCGACCGCGCGGCCTCGCATCCCGACAGCGGCGAGCGCGCCAAGGCCGATGCGCTGGTCGCGCTGCTGACCCCCGTCGTGAAGGCGGCCTTCACCGATATCGGCTTCGAGGCCGCGGTGCAGGCGCAGCAGGTGTTCGGCGGCCATGGCTATATCCGCGAATGGGGCATGGAGCAGTTCGTCCGCGACGCCCGCATCGCCCAGATCTACGAGGGCACCAACGGCGTGCAGGCGATGGACCTGATCGGCCGCAAGCTGACGCTGGCGGGCGGCGCGGTGGTCGACGGCTATTTCGACCTGATCGCGGCCGAACTGGCGGCGGTCGAGACGGCCGAGGCGCGCGCGATGGCGTCGCGGGTCGCCGATGCGCTGACCGAGTTGCGCGCGATCACGGCATCGGTGCGCGGCGCGTCGGTCGACGTCGCCGGGGCGGCTGCGGTCGATTATCTGCGCCTCTTCGCGCTCGTCTCGATGGGCTGGATGTGGGTCCGCATGGTCGATGCGGCGCGCAGCGACGAGCCGCTCCATGCCGCCAAGCGCGGCGTCGGCGCTTATTATGTGCGCCGCGTCCTGCCGCAGGCGCTGGGCCTTGCCGCCGCGATCCGCGAGGGCGCCGATCCGATCATGGATATTCCCGCCGAGATGCTCTGAACGGGTGGGCCGGCGCTGCGTGCGTCGGCCCCGCTCGCTCAGTCGAGCAGCAACTCCCCGAACGCCGCGCGCCAGTCTTCGGGCAGCGGCACCGGCCGCCGCGAGGCGCGGTCGACATAGACATGGGTGAAGCGGCCCTGCGCGGCCGCTTCGTCCTTTCCGGCGCCGAAGGCCCCGAGCCGATAGGTGACGCTCGACGTCCCGATCTTCTCCACCGCCAGCCCGATCTCGACCACCTCCGGATAAGCGAGCGACGCCGCATAGCGGCAGGCCGTCTCGACCACGAGGCCGATCGGATTGCCCTTCTCGATGTCGAGCAGGCCGCGCTCGATCAGCCAGGCGTTCACCGCCGTGTCGAACCAGCGATAATGGACCGCATTGTTGACATGACCATAGATGTCATTGTCCGCCCATAGCGTCTGGATGCGCGTCCAGTGGCGATAAGCGGGGCGGGGTGAAAGGGGCGTGCGGTCCATTCAGTCGTCCTCGGGGGATGCGCCGGGCAGGACGATCTGGCGGATCGCTTCGCCCGCCGCCAGCCGGTCCATCAGCAGGTTGATGTCGTCGAGCGGGCTGACCGATGTGAGCAGCCGCTCCACCGGCAGCCGCCCGGCGCGCCACAGCGCGATGTAGCGGGGAATGTCGCGCGCCGGAATGGCGTCGCCCATATAGCTGCCGATCAGCGTCTTGCCCTCCGCGACCAGCGAGATCGCCGGGATCGACAGCATCTCCTGAGGGTTGGGCAGGCCGACCGTCGCGATGCGCCCGCCCCGCGCGGCGCCGGCATAGGCCTGGGCCAGGACGGCCGCCTTGCCCACCGTCTCGATCACCACCTGCGACCGTGGGAGTGCCTCGGCATCATCCGGCGCGAAGGCGCGCGCCGCGCCGAGTTCGAGCGCCAGCGCCCGCTTGTCGGGCGATGGATCGACCACGCAGATATCGATCGCGCCACCCGCCACCGCGCCGAGCAGGGCGGCGAGGCCGACCCCGCCGAGCCCCCAGATGGTCACCGTTTCGCCGGGCGCGAGGCGCGCGCTGTTCCACACCGCGCCGACCCCGGTCAGCACCGCGCAGCCGAACAAAGCGGCGATCTCGGGCGGAATGTCGCGGTCGATCTTCACCGCCGATCGGCGATCGACGACCGCATGGCTGGCGAAGGCGGACACGCCCAGATGATGGTGGACCGGCTCGCCGTCCCGCGACAGCCGGCATCCGCCCTGCAGCAACTCACCCTTGCCGTTGGCGGCCGCCCCACGCGGGCAGAGGTAGCCGCGTCCCGACGCGCATTCCTCGCACGACCCGCAGGCGGGCAGGAAGACGAGGACCACCCGGTCGCCAATTGCGAAATCCATGTCCGCTGCGTCGCCCAAGCCCATGACCGTGGCGCAGGCTTCGTGGCCCAGCGCCATCGGCATCGGGCGCGGGCGATCGCCGTTGATCACCGACAGGTCCGAATGGCAGAGCCCCGCCGCTTCGATCCGGACGAGCAACTCGCCTGGGCGCGGCGCTGCGAGATGAAGCGGTGCAAGCCGCAGGGGCTTCGACGTCTCGAACGGGGCTTCGCTGCAACCGCAGCGGTCGAGCGTTGCCGCTCTTATGGTCATGGTCATCGGGCGCGGGCCTCCTAGCTGCGATCCTTAGAAGCGATGCGTCGGCCTTCCTAGCCGCCTGAGCCTGCCGCAGCCGACTATCCCCGATGAGATGGTCAAGTAGTTCCCGCAGTCGTCAGCTTGCGGTCAGGGGGATCATCTAGCCGTCGGGGAGAGATGACCAACGTGGGGGCTTAGTTATGAGCATGATCGATCGCGAAGCCGATGCGCAGGATGCGCTTTCCGCCATTGCCAAGGCGGCGCTGTTCAGCGGCGGCAGCGACGACAGCGGGAGCGGATCGGGCAACGACGATGACCCGCAGGACGACAGCGAAGACGGTCCTGACGACGATTCCCGCGACGATGACGACCGCGACGGCGACGGTTCCGATGACGATCTGGTCGACGGATCGGACGATTCCGACATCGAACATGGCGGCCTCGGCGACGACTCCATTCTCGGCGGCGGCGGCGACGACGATCTGGGCGGCGACGATGGCGACGACGACCTCGAAGGCGAGGATGGCGACGACAGCCTGTCGGGCGGCAGCGGCAGCGACCATCTCGGCGGTGGACGTGGACGCGACCATCTGCGCGGCGACGATGGCGACGACGACCTGAGCGGCGGTGACGACGATGACGATCTGGAAGGCGGCGAGGGCGGCGATCGCCTCGATGGCGGCAACGGGCATGACGCCCTTTATGGCGGCAATGGTCGCGACACGCTGATCGGCGGCAGCGGCAACGACCATCTCTATGGCCGCAGCGCCAGCGGCGGGGCCGACGATGCCGACAGTCTGTCGGGCGGCGACGGCTCGGACTATCTACAAGGCAATGCCGGGGCGGATACGCTGGTCGGCGGTTCCGGTTCCGACCGGATCAATGGTGGCGCGGACAACGACTCCCTGTCGGGCGATGCCGGCAATGATCGCCTCAACGGCAATCTCGGCAAGCCGACGTCTTCAAATTTTCCTCCGACTCGGCACTGTATTCGGGTAGCGGCGTCGAGACCATCGGCGACTTCCAGCATGGCATCGACGAAATCGACCTCGATTTCGATCCTGTCGCGCTGCTCAGCGCCACGGCGGCCGACCTGACGGCGGCCCAGACCGCCGCTCAGGCGGCGATCGACGGCCATGCCGGCAACAACGAAGTCGTTGCGGTCACCGTGGGGGTCGACACCTATCTGTTCTTCGCGGCGAGCGGGGGCAGTATGATCGACTCTGCCATCAAGCTCGCCGGCGTTACCCCCGGTCTGATCGACCTCGGCGACTTCGACTGATGTCGAGGGGGGCGGCATAGCCGCTCCCCTCGTTCACGGCTGAGTTTGCAAGCGAAGCCACTGATCTCGCTCTCGGAAATCATGTGAGCGCTCCTGACCGAGGGTGCGCCGGACGCTGCTGCGCCACGGCGTGAAAGCGCTTGAGTACCAAGTGAAAGGAATATATACCCGTCAGTATGAATCAGCGCTGAAGAGTAAGGCAGCGGTTCATCCGATTAGGGGAGGCCAGATGAAAATCCATCTTCGTTCCGTTCGCAATGCGTCGCTGGCCATGCTGGTCATGTGGCCTGCGATCGTCAGCGCGCAGTCGGCGGCCAAGGCGCCGGCCGAGGACGCCGTGGCGGACACCGCCGAGATCATCGTCACCGCGACGCGCCAGAACACCGCGCTCAGCCGCGTGGCGGCCGCCGTCAGTGCGGTTCGCGCCGCCGACATCGCGCCGGGCGGCGTGCAGAATATCGGCGATCTTCAGGTCGTCGTTCCCAACGTCTCGATCGGCGACCAGTTCGGTGTGAACCGGACCTTCATTCGCGGCGTCGGCCTCAACAATTTCGACGTCGGCGGCGAGGGTGCCGTGGCCTTCCTCCAGAATGGCGCGATCCTCCCCCGTCCGGCGCAGCAGCTCAGCGGCTTCTTCGATCTCGAGCAGATCGAGGTCCTGCGCGGCCCGCAGTCGATCCTCTATGGTCGCGGCGCCACCGCCGGTGCGATCAACATGGTGACTGCGCGTCCGAAGGAAGAGCTCGAAGGCTATGTTCGGGCGACCTACGGCAATTATGACTCGAAGATCCTCGAGGCGGCGGTCGGCGGCGGTCTTTCGGGCGACAAGCTGCTCGTCCGCGTCGCCGGCAAATATGAGAAGCGCGACGGTTACGGCAAGAACGTCTTCACCGGCGCCGACGTCGACGATCGCGACGCCTATTCGCTGCGCGGCACCGTGGTCGCGAAATTCTCCGAAACGCTGACCGGCACGGTCATCGTCGACCATTTCAAGGAAGACGACAACAACTACGCCTTCCACTATTTCGGCCCTTCGGTCGTTCCGGAAGCCGGCCTGCCGCACAAGCTGATCGGCGGTCAGACGATCATCGAATATTACAAGGCGCGCGGCGAGAAGGTGAACCTGCGCAACATCTATTCCGACCAGGAAGCGATCAACAAGCGCGACGGTTACGGCTTCACCGGCCTGCTCGACTGGGATCTGGGCGCTGCCACGATCAAGTCGACCACCGCCTATCGCAGCTTCAACCGCTTCCAGCGCGACGATCTCGACAGCTCGCAGGTCAACCTTGCCGGCCGCAACGACTATGTCGAAAAGAGCCGTGCGGTCAGCCAGGAGTTCACCGTCAACTATCAGGGCGATGGCTTCACCCTGCTCGGCGGCGCCATGTACCTGCACGAGAAGCTGACCGGCTCGGTGCTCGTCCCCACCACCAACCTCGGCGTGCTGTTCGGCCTGCCGGCGAACACCTTCGACAATGGCGCCTATGAACAGAATGGCGTCGTCAAGATCGATGCCGTCGGCGTCTATCTGCAGGGTGCGGTCGACCTAAGCCCCACCCTCAAGCTGACCGCTGGTGCGCGCTACAATTATGAGCGGCGCAAGGGCGACGGCTATTTCCGCTTCGACGCGATCGGCATCAACATCCCGACCGACGAGACCAAGGGCTGGTCGGCGCTCACGCCGAAGCTGCTTCTGGAATATCGCCCGACCGACACCACGATGCTCTATGCGAGCGTCACCAAGGGCTTCAAGTCTGGCGTGATCAACGTCGGCAGCGCCGATCCGGCGATCAACCCGGAGACGGTGTGGAGCTATGAGGGCGGCTTCAAGCAGCGCTTCGCGGGCAACCGCGTGATGCTGAGCGGCGCGATCTTCTACTATGACTACAGCAACTTGCAGGTCAGCTTCGTCAACGCGAACAGCATCGTCCAGACGATCAACGCCGCGACCGCACGCAACTATGGCGGCGAGCTCGAGCTGGAGGCGAAGGTCACTCCGCAATTCTCGATCAACGCCAACGCGTCCTACCTCAACGCCAAGTTCACGAAGTTCTGCAATGCCTATTATGGCGCAGCCTTCCCCGCGCGGGCCGGCATCTCCTATGCGCCGTGCCCGGGTCAGGCCGGTCTGGTCGACCTCAGCGGAAACCGCTTGCCCAACGCGCCGCGCTATTCGTTCGGCGGTGGGTTCAACTGGGACATTCCGCTGGGCGAGAGCAAGGTCACCCTCGGCGGCGACCTGAAATATCAGTCGAAGGTCTTCTTCAGCGAGTTCAACAACCGCGATGCCGTGCAGGGCTCCTATGTCCTGCTCAACGCCAGCGCGGCCTATCATGCGCCGAACGACCAGTGGACGCTGACGGGCTGGGTCAAGAACCTGACCAACAAGTTCATCATCGCCAACAACATCATCGCGGCGGCGACCTACGCCTATCCGCGAGTGGGTTCGCTGATGCCGCCGCGCACCTATGGTGCGACGCTCGGCTTCAACTTCTGAACCAAAGGGGCGGATCGAAAGGTCCGCCCCTTTCTCTTTCTTCGATCCGCACAAATCTTCGGGGCAGGGCGGGATGGACAGCTTCGCGATCGGCAATATCCGGGTGCACCGCATCGAGGAGTGGGCCGGCACCTTCGCCCCACCCTCGGAGCTCTTTTCGGGCTTCGTGGCAGAGGGGTGGGACCCCCATCGAGACGAGTTTACCCCCGACTATTTCGATCCCGACAGCGGCAAGGTCTTCGCCTGCCTGCAAAGCTGGGTCATCGACACCGGCACCGTCCGCATCCTGTTCGATACCGGTGCCGGCAACGACAAGGACCGGCCCAATCTCCCGGTCTTCGGCAATCTCCAGACCGACTTTCTCGGCCGCCTCGCGCGGGCCGGCTACCAGCCCGAGGATATCGATATCGTCGTCTGCTCGCATATCCATGTCGACCATGTCGGGTGGAATACGCGGCTGGTCGACGGGCGGTGGGAGCCGACCTTTCGCAACGCGCGCTACGTCTTTCCTCTGCGGGACCGTGACTATTGGGATCCGCTGATCGCTGGCACCGGTCCGCAGGGTATCGGCGCGCTCGTGAACGCCAATATGTTCGAGGACAGCGTCAGGCCCATTCTCGATGCGGGCCGGGCCGAGTGGGTCGACGAAGGCCATGAGGTCGTGCCCGGTATGATCCTGCGCTGCCGACCCGGCCACACCCCAGGCAGCATGTCGCTGCACCTGGCCTCCGAAGGCAAGAAAGCGATGTTCGTGGGGGACATCGTCCACCATCCGGCACAGATCTATCGACCCGACTGGAACAGCATCTTCTGCGAGGATCAGGATCAGGCACGCGAGACGCGTCGAGCCTTGCTCGAGGAAGCGGCACGGGACGAAGCGCTGCTGGTCCCGGCGCATTTCGGTGGCGCCCATGCGGCGCGTGTCCTGCGCGAGGGGAGCGGCTTCCGGCCGATACTCACCGGCCTCCGCTGACCGGACAGGCCTTCCGATCTACCGCGATCATCCTGTCAGGACGCCTTGGCTATCCCGTTCATATGGTTGCGCCCGATGCCCCATGCCTCCAGCCGGGCCTGGCCCCCTTCGCCGGGAAGGCAAGGCGGCGCGGATATGGCGGCGGGCGTGCGGCTCAGGCGTGGGGCCGGGGCGGGCTGCAGGGCGCCATCGACCGCGACATGGACCTGGCGCTCGATATTGGCGGGATGCTCCAGCGCCTCGTCCGGGCTGAGGACGGGGGTCACGCAGGCGTCGCGTCCCTTGAAATGGGCGACCCACTCGTCGCGCGTCCGGCTGCGGATGACGGGTTCGATGCGTGCCGCGCGTTCGGCCCAGAGCGTGGGGTCCAGATGGTCGCCGAACTCTGCGATGTCGAAGCCGAGCCCGCCTATGAAGGCTGCATGGAACTGTGGTTCCAGCGCGCCGGCGGCGATATATTGGCCGTCAGACGTCTCGTAGCAGCGATAGAAATAGGCGCTGCCGTCCAGGACATTGCCGCCACGGCCCGCATGCCAGCGGCCCATCCGGGACCAGGCGAAGATCTGCGTCATCAACAGCGAGGCGCCGTCGAGCATCGCCGCGTCGACCACCTGTCCGCGGTCACTCGTCGAGCGCTCGACCAGCGCGGCGAGAATCCCGGACAGCATCATCATCCCGCCGCCGCCGAAATTGGCGGCCAGGTTGATCGGCGGAACGGGCGGCCCGTCATGCGGTCCCATCAGATAGAGCGCGCCGGTCAGCGAGAGATAGTTGATGTCGTGGCCCGCTTCGTGCGCCATCGGCCCGGTCTGTCCCCAGCCGGTCATGCGCGCATAGATCAGGCGGTCGTTGAGCTTCGTCAGCCGATCGGGGCCGAGGTCGAGCCGCTCCATGGCGCCGGGCCGGAAGCCTTCGACCAGGACATCCGCCTTCGCGGCCAGTCCCAGGGCGAGATCGAGATCCTCGGGTGATTTGAGGTCGAGCTCGATCGAGGGACGGCTGCGGTTGAGATAGTTGAACCGCTCGTCGCCACCACCGAAGGCCTGGGCGCCACGCCGGTCGATGCGCAGCACTTCGGCGCCCATGTCCGCCAGCATCATGCAGACAAAGGGGGTGGGGCCGAGCCCGGCAAACTCGACGACGCGGATGCCCGCCAGCGGTCCGGTCATGCCGGCTGTCCGATCATCTCCGCCCTTATCCTCTTCTTGTCGATCTTGCCGGTCGCGCCCAGCGGGATGCGATCGACGAACCGCACCTCGTCGGGCATCCACCATTTGGCGATGCGACCTTCGAGATGGGCGATCAACTCCCCGGGCGTCGCGCGGGCTCCCTCACGCGGCTCGACGATCAGCAGCGGACGCTCGCCCCAGCGTTCGTGCGGCTGGCCCACGACGGCGGCGTTCGCCACTGCCGGGTGGCTCATCACCATATTCTCGATCTCGATCGACGAGATCCATTCCCCGCCCGACTTGATCAGGTCCTTCGAACGGTCGGTGATCCGGACGAAGCCGTGCCCGTCGATCGTTGCGACGTCGCCGGTATCGAACCAGCCGTCTGCGTCGAGGATGTTCGCGTCGTGCCGGAAATAGGCGCCGGCCACGGTCGAGCCGCGGACCATCAGATGTCCCGGCGTCGCGCCGTCGTGCGGGACGATCTCACCATCCTCGCCCTTCAGGCAGAGATCGACGTCGAACATCGGCCGGCCCTGCTTGAGCGATTGCGCCCTGCGCTGCTCAGGGGGCAGCGCCCCGGTGGCGACGGTCGGGCTCGCGGCGGTCGCGACAGGGGAGGTTTCGGTCATGCCCCAGGCATGCACCACCTCGACCCCGTGATCATCCTCCAATGCCTGTAACAGCGCCGGTGGGCAGGCGGAGCCGCCGATCAGGACGCGCTTGAGCGTACCCAGCGAACCCCCGCTCCGCGCGATATGCTGCAGCAGGCCCTGCCAGACGGTCGGCACGCCGGCGGCGAAAGTCACGCCTTCTTCGTGGATCAGGCTTTCGAGCGACGCACCATCGAGCCGGGCGCCCGGCATCACCAGCTTCGCGCCAGAGGCGGGAGCCGAAAAGGCGATCCCCCAGGCATTGGCGTGGAACATTGGGACCACCGGGAGGACGACGTCGCGCGCCGAGAAGTTCATGAAATCATGCTGCAAGGTCGCAAGCGCATGGAGATAGTTGGAGCGATGCGAATAGAGGACGCCCTTCGGCGACCCAGTCGTGCCTGATGTGTAGCACAGGCCGCAGGCCGCCTGTTCGTCGATGCCGCTCCACGATGCGGGCGAGGACGCCTCGCGCAGCAAATCCTCATAGCCGATGGTGGGGAAGGGGGCCTGCTCGACCGAGCCATCGGGAAACAGCACGACCTGCTCGATCGACGGGCAGTGCGGCAGGACGCGCGCGAGCAGGGGGATGAAGGCGGCGTCGGCCAGCAGGATGCGGTCGGCGGCATGGTTGATGATATAGGTGATCTGTTCGTCGAACAGGCGCGGATTGACCGTATGGCACACGGCGCCGATGCCCATGACGCCATACCAGGCCTCGACATGGCGGGCATGGTTCATCGCCAGCGTCGCGACCCGGTCGCCTTGCCCTATGCCGCGTCCGAGCAGGGCCGAGGAGAGCAGGCGGGCGCGCTCGGCGATCTCGGAATAGCTCGATCGCTCGGTCTCGCCGGTGGTGGTGCGCGATATGACCGGCGTGGCGCCATGCCAGCGCGCGGCAAAGTCGATGAAGCGGTCGACCGTCAGGGCGTGATGCTGCATGAGCCCTGCCAGCGCCATCGTCCCCGTCATTGCCCCCGATCCTCCCTTTGCGGCTGTCAGTCGTCCGCATATCTGCTGCCAATCACAGCCGGCCTACCAACGGGTATGAAGCCCGTCAAGCAAACCGCCCTGCCGTCGATGAATAACGGTCCGAAAATATACTATACAGTAGGTTGAGGCTGTGGCACTATCCTTTCTGCCCGGTCGAACGGGTGGAGTGGATGCGAGGAGGAGGACCAGGTGAGCAGCGTCACCGCAGGCCAGATGGGATTCACCGCGACCGAGAAGGTGACGTTCGGGCAGCCCGCCCGCGACGCCATTCTCGCGCAGGCGGAGGGGATGGGTGCGCGACGCGTGTTCCTGCTCGCCTCGTCGGCATTGCGCAACGATACCGACGAGATAAAGCAGATCGAGGCGGCGCTGGGCGATCGTCACGCGGCGACCTATAGCGGCATCGCGCCGCACGCGCCGCGCAGCGATGTTCTTGCCGCCGCCAATGCCGCGCGCGAGGCGCGAGCTGACCTGATCGTGTCGATCGGTGGCGGTTCGGCGACCGATGCCGCGAAGATCGTGGCATTGTTGATCAAGCATGACGTACGCACCGTGGAGGCGTTCGAGCCGTTGCGGACCTATGTCGACGATGCCGGTAACGTCATCAATCCGCTGACGGTCGGCCCGGACATCCGCGTGATCTGCGTCCCCACGACGCTGTCGGGCGGCGAGTTCAACGCCTTGTCGGGCGCGACCGATGAAGTGACGATGCACAAGCAGGGCTATGAGCATCGCAATATGGCGCCGATCATGGTCGTGCTCGATCCGGCGATCACCGTACACACGCCGCAATGGCTGTGGCTTTCGACCGGCGTTCGCTCGGTCGACCATGCGGTCGAGACGCTCGCCTCCTACCAGTCGAACGACTTCGCCGATGGCCTCGCCGACAATGCACTGCGTCTGCTGGCGGAAGGCCTGCCGCGCGTGAAGGCGGATCCGACAGACCTGGAGGGGCGGCTCAAGTGCCAGATCGGCGCCTGGCAGTCGATGATCTCGATCATCGGCGGGGTTCCGATGGGGGCCAGCCATGCGATCGGGCATATCCTGGGCGGTACCTGCAACGTGCCGCATGGTCACTGTTCCTGCGTGATGGCGCCCTATGTTCTCGCGTGGAACGCCGAGCATGATGCGAGCCGCCAGACCCGCATCAACGCCTGTCTGGGCAACACCCATGCGACCGCGGCGGAAAGCCTCGACGCCTTCATCCGCGGGCTCGGTATGCCGCGCACCCTGTCGGAGGTCGGTGTGCTGGAGGACCAGTTCCAGAGGGTAGCCGAATATACCATGCTTGATATATGGGGGAGGACCAACCCGAGGCCGGTCCGGTCCCCAGCGGACATCATGGAGATCCTAAGAAAAGCGGCATGACGAAATCCAGCGCTGCCTCCGTCAAGAAACAGGCCTCGCCCCCCGGTACGGGGCGCGAGATCAAGCCTGGTGTCGTGGCCTTCAAGCGCGCCCGCATCCTCGAGGAAGCGAGCGCCCTGTTCTTCGAGAAGGGCTATGAGGCGGCAACGCTGGAGATGCTGGCTGACCGACTGAGCGCGACCAAGCCGTTCCTCTACACCTATTTCAAGGGCAAGAGCGCTATCCTCAGCGCGATCTGCGAAGTGGGTGTCAAGGAATCGCTGGCCGCGCTGGACCGGATGGCGGAAACCGAACGCACGTCGATCGACCTGCTCAAGGCGTCTCTGCGCGAAGTCGCGGAGATCATCGTGGCGCGACACGAATATCTGGTCGTGTACCAGCGCGAGATGATGAACCTCGAGCGGACCGATGCCCAGCGCATCCTGCGCCTGCGGCACGAGTTCGACCTGCGGATCGGCAAGCTCATCGAGGACTGCGTGCGCGACGGCGATGTGACCGTCCCGGACGCCGCCGCGATGTCGGTCTGGATCGGCGGCCTGCTCAGCTGGATAACCTATTGCTATCGGCCAGGCAGCAAACGTTCGGCGGAAATGGTGGTCGACCAGGCGGTCGAGGCCTGTCTGCGGCTTATCGCCGTCGCCTGAACCAACTGCCTCCGGCCCATTGGGGATTTGGAGGTATCATGACAACGACTGCACCAGCGCGCCCGCGCGATTTCACCGATCCGCGCATCCCCAATCGAGACGAGTGCGTGCTTCGCTATCTCGTCGATCGCTGGGCGGTCGAGCGCGCCGACAAGACCCATGTCATCTTCGAGGATGGCGAGGAGTGGAGCTTCGCCGACGTCCGTCGCCTCGTCCGTGCCAAGGCGGCGGGCCTGCGCAAACTCGGGGTCAAGCAGGGCGATTTCGTCGCGGCCTGGCTGCCGAGCGGCCGCGATGCACTGCTGGCCTTCTATGCGATCAACTATCTCGGTGCGGTCTTCGTGCCCTTCAACACCGCCTATCGCGGCAACCTGCTCGCGCATGTGCTCGCCAATTCGGGTGCGTCGCTGATGGTCGTCCATCCCGATCTGGTCGGGCGCCTGCCCGAGGTCGACTGTGCAGAGCTGCGCCAGCTGGTCGTGACGACGCAGGGCGCGGTCCCCGACATCGGGCTGCCGGTGACGCGCTTCGACGATCTCGAGGGCGACGATGTCGGCGAGCTCGACCGGCCGATCCAGCCCTGGGACATCCAGTCGATCATCTACACCTCCGGAACGACGGGCCCGTCCAAGGGTGTGCTCTCGTCCTATCTCCACATGTTCTCGAACGCCGGTCCGGAATCCTGGCCGATGGTGGGCGAGGACGACCGTTACATGTGCGTCGCACCGATCTTCCACATCGGCGGCATGGGCCCGCCCTTTGTGATGCTCGCGCGCGGGGCTTCGGTCGCGGTGATCGAGACCTTCTCGACCGACCGTTTCTGGGACATCGCGCGCAAGACGCAGTCGACCATGGTCTTCCTGCTGGGCGTCATGGCGACCTTCCTGATGAAGCAGCCGCCGTCGCCCGACGACAGGACGCATGGCGTGCGCAAGGCCTTCATGGTGCCGCTGACCGATGACGCGCCGGCCTTCACCGAGCGGTTCGGGATCGACATCTACACCATCTTCAACATGACCGAGATTTCCTCGCCGATCGTGTCCGAGGCCAATCCGGTCAAGCGCGGCACCTGCGGCAAGGTGCGCCCGTATGTCGAGGTGCGGCTGGTCGACGCCAATGATTGCGAGGTGCCGGTGGGCGCCATCGGCGAGATGCTGGTCCGCACCGATCGTCCCTGGGCGATGAACAGCGGCTATAATCGCAACCCTGAGGCGACCGCCAAGGCTTGGGCCAATGGCTGGTTCCACACCGGCGACGCCTTCCGCCGCGACGAGGACGGCTATTATTATTTCGTCGACCGGGTGAAGGATGCGATCCGCCGCCGCGGCGAGAATATCTCTTCGTTCGAGGTGGAAGTCGAAGTCTGCGCCCATCCGCACGTCCGCGAATGCGCGGCGATCGCGGTGCCGAGCGAATTTTCGGAGGACGAGGTGATGGTGATCGTAGCGCCGGTGCCCGGCTGCACGATCGACGTCGAGCATCTGGCGAGCTTCCTGATCGAGAAGATGCCCTATTTCATGGTGCCACGCTACATCCGCATCCTCGACGAACTGCCCAAGACGCCATCCGCCAAGGTGCTCAAAGCGGACCTGCGGCAGGAGGGCATCACCGCCGATACCTGGGACCGCGAAAAGGCCGGGATGCGTGTTCGCCGCGAGGTGTTCAGCGGCTGAGCCGGCCGAGAGCCGACGGTCTCTGGGAGAGGACGACAGCATGAGCATCCACCCCGTGTTCGGGCCCAACCGGCTGAAGCTCGGCCTGTTCTGCATGAACACCATGTCGGCGCTCACCACGGCGCCCGATCTGTTCGCAGGCGACTGGGAAGCCTGCGTCAGGCTGGCGAGGATGGCCGACGATGCGGGGCTCGAGGCGTTCGTCCCGATCGCGCGCTGGAAGGGCTATGTCGACGACGCCTTCGACCACCCGTCAAACGCCGTGTTCGAGCCCTTCACCTTCGCCGCCGGGATCGCGCAGGCCACCCGCCGGATCGGCGTGTTCGCCACGACACATGCGCCGACCGTCCACCCGCTGATCGTCGCCAAGCAAGCGGCGACGGTCGATCATATCTCGCGCGGCCGCTTCGCCATGAATGTCGTCGGCGGCTGGAACCGGCGCGAGTTCGATATGTTCGGGATCGACCTGCTCGACCATGACGATCGCTATGTCTATCTCGCCGAATGGCTCGACATCGTCCGTCGGCTCTGGTCGGCCGATGCCGAGTTCGACGTGGAAAGCGCGCATTTCGCGATGAAGCGGGCGCTGTCGCGGCCGCAGCCGGTGCGGGGCGCGGTGCCGATCATGAATGCGGGTTTCTCGCCGACGGGCATGCGCTTCGCGGCCGCCAACAGCGACATCGGGCTGATCGGCCTGTTCGGTGCCGACGAAGCGGCCTGGGGCGAGCAGATCGGCCAGTATAAGGCACTGGCGCGCGATCGGTTCGGCAAGGATATCCAGGTCTGGACCAATGCGCCGACCATCCTGCGCGACAGCGATGGCGATGCCGATTTATTGTATAGACATTATACCGAGGCCTGCGCCGACCAGGCCGCGATCGACAGCTTCGTGGGCACCCTGGCGCGCGAGAACAAGGTCGCCGAGGGCAGCGAACAGATGGCCTTTCTTCGCCGCAACGCCGTGCTCGGCTCGGGCTTCCCCCTGATCGGTTCGCCCGGCAGCGTTGCAGACCGCCTGCTCGCCTTGTCGCGCGCCGGGCTCGACGGGGTGATCATGAGCTTCGTCGACGCGATCGATGGCATGCACCGGGTCGAGCGCGACGTGCTGCCGCGCCTGCGGAAGGCCGGCGTTCGCACCTGATCAGGCGGTGGCCAGCGCTGGCCTCTCGGTCCGCTGACCATAAGCCGCTTCGGCTGCGGCGAGCTTCTCGGCATAGCGCGCCATGGCCGCCAGCTTGACCGGTCCGAACCCGCGGACTTCCGAAACCAGCGACAGCAACTCGGCTGCGGCATCGGCGCGCGCCGGAGTCAGCGCCGCGATAACCCGCTCGACCAGCGCTTCATAGTCCGCGACCAACTGCCGCTCCGCGCGGCGCTCTGCGGTCCAGCCGAAGATGTCGAGCGGCGTGCCGCGTAGAAAACGCAGGCGCTTTAGCAGGCTAAACAGGGGCAGGGCGATGCGCGCCGAAATCTCCCGCTTGCGCGGCCGGCCATTCGGGCCGGGGCGGCTGAGCAGCGGCGGGGCGAGGTTGAAGCTGAGCGACGCGCCATCGGCGAACCCCCGGCGGAGCTCTTCGAGAAGGGCAGGATCGCTGAGCAGACGAGCAACCTCATATTCGTCCTTGATCGCCAGCAGGCGCCCGAACTGTTGCGCGGCGATCCGGGCAAGACGATCCGATCCCGGCGTCTTCTCGCTCTCGATCGCGGCCACGCGGGTCACGAAATTGCGATAGCGCGCTGCGAGCCGGTCGTCCTGATAGGCGGTGAGCCTTGCCGCGTGGAGATCGACGATCGCGTCGAGCATTTCGGGCGGCGTCGGCATGTCCTGGACGGCAGTCGAGGGAAGCCGATCGGGCGCATGGACCGATAGCCGGCCAAGTCGGAACGCTGTGAGGTTGAGTGATACCGCCACCCCGTTGAGCCGGATCGCGGCCTCGATGGCTTCGACCCCGACGGGCAGCAGGCCGGCCTGCGCCGCGCGCCCGACCATCATCATGTTGGCGGCGATGCTGTCGCCCATCAGCCCGACCGCCATGCCGTTCGCGTCGAAGGGATCGACGGCGTCGTCGCCGAGTTGCTTGCGCAGACGGGCCAGCAGGATTTCGGGTTCCAGCCGGAAGTCGCGCTGGAACTGGAAGGCCACCGTCGGCACGATGCTCGCATTGGCCAAAGCACGCGTGCGGCCCTGTTGCAGGCTGCGTGCTGCTTCCGCCGAAAGCCCGGCGACAAGATCGAAGGCGAGCAGCAGGTCGGCTTCGCCTTCGCCGAGCCGCTGGCTGTGCAGGCCGGCGGGATCGTCGGCGAAGCGCAGATGGCTGAATACCGCGCCGTTCTTCTGGGCCAGGCCGGTCATGTCGAAGGCAGAGGCTGCGCGTCCCTCGACATGGGCGGCCATCGCCAGCACCGCGCCGACGGTGATCACCCCGGTGCCGCCGATGCCGGCGATCATCATGCCACTCGGACCCGATCGAACGGGTGGCGTCGGCATGTCGGCGAACAGCTCTTCGCCCAGCGCCATGGCGGCCGGCTTGCGCGGCCCCGCGCCCTTGACGGTGACGAAGGACGGGCAGAAGCCGTCGTTGCAGCTATAGTCCTTGTTGCAGCTCGACTGGTCGATCGCCCGCTTGGTGCCGAGTACGGTCTCGCGCGGCACGATGCTGACGCAGGTCGACTGGACCGAACAGTCGCCGCAGCCCTCGCAAACCTCGGGTGCGATGAACATGCGCTTGGCCGGATCGGCCATCGTCCCGCGCTTGCGGCGGCGGCGTTTTTCGGCGGCACAGGTCTGCTCGTAGATCAGGACCGAGCAGCCCACATGCTCGCGCAGGCTGCGCTGAACGGCGTCGAGCTCGTCGCGTTGACCGATCGTCACATGCGGCGGAAAGCCCCTATCGGCGCGGTGATGATCGGGATTGTCGCTGAGGATGACGATCTCGGTCACGCCCTCGGCCCGCACCTGCTGCGCGATCTCTGCGACGGAAAGGGGGCCGTCGACCGGCTGGCCACCGGTCATCGCCACGGCATCGTTGTAGAGAATCTTGTAGGTGATGTTGGCACCCGAGGCGACGGCGGCGCGGATCGCCAGCAGGCCCGAATGATAATAGGTGCCGTCGCCCATATTCTGGAACATGTGCGGTGTATCGGTGAAGGGGGCGAGCCCGAGCCAGTTGCTGCCTTCGCCGCCCATCTGGGTGGGGAGCAGCGCCTCGTCGGGCCGGACGAAATTGGCCATGGTGTGGCAGCCGATCCCCGTCATGCTCAGGCTGCCCTCGGGGATGCGGGTCGACCGGCTGTGGGGACAGCCCGAGCAGAAATAGGGGCTGCGGCGCAGATCGGCATTGGCGGCGGGTGCCGCCGCCGGCGGGGCGGGCGTGTCGGCGAGCTCGGCCAGTCGAGCGATCGCCCGTGCGATGTCGGCGGGGTCGAGCGGCAGCGTCGGGGAGAAGAGGGGCCGGCCCTGTTCGTCGCGCTTGCCGAGGAGTTTCGGCGTCCTGTCGCGATTGACCAAGGCGCTCGCCACCTGCTGCTCGACGAAGCTCTTCTTTTCTTCGACGATCAGGAGCGCATCATGACCCTCGGCGAAGGCGGCAAGGCTCTCCCCGTCGAGCGGCCAGATGCAGCCGATTTTGTACAGCGACAGCCCGGCGGCAGCGGCGGCCTCATCGTCGAGGCCGAGCAGGTCGAGCGCCTGGCGGACATCGGCGAAGCTTTTGCCGGCCGCAGCGATGGCGAGCCGCGGGCGTTTCGCACGGAAGACCGGCCGATCCAGGCGGTTCGCGCGGACATAGGACAGGACCGCTGGCAGCCGGTGTTCGACCACGATCTGCTCGGCGCGCAGCGGGTTGAAGGGGCGGCGCCCCGCATGCAGCCCCTCGGGCGGTGGGGTGTCGATCGCCGGCAGGACCGGGCGGAAGGCCGGCAGGTCCACGTCGACCGTCGCAGTCTGCTCGACCACCTCGTTGACGCATTTTACCGCGACCCAGGAACCGCTGTGGCGCGACAGGGCGATGGCGTGCAGGCCGAGGCTCTCGATTTCGCCGGCATGAGCCGGATAAAGGACGGGCACGAGGCACGCCGCCATCGACTGTTCGCTCTGGAAGGCGACGGTCGACGACTTGCCGGCATGGTCGTCGCCATAGAAGAGCACGACCCCGCCCCTGGCGTGGGCGCCGGCGTAGTTGCCGTGGCGGATGGCATCGAGCGAGCGGTCGACGCCCGGTCCCTTGCCGTACCAGGCCCCGAAGACCCCCTCGAACCGGGCGCCTGGTATCTGATCGATCTGCTGTGTGCCCGCCACGGCCGTTGCGGCCAGGTCCTCGTTCACCCCCGGCTGGAAACGGATGTCGACGGCCTCGAGCCGCTCGCCGATCGACCACAGCATATTGTCGACATTGCCGAGCGGCGAGCCGCGATAGCCCGAGACGTAGCCGGCGGTGCGCAGCCCGTCGCGGCGGTCGAGCCAGGCCTGGCTGAGAAGGACGCGACCGATCGCCTGCGTTCCGCTGACGAGGATGCGACCGCTGCGCACGTCCCATTTGTCGTCCAGGCCGATCATCGCAAACCACTCCCATCGATGCTGGCAGGTAGTATCAGCTTAACGGCCGTAAGATTGTCGCATATGCGACAGTCATGGAAGGGGTGGCCTTCTATGGTCCTGGCGGAAAGGAAGGAAGCCAAGCTGGCGCAGGATCATAATATCGCAGCGTTGCGGCGGCGGGCATTGCGACGCCTGCCCGGTCCGATCTTCGATTATATCGATGGCGGCGCGGAGGATGAGATTGCGCTGCGCGAGTCGGTCGCTGCGTTCGATCGCGCCAGGCTGTCGCCGCGGATGATGGTCGACGTCTCGACGCTCGATACGAGCACCACATTGTTCGGCCGACGCATTCCCTTGCCGCTGATGCTTGCGCCGACCGGTTTGACCCGGCTGTTCCATCCCGAAGCGGAACAGGCCGTGGCGCGCGCCGCCGATACGGTCGGGCTGCCCTATTGCCTGTCGACCCTGGGAACGATGACGATCGAGGAACTCGCCGATCCTGCGGGGGCGCCACGCCTGTTCCAGATCTATATCTTCCGCGACCGGGGCCTCACCGAGGAGTTCATCGCGCGGGCCAAGGCAGCTGGCTATGACGGCCTCGTCCTGACAGTCGACACGCTCGTCGCGGGCAAGCGCGAGCGCGACATCGTCAATGGGCTGGCGCTTCCGCCGAAGTTGACGCCCAGAAGCTTCCTGAGCTTTGCGGCCAAGCCGCGCTGGTCGCTGCCTGCGCTGTTCGGGCGCAAGTTCGACTTCGTCAACGTCGCCCACCGCGTCGCGACAATGACCGACAAGCCGGTTTCGCTGGCTGCCTATGTCAACGGGCAGTTCGATCGCTCGTTGACCTGGCGTGACCTGGAATGGCTTGCCTCGAAATGGGGTGGTCCGCTGGCGGTGAAGGGGATCATCCGCCCCGAGGATGCGACGGCGGCGCTCGACAGCGGGGTGGATACCATCATGGTCTCGAACCATGGCGGACGGCAACTGGAGACTGCGGTAGCGCCGTTCGACGCTATCAGCGCGATTGCCGATGTAATCGGCGGGCGGGGCACGATCATTTGCGATGGAGGCGTCCGGCGCGGCGCGCATGTCGCCAAGGCCCTTGCGGCGGGGGCGCAAGCCTGTTCGATTGGGCGCGCCTATCTCTACGGCCTCGCCGCCGATGGCGAGCGCGGCGTGACGACGGCGATCGATATACTGCGTGAAGAGCTGGAGCGGACGATGATCCTCGCCGGCATATCGTCGTGCGCGGAGTTCAACCGCAGCCTGCTTGCGTCGGTTCAATGACCGCCGGGCGTGCAACCTTCGACTTTACCCAGTGGCTGAGTGCGGAGGCGCGCGCGGCGCTGGCGGCGGCCGCGCGGGTTCGCCGTCTGCAGGCCGGCGCGACGATCTACGCACAGGGCGATGCCGGCGACGAGATGTTCCGGATCGTCAGCGGGGTCGTGCGCCTGTCGGTGATGCAGCGCGACGGGCGCGAACTGCTCTATCAACTGTTCCAGCCGGGCGACAGTTTCGGCACCAGCACGATCGTCGACGACGAGCCCCGGCCGCAGACTGCCGAGGCCTATGAGGATGTCGAACTCGAAGTCTGGTCGCGCAGGACGCTCGACGAGCTTCGTCGGGTCCATCCTTCGCTGAACGATGCGCTGCTCCGCCTGCTGTCGCGACATATGCGGCTGCTGAGCGACTATTTCGCGGGCTTCGCCTTCGACGAACTGTCCTGTCGGCTCGCCCAGCGGATCGTCGATGCGATCGACATGTTCGGCGTGCCGGTCGCGGGCGGGCACGCTTTCTCCCGATCGATCAACCAGGGGGAACTGGCGCTGATGGTCGGCGGAACACGCCAGTCGGTCAACCGGGTGCTGCGCGATTTCAAGCGGGAGGGGCTCGTCACGACGCGCGGCAATGCGCTGATCGTGACCGATCTGCCAGCGATGCGGCGGATCGCGGCCCAGGGCTGGAAGCTCCGGCGTTTCGATGCCTCCGATGACGACGCGCCGAAGCATTGAGGGAGAAGGACGGGATGGAGATGGCGATGTTCGGCGAACGGCCTCTGGCGGGACGAACCGCCTTCGTGACGGGCGCGTCGGCGGGGCTGGGGCGCCACTTCGCAAAGCTGCTCGCGGCAGCCGGCGCACGACTTGTGATCGCGGCGCGGCGCGGTGACCGGCTCGAAGATGTCCGCCAGGAGATCGAGGCGGCGGGTGGGGCATGTCGCTGCGTCGTCGTCGACCTCACCGATATCGACGCGATTGCCAGCCTCGAAGCCGATCTCGGGGAGGTCGACATTCTCGTTAACAATGCCGGCGCGTCGCGTGCTGCCATGGCGCTCAAGGTTCGGGAGGCCGACTGGGACATCGCCTTCGACACCAATCTCAAGGGGCTCTTCTTCCTGTCCCAGGCCTTTGCCCGCGCGCGCAAGGCGGAGGGGAAAGCGGGGGCGATCGTCAACATCGCGTCGATCACGGGCCTGCGCCAGGGCGTCGGCCTGCTTCCCTATCATGTGTCCAAGGCGGGGGTGATCCAGCTGACCAAGACGCTGGCGCTCGAACTGGCGCCGGCCGGCATCAGGGTCAACGCCATCGCGCCGGGGTCCTTCCCGACCGAGATCACCGCCGGCTTCTGGGAGTCGCCGGCGGGCCAGACGATGATGGCCCGCATTCCGCAAGGGCGGCTCGGCGAATTCGCTGATTTGGATGGGCCGATGCTGCTGCTAGCGTCGGAGGCCTCGCGCTACATGACCGGCTCGGTAATCGTCGTCGATGGTGGGCACAGCATAAGCGGCTTGTAAGGCGTGTCCGCGCTGAAGGCGATTGACTTGGGATACCGACCGGTAGATATATATTATCACTGGTATAGTTCCGCTGGAGGGGGCGGATTTCTTGGATCCCGCGCTTGTTCGCGGGCATGGAGACAAGACGTTGAGCATCAGCACCGCACGCCCGATTTCCTCCGACATTGTTGATCGCGATCTGCTCCGCCGCGGCGTCGACGAAGCCAATATCCCGGCACTTCTCATGTGCCTCGTCCAGTTGACCGGTGACGAGAAGTGGCTGGCCAAGCCCTATGCCCCCAATCGCGGCAAGGGTCTGGACGACAATGACAGTGGCGGCCTTTCGGACGAGGTGCAGCGCGAGATCCGCGATGCCGCCTTCGCCGCTATCTCGGCCTGGGTGGACGGCAAGCCGCTGGCGGTCGCACGTCCGGCCAATGCCGATCTCGCGCGCATGCTGAGCGTTGCCATGACCGAGGAAGTGCCCGCTGAATATGGCGATGTCGTCGCCTCGTCGCTGGGGTTCGATCCGGCGCCTTCACCGGTCGCAGCGGCGCGCCCGTTGCAGGCGATCATCATCGGCGGCGGCATTTCGGGCATGGCAGCCGCGATGCAGTTGCAGCAGCGCGGCATTGCCTATCGCATCTTTGAGAAGAACGCCGAGTTCGGCGGTACCTGGTGGGAAAACCGCTATCCGGGTTGTGGCGTCGACACGCCCAACCTCACCTACACCTTCGCCTGTCGCCCGAACGACTGGAGCAAATATTTTCCGCTCCAGGAAGAGATCGAGCGCTATCTGCTCGATACGGCCCAGTCGTTCAATCTCTATGAGAATGTCAGCTTTTCGACCATTGTCGAGAAGGCGGAGTGGCAAGCCGACGCGAACCGCTGGCGGGTCGTCGTGCGCGGGCCCGATGGCGTCGAGCAGGAGCATTTCGCCGATATCGTCCTGAGTGCGGTGGGCATCCTCAACATGCCGCTGATCCCCGAGATCAAGGGGCTGGACAGCTTTACCGGACGGGTGGTGCACACCTGTCAGTGGCCCGACGACCTCGATCTCAAGGGCAAGCGTGTCGCGGTCGTCGGCAATGGCGCTTCGGCGATGCAGGTCGTGCCCGCGATCGCCGACGAAGTCGCCGAGATGACGATCTTCGCGCGCTCGAAGCAGTGGGCCGCGCCTTTCCCGCAGTTCCGCAAGCCCGTGCCGGACGGCGTGCGCTATCTGATGAAGGTCTTCCCGCTCTATCGTGGCTGGGTCGAGCAGCGCCTGTCCTGGACCTTTAACGACCGCGTCCACGGTACGCTGTTCCGCGACCCCAACTGGCCGGCGCCCGAGCGCGCGGTCAACGCGATCAACGACGGTCATCGCGAGTTTTTCACCCGCTATGTCCGGCAGCAGCTGGAGGGACGCGAGGACCTGATATCGATGGTCCTGCCCGACTATCCGCCCTTCGCTAAGCGGATGCTGCTCGACAATGGCTGGTATCGCACGCTGCTCAAGCCGCATGTCGAACTGATTCCCGAGCGCCTTGCCGAGGTGAAGGGGGCGACCCTGGTCGCGAGCGGCGGCAAGGAAGTCGAGGTCGATGTCCTCATCCTCGCCACCGGTTACCAGGCGGCCAATGTGCTCGGCTCCTATGACGTGATCGGGCGCGAAGGCCGCGTGCTGCGGGAATATTGGGATGGCGACAATGCCGCCGCCTATCTCGGCACGCTGGTGCCCGGCTTCCCCAATTTCTTCATTCTGCTGGGCCCGAATGTCGGTTCGGGCCATGGCGGCAGCATGATCCGCAACATCGAGAACCAGGCGCATTATGCGATGAGCCTGATCGAGACGATGGTGGAGAAGGGCGCCAGCGCGGTCGAGGTGCGCGAGGACGTCTACCAGGATTATGTCAGCCGGCTGGATGCGGCGCACGAGAAGCTCGTCTGGACCCATCCGGGAACCGAGAACTGGTATCGCAATTCGCGCGGCCGGGTCGTCGCGATCACGCCGTGGCGCAACGATGCCTTCTGGCGGATGACGCGCAAGGCCAAGGTCGAGGATCTGGTTCTCGATGGCGCGCGCGCGACGGCCGGCGAAGAATTGACTGCCTGACCGCGCAGAAGCGCGGCGGGCGGGGCCGGCAACGACCGGCCCGCGAGAGGATGACCGAGGAGGAGCATGTGGAGGCAGTCGCCGTCGTCGAACCGTTCGATCCGTCCATTCCGGACCTGATCACCGATCCCTATCCGATCTTCACGGAGATCCGGGAGAAGGACCCGTTTCACTGGTCGAAATTCGGCTATTGGGTGGTCTCGCGCTACGATCATGTGCGCGAGGTGCTGATGAACCGGAAGGATTTCGGCACCGGCGATTTCATCGCCAACCTCAAGCTCTTCTACGGCCCCGACTTCGACCCGATGGCCAATTCGGCTTATCGCTGGCTGTCGGAGGTCTTCATCATGCAGGACCCGCCGCAGCATACGCGCATCCGGGGCCTGGTGACGGGATCGCTGACGGCGAAGCGCGTGCGGGCGATGGAGCCGCGCATCCGCGAGATCTGCGCCGAACTGACCGACGCCTTCATCGGTGACGGCCGTGCCGACCTGATGACCCAGTTCGCCTATAAGCTGCCGGTCATGGTCATCTGCGACCTGATGGGCATCGATTATGGCGCGCCCGCGATGGACCGTCTGATGGCCGCTATCCCGGAGGCCTTCGTCGCGTTCGAAGCGCGCAAACTGACCGAGGCGGAACTGGCGACCGCCAACCGCGCAGTGGACGATCTCGACCGCTATTTCCTCGCCGAGTTCGAGGATCGCCTCGCCCACCCGCGCGACGATCTGCTCACCGCTCTGGCGCAGACCGGCACCATGCCCGATGGCCTGTCGATGCACGAGGCGACGACGGTCGCGATCGCGCTGTTCGGCGCCGGCTTCGAGACGACGGCGAACATCATCGGCAACGGCCTCTACCGGCTCCACTGCCACCCCGATCAATGGGCGCGCCTCGTCGAGGCGCCCGCCGCGCTCGCCGCCTCGGCCAATGAGGAAGCGCTGCGCTATGAAAGCTCGCTGGTGGCCGCCTATCGCACGGCGCTGCACGATACCGTGATCGACGGCCATCCGGTAGCGCAGGGCCAGCGCGTGCTGACGCTGGTCGGCGCCGCCAACCGCGACGGGCGGAAGTTTCCCGATCCCGATCGGTTCGACATCGGGCGAGGTGCTGCGGATCATATGTCCTTCGGCGGCGGCATCCATTTCTGCGTGGGGGCCGAACTCGCCCGGATCGAGGCGCGGGTCGCCTTCGAGCATATGGCGACTGTGTTGCCGACGATGAAAGTCGACCTGTCTTCGGCCGAATGGCGCGACAATTTCCTGTTCCGGGGCCTGCTCCGCCTGCACGCGACGTGGTGATCCCGCAGACCATGCGGGCATTGGCGGGCGACAGCCTCGACGGACCCGAGGTCTTTTCGCTGCGAACAGTGCCCGTGCCGCAGCCCGGAGCGGGCGAGCTTCTCGTCAGGGTGGAGGCAGTGAGCTTCGGCTATGTTGACGGCCTGATCGCGCGCGGCCTTTACCAGCTCAAGCCAGCGGTGCCTTATGTTCCTGGCGCGGAGATCGTCGGTCGCGTCGTTGCTGTCGGGCCGGACGTGACGGGCCATGCGGTCGGAGACCGCGTGGCCACGTGGCAGCTCGCGCGGGGCGGTGGGGCGGCGGACTATGCGCTGCTGGATGCTGGTTGGACCGTTGCGGTGCCTGAAGCGCTGGATGCTGCCGGGGTGGCCGGCATGATGCTCGACTATCTCACCGCTTATTATGCTTTGGTCGATCGGGGCGGCCTGAAAGCCGGCGAAGGCGTGCTGGTCTTGGGGGCGGCGGGCGGCGTCGGCTCGGCGGCGGTGCGGATAGCGGCGGGTGCAGGCGCGATCGTCGTTGCAGGCGCTTCGACGGCGGCCAAACGTCGCACGGCGCTCGACTGCGGCGCTGCTGCGGCTATCGATTATCTTGCCGAGCACTGGCGCGACGCACTCCGTGCGGTGCAGCCGCCGAGGGGTGTCTCGGTCGTCGTCGATACCGTCGGGGGTTCGACCTTCGAGGCTGCCTTCCGCTCGCTGGCGAAGGGCGGCCGGCACCTCGTGCTCGGTTTCGCTGGCGGCGACATACCGCGCCTGCCGGCGAACCTGCCGCTGCTCAAGAGCGGTGCGCTGATCGGCGTGGATGCCCGCCATCTGGTCGAGAGCGATATCGTGCGGGCGAAGCAGATCTGGAACGAATTGCTCGCGCAGGTCGCGACTGGCGCGCTCGCGCTCCCTACCGTTCACGCCTTTCCGCTGGAGCGGTCGGGCGAGGCCCTGTCCGCGCTGCTCGATCGCGACAAGCCGGGCAAGATCGTGGTGACGATGTGAGGTCGAGGCCGACGGGTTTCCCCGCCGGCCTGCCAATGTACATGATCAGAAGTTGTAGCGCGCGCCGAGCTGGAACAGCCGGGGCGGCTTGTACGACACCTCGTTGCAGCCGCAGAACACGGCCAGATCGAAGCCCTGCACGCCCACCCTCTTGTCGGTGACGTTCTTGACGTCGAAGCGGAACTCCCAGGTGCGGTCAATCGTGCGCCAGGAGATGCCGCTGTTCAGGACGAAATAGGACCCGAACTTGTCTGCGTCGAAGTTGCGCAGATTGTAATAATAGCTGCTCGAATATTGGAAATCGCCGCCGATGGCGAGCTTGCCGCCGAACGCATCCCATTGATAGCGCGCAATGCCCGTGACCTGCTTTTCCGGCGCATAATTGGGCTTCACGTCGCGCGAGATCGGCCCGCCGACGCGGAACGGCACGTCCTTGACCTTGGCGTCGAACCAGGAGCCCGCCAGTGACAGGTCGAGACCGGGCAGGGGCGAGGTGTAGAACTCCGCTTCGACGCCATAGGTGCGCGCATCGGCGTTGATAACGACGCCCGACACGCCGGTGAACAGGAACGCCTGATAGTCGGAATAATCATAGTAGAAGACGTTCGCGTTGAAGCGCGTGTTGCGGTCGGGGAAGGTGTATTTGAACCCGCCTTCATAGCTGATCAGCGTTTCCGCTTTGTACGGGATGGCCGAGGTCGCGACGGGGAGGCCGCCGGACAATTGCGCGTTGAAGCTGCCCGCCTTCACGCCGCGGCTGATGCCGGCATAGAGCAGCAGGTCATCGATCGGGCGATATTCGAGCTGCACCTTTCCGGCCCACAGCGTCTTGCCCATCGTGTCGGCATAGGGTTGCGGTCCGTTGGCGCCGATGACCGGACCGATGAGGACCGGCGTGCCCTGGTGGATCTTGCGCGAGTCCTGGGTGAAATAGAGGCTCTGGGAGAAGAGATAATCCTTCTCTTCCCGGATAAGCCTGCCGCCGATGATGGCGGTCAGCTTGGGAGCGAAGCGCCATTCGACCTGACCGAACACCGAATAGCTGTCGGTTTTGAGGCGGGCATCCGAGGCGAGGTCGAACGGCGCGCCCGGCACGACGCTGCCGACCGGGAATTTGAGCCCGTTGTCGGAATCGGCGTCGATGTGGAGATAATAAAGGCCGGCGACCCAGTCGATGGTCGAGGACCTGCCGTTCAGGCGGAGCTCCTGGCTGAAGCTTTTCGCGTTCAGGCCCGCATAGTTGGCGGCCTGGTTGCCGGGCCCGGCATCGACGTCGATGAAGAGCAGCTTCTCATAATGCTTATAGTCGGTGATCGAGGTCAGGTCGACGGCGTCCGACAGCTCCTGCTTGATATTGGCATAGATGCCGTAGGTGTCGATCGTCCCGCTGTTCTTGAAGGCGAAGTCGCTCGACGTGCGATAGCCCGATCCGTCGGGATCCTTGTAGCCGAAGAAGTCGCCTCCTGCGACCGGACGGCCGAAGCTGTCTCCGAAGACGCCGTTATTGTCGATATCAGACCCGAAGTCCGATCCGTCGGCGGCGATCGCCGCGCGTGTCTCATTGGCAGCGGCGTCGACGACATTGACCAGTTCGCCGGCCGCGTTGAACACCGCGATGGTCGGCTTCTGTTGATAGGGGCCGGTGGCGATCCGAGACCGGGCGCCATTGGCGGCGATGGTGATCGAGGTGCGGTCGGTCGGCTCGATCAGCAGCGTCAGGCGGCCGGCGAGCGTGTCGTCGTCGCCCATGTTGGCGCCTGCGCCCGCACCGGGCGAACCGCCGACGGCGCCCGCCGGATAGTCGTTGCGCAGATAGGGCTGGCGCTTGTTCCAGACGAACGCGCCGCGTGCCGCGACCTTCTCGCTCAGCGGGCCGCCGATCGCGCCCTCAGCGCGGAACTGGCCCGGCGTGCTCGGGGAGTCGTACAGGCCGTAATTGACGTCGAGAAAGCCCTCGATGCCGTCGAAGCTCGGCTTGCGGCTGATATAATGGGCGAGGCCGCCGGTCGCGTTGCGGCCGAACAGCGTGCCTTGCGGACCCTTCAGCAGCTCGACCCGCTCGATGTCGAACACCGCGAAGGTCTGCGCCTGGGCGACGGCGATATAGGTCTCGTCGAGATAGGTGGCGTTGGGCGCCTCGACGATGTCGTTGAAATCATTCTGGGTAACGCCGCGGATCGTGATCTGCGTGTTCTGGCCTGCGAGGTTGCCGCTGATGTGCACACCCGGTGAAAGCGCCGCCAGGTTGGTGCTGTCACTGACGCCCAGCGTGCGAAGCTGATCGCCCGAATAGGCGGTGATGGCGATGCCGACGTCCTGCAGCTTTTGTTCGCGCTTCTGTGCGGTGACGACGATCTCCGTGCCGAGATCGGACTGATCGGCGCCCATGTCCTGCGTGGATTGAGCTAGAAGCGATGCCGGGCTGGCGAGAAGCGCAAGCGCGATGATGCTCGAAAGGCGACTATGTAATCTGTTCATTTCAAACCCCTTTTTATTGAAAAGACAACAGATCCCGTGGGAGGAATATTCTCATTATCTGCTTGTTTTTATTATATATTTTAAGTTTGAACTAAATTGAGGTGGTCGGTCTCCTTCGGCGTTGGTCGATGATCAGATTCGGAAGAGCGGGCCGCGATCAGCCTGGATATGGCGTGCCATGCGAAGCGCGAGCGCCAGTAGGGTGAAGGTCGGATTGACCCCGCCTTCGGTCGGGAAGGTTCCGCTGCCGGCGATATAGAGATTGTCGATCCCGTGGACCCGTCCGGTGGAGTCGACCACCGAACTGCGCGGGTCGGTTCCCATGATCGTCCCGCCGGCCAGATGCGCCGAGCCCATGGGCGTATGCCAGGTCTCGGTCGCCCCGCCGGCCTTGAAGATCGCGATGCCCTCGTCGCGCATCGCTGCCCAGAGCCTCTTGGCGTCGGCGGAAAAGGCATGGGTCATCCGCGCAGGCCGGACGCCCCAGGCGTTGCGGCCTTCCGCAAGCTCGACCCGGTTGTCCGGATGCGGCTCCTCCTCGCACATGCCGATCATGTTGGCCGCGTGCCGAACCGCCCGCCGCATGAAGCGGTCGAGATCGGCGCCGTTGAGGTCCATCCGAGCCGAACCCAGGCCGGCGAGATCATTGGGTTTTATCGACGGCGCGATAAGCCACTGGCGACTGCCGAAGGCGCCGGTGGTGGCGGTCTTCCCATAGCGGTCGTGGCTGATCAGATGCGCTCCGGTTACCCCGCGGTGCGGCTCGGTCTCATCCGGAAACAGGCCGAGGATCTGGATCAGCCCGTGCGTCATGACGTTTCGGCCGACCTGATCGGTCGCATTGCCCACGCCGGCGGGATGGTCGGCATTGGCCGAGTTGAGCAGCAGGGCCGGATTGCCCACGACCGATCCGGCAAGGATCACGAGGCGTGCGCGCTGCACAAGGCGACGTCCGTCTTGCAGATATTCGACGCCCGAGACGCGGCTTTTTCCGTCGGTCAGCACGCGCGTGACGGGTGCCGACGCTATCAGCCTTGCCCCGGCCGCCTGCGCACGGGGCAGGTGGACCGCCAGCGGATTGGCGAGCGCCATGATCGGACAGCCGGCGTCGCACCAGCCGTCATATTGGCAGGCCGGCCGGCCGCCATAGTCGACCGAATTGATCGCCATCGGAGCGGGCGCCGTGCGCAACCCGCTTGCCGCGAAGGCGCGCGCCAGCAGCTCGCCCTGCTTGAGCGGCAGCAAGGGCGGCATGGGGTAGGGATCGCCGGGCGGCCGCCAGCGCTCGGCGTCCGCATCGCCCGATATGCCGACCTCCTTCTGGAGCTCGTCGTAGAAGGGGCGCAGGTCGGCGTAGCGGATCGGCCAGTCATGCCCCCGACCATGGTCCGACCGCATGGTGAAGTCGGCCTCGTGCAGGCGCGGCCATGTACCATAATGGTGGAGCGCCGCGCCCCCGGTGCCCCAGCCCGTATTGAAGCCCAGGCCGACCGGATCCGCGCCGGTGGTCGCGACGGGCGGGCCGCCCCAGCGCAGGCGCCGCGACCAGATCTGCGAGCTGATCAGATCGCCTGCCCCATGGTCGGGGCCCGCCTCGAAGATCGTGACCGATCTTCCCGCTTCGGCCAGCGTCGCGGCCAGCAGTGCGCCCGCCGCGCCGCCGCCGACGATGGCAACGTCGATGATGTCGCCGGCGCTCACCAGTCGCTCTCCGGCTCGATATGGGGCAGATAGTCGACCCCAAGACGCTGGAAGCCGGCGCGCGTGCCATAGGCGATGTCGATCGCGTCGAGCCGAACGGCGAACAGGAACAGCCCCTGCGGCGGCCCTGCCCATCCGGCCACTGCATTGCCGCCGAGCTTGCCGAGAATCTCCGACCATCGAGCATCATCAGGGGCCGGCGCGGGGCCATAGGCGCGCTGTAGTGAGGCCAGCGCCGGACGATAGAAATCGGCATAGGGTGGCGACACGTCGAGATAGCGCAGGGCCAACAGGCTTTCGGCGTGCGGCACGGCGAGATGGTGGTCGACATAGGGTACGAGCCCGGCCGTCCGCGCGGGCGGTGCGATGGCCTCACCCAGTCCGCCGAGCCACGCCGCCTCGGGCGCGGACAGGACTCGGGGGACGGCACCGGCCGCCGCCGCCTGTGCCGGCGTCATCCAGCGGTTTGAGCCGGCAATCGCTGCGAGAACGAGGCCGCCGGTCGCCTTGATGACCGCCCGTCGCGTCGCCGCAGCAGAGGTCGGGCCGGCCATGGTCATCCGCCCCGCTGATGGGTGGAAACGACGCGGGCGCCTTGTTCGTAGATGCCGGACAGGATGTTGAGCGTCTGGGTCGCCTGGAGAAGCCGGTCGTCGATGCCGTTGACGACCTGCGTCACCTCGACGAGCAACTGCGCGCGCAGGGCGGCATAGCGGTCGGTCACTTCGCGGCCCTTGTCGGTGACGGTGTAGACCGCGTTCGATCGCCCGCCCGTCTGCTTGACCAGACCCAGCTTGACCAGCTTGCGCAGCGCATATTGGAGATTGGGGATATCGTCGCGGTTGGTGAGCCGGGCGAGTTCCTTCAGCGGTTTCGCCCGTTCGTGCAGCCGTACGACGTGAAGCAGCGCATTCTCGCTGCCGGTCGCCGTGAAGCCGCTCGACGCAGCGAAACACTCGCTCTGCCAGCGGGCGAATGCCTCGCCGACCCGCATCACCGCGAACTCCAGCTCGGTGACGTTCACCTCATGCGGCGTGCGCGCAAGGTGCCAGCGACGATCGAGCGGTTCTTCATGTTCAGGACCTTCCGCCATCCGTGCCCCTCAACAGCTGCGGCTTAAGTTCCAAAAACGTAACTGCGATTCTCCGTCTATACAAGGCTTCATATCTAACTTAATTTTCAAGCTTGATTTGTCGTTAAAGCGGGGGTGAAAATGACGATGCAAAGGGGAATGCTGCGGCCCAACCATTTCAAATTGGGCACGTTCGCAACCAATTGTTCGGGGGGTATGTCGGTCACCAAGGTACCCGAGCGCTGGTCCGGCAACTGGGCGGACAATCTGCGACTCGCGCGGATGTTGGACGAGGCGGGGATCGACTTCATGCTGCCGATCGCGCGCTGGATCGGCTATGGTGGAGAGACCGACTTTCACGGTCGCGTGCTGGAAACGATGACCTGGGCGGCGGCGCTGCTGGCGTCCACGCGCGATATCACCGTGTTCGCCACGATCCACACGGCGGCCAATCATCCTGTGGTCGTCGCCAAGCAGATCGCGACCATCGACGAGATCAGCAACGGGCGCGCCGGCCTCAACATCGTCGCCGGCTGGAACGAGCCCGAATATCGGGCGCTCGGCCTGTCGCTGCCGGAAGATCATGTCAGCCGCTATGGTTATGCGCAGGAATGGTTCGACATCATCCGCGCCCTGTGGGAGCGCGAGGGGCCGTTCGACTGGGACGGCGCGCATTTCAAGCTGAGCGGCACCTATGGCAATCCCCGCCCCATCGGTGGGCGGACGCCGATCCTCAATGCGGCCGGGTCGGGCGAGGGACGCGACTTCGCGATCCGCAACGCCGATTTCCTGTTCACGCCGACGATCGACATCGACCGGTCGCGCGAGGAGGTGGCGGAGCTCAAGGCGAAGGCGAACGCCATGGGCAGCCCGGTCGACGTGCTGACCTTCAGCCATGTGGTGTGCCGCCCGACCGAACAGGAGGCGCGCGATTATGTGGCCTGGTTCACCGGCGACGCGATCGACGTTCCCGCGCTCGATAATCTGGTGCGGCTGCAGTTCGCCCATGCTCAGTCTTTTCCGCACGACCTGCTGGCGCTGATCCGCGACCGGATGGGCATGGGCCATGGGGGCTTCCCGCTGATCGGCACGCCCGAGCAGGTGGCCGACGGACTAATCGCGCTCCATGCCGCCGGCTTCGGCGGCACTACGCTGTCCTTCGTCGATTACGCCGAGGAGTTTCCCTATTTCCGGGATACTGTCCTGCCGATCCTGGAGGCGCGTGGCATCCGCCAGCCGGTGCGGGCGGGCTGAGCCGCGCGGGGCTCAGCCGTCGACCAGCCGGGCCGCCGCCTCCATATGCGCGTCGATCGGGTCGGTCGCGGCGGGAGGCGCGCCCGCGCTGGTCGTGACCGCTGCCGCGCTTTCGAGCGTGCGGTGGACCGGGCAGCGATCGGCGATCTCGAGCATCCGCGCGCGCTGTTCGTTGTCGACCTGCCCCTCGATCTCGATCCGCCGCGTGAAGAGATCGGCAGGTTGCTCGTCCTTGCGCTTGGCATGCCCGACCGCCGTGCGGATGCGCTCGACCGGCCAGCCTTTCTGGTCGGCATAGAGCCTGAGCGTCATCGTGGTACAGGCAGCGAGGCCGGCCGATAGCAGGTCATAGGGAGTCGGGCCCGAGCCCAGACCGCCGACGCTTTCGGGCTCGTCGGCAAGGAAGCTGGTACCGCCGGCCTGGATCGCCACCTGAAATCGGCCCGCACGCGTCTCCTCCGCGACCACATCGGCGTCACCGGCGTCGCGCGTCAACTCGACCTTGGGCAGATAGGGGGCCGCCCAGGTCGAGATCATCGCCGCTACATGTTCGGCCTCGCCATCGCCGCTGAGCATATGATCGGCCTTGTCGAGCGACACGAAGCTTTTGGGGTGGCGCGCCGCCAGGAAGATGGCGGTCGCATTCTCGACGTCGACGACGTGGTCGAGCGGTCCGTGGAGAACCAGCAGCGGCTTGCGCAGGGCCTCGATCCGGGCGCCCTGATCCTGTTGCCGCAGATCGTCGAGAAAGCGTTTGCCGAAGCGGAAGGGGCGGCCCGCGAGCGTCACGTCGCCGCTGCCATCCCGCTCGATCGCCGCCAGGGCCTCCTCTCCGAAATGCCGCAGGACGTGCGTCACATCGAAGGGGGCGGCGATCGTGGCGACGGCCCTGATCGACGGCATGTCGCCCGCCGCCGCAAGCGCCGCAGCGCCGCCGAAGCTATGTCCAACCAGCAGCGCCGGGGCCTTGCCGGCTGCTGCCATGGCTTCGGCCGCCGCGACGATGTCGCGGGCGTCGTCGGCGAAGCTGCCCTCGGCGAGCGAGCCGCCGCTTTCGCCAATGCCGGCGAAATCGAACCGCAGCGTCCCGATGCCCTGCGCCGCGAGTGCGCGGGCGATGCGGACGGCAACCAGTTGATCCTTGCCGCAGGTGAAGCAGTGCGCAACGAGTGCCCAGCCGCGCACCGGTCCCGCCGGAATTTCCAGGCGGCCCGCGATGGCCGCGCGGGTCCCGGGAAAGTCGAAGACCTCGGTCGGCATGCTTTTCTCCTTATGGGTCGGATTCAAATCAGCGTGGTGGCGATCGGGAGGCCGGACTTGAGCGTCAGCGTGACCGAGGTCCGCTCGGCAATATCGGCCAGCTTCGCGGCCTGTGCGGCATCGAGACCCACCGGCCGGATCGTGCGGGCGATCCGCCGTGCTTCGGGCGGGCCCGACAATGTCAGGTCGATGTCGAGCGACGCCAGCGGCCAGCCTTTCTTCTCGGCATACATGCGCAGCGTGATCGCCGTGCAGGCGCCGAGCGCCGCGAGCAGCAGGTCGAAGGGGGCGGGGCCGGTATCGCCGCCGCCCAGCGCTGCTGGCTCGTCGGCGGTCAGGGCGTGGCCGCCTGCGACGATATCGGTCCGATAGCGGTCAGCGCCTATCGTCGCGGTTGCATGGGCCATGTGACCTTCTCCGTTCAGGGGTAGCGGACCGGCTTGGGCTCTTCGGGCAGGGGAATGAACTCCTGTTCGTCGGGCACGGGGGCGAAGCGACGCTCGCGCCAGTCTTCCTTGGCCTGTTCGATCCGGTCGCGCGAGGAGGAGACGAAGTTCCAGTAGATGTTGCGTCCCTCGGGGAAGGGCTCGCCGCCGATCAGCATCAGCCGGGCGGGGCCCTTCGCCTTCAGCACGATCTCCGCGCCGGGCTTGAAGACGACAAGCTCGCCGGCGGCGAAGGCACCGGTCTGGCCAGCGACCTCGACCGATCCTTCGACCACGTACACCGCCCGTTCGACATGCTCGGCCTTCAGCTGGTAGCGGGCACCATCGATCAGGACGATGTCGGCATAGACCATGTCCGAATAGGCCTTCACCGGCGAGCGCAGGCCGTCCGAGGTGCCGACGATCAGGGTCAGCTTCGTGCCGTCCGCCTCGATCACCGGAATCTCCGATGCTTTATGATGCGCGAAAGCGGGTTCGATCTCTTCCTTGTCGGTGGGCAGCGCGACCCAGGTCTGCAGGCCGAACAGCGTGCTACCCGAAGGACGCAGCGCGTCGGGGGTGCGTTCGGAATGGACGATGCCCGATCCGGCGGTCATCCAGTTGACCTCGCCGGGGCGGATCGGCTGGACGCTGCCCACCGAATCCCGATGCATGATCTCGCCGTCGAGCAGATAGGTGATCGTCGCAAGGCCGATATGCGGATGCGGACGCACGTCCAGCCCTTCGCCGCCGCGGAAGGCCGCAGCACCCATCTGGTCGAAGAAGATGAAGGGGCCGACCATCCGTCGGTGTGGTGAGGGCAGGGCCCGCCGCACCTGAAAGCCTTCGCCCAGGTCGCGGACCGGGGGCAGGATCACCATGTCGACGCCGTCGACCTCGCTGCTGCGCATGCTCATCTGTGGAACTCCTCAATTCGGTCGGGTGGGGAGGCGGGCCGGTGCGGACGCTATGTTGTCCGCCACCCGGCCCGCCGGTTCAAGGGCGATGCGTCAGGCGGCGTCGACGAGCACGACCTCGCTGTCCTCGAGCGCGGTGATCCGGATGACCTCCATGTCGCGGATCGCGGCACCGTCGCGGGCATCGATCCGCTGGCCGTCTATCTCGACCGCGCCGGTGGCCGGCACGAGATAGGCGAAGCGGCCTCCGCTCAGCGGATATTCGGCGGTCTCGCCGGCCCGCAGCGTGGCGCCGACCACCCGGGCATCTGCCCGGATCGGGAGGCTATCCTCATCTCCCGCGATGCCGCTCGCCAGCGTCACGAACTGGCCCGCCCGGTCGCCCTTCGGAAAGGGCTTGGCGCCCCAGCTTGGCTGACCGCCCCGCTGCGAGGGCTGGATCCAGATCTGGAAGATGCGCGTGGTGACATCCTCCAGATTGTATTCCGAATGCTGGATGCCGCTGCCGGCCGACATCACCTGGACGTCGCCCGCCTCGGTCCGGCCGCGATTGCCCAGATTGTCCTGGTGGGAGATCGCGCCCTCGCGGACATAGGTGATGATTTCCATGTCGCGGTGCGGATGGGGCGGGAAGCCGGTGCGCGGGGCGATGGTGTCGTCGTTCCAGACGCGCAGGTCGCCCCAGTTCATCCGCTGCTCGTCATGATAGCCGGCGAAGGAGAAGTGGTGCTTGGCGTCCAGCCACCCATGGTTGGCGCCGCCGAGGGTGGAAAAGGGTCGAATATCGATCATGTCATGTCTCCAATGTCTGCGGCAGGGCCTTGGTTTCAGGCCGAAATCAGGGTGAGGGCGTCCACCTGCGCCCGGCTGAAGCCGAGGCCGAGCAGTTCGGGAACCAGCCGCTCGTCGGCCCGGCGGGTACGCCGCACGGTGCAGACGAAACGACGCAGTGCGTCAGCCCGGGGATCGAGCGCCGGCAGTTCAGAATGCTGTCCGGTGACGCGGTCCAGTGCGGTCCGCAGGAGCGAGCGCTTGCGGGGCACCGAGCGATAGGCTTCGGCTTCCTCATAGGCGCTGGCGACCGCCTTCCACTCGGTGCGGCTCAGTTCGGGGGCAGTGTTTTGGGCGGTCGTCATATCGTCCTCCTTCCTGTTGAGGAGGGTTTACCCGCTCTCGACTTATCCGTTCAGATAGATAAAATCGGTCGAACCGTTCGAGGAAATTGAAATGTCAAATCCGGGCATGCCGACCTTCGACCAGCTGAGGATCTTTCTCGCGGTGGTCGAGACAGGCAGCTTTGCGGCCGCCGGGCGCAAGCTCAACCGGGCGGTGTCGGTGATCAGCTATGGTATCGGCAATCTCGAGGCGCAGCTCGGCCTGACGCTCTTCGATCGCGAGGGAACCCGCAAGCCGGTCCTGACCACGGCGGGCCGCGCGGTGTTGTCCGAAGCCCGCATGGTATCGCAAGGGATCGACGGTCTGCGTGCCAAGGTGAAGGGTCTGCTCGACGGGCTCGAGGCCGAGGTCGACCTTGCCGTCGACGTCATGCTTCCAGCCGAGCGGCTCGGACGTGTCCTTCGAGCCTTCGCGGAACGCTTCCCGACCGTATCGCTGCGCCTGCATGTCGAGGCGCTCGGCGCGGTCACCGCGATGGTGCTCGATCGGGTGGCGACCATCGGCATATCCGGGCCGCTCGCAGCAGGCGTCAGCGGCATCGAACTCGTGTCGGCAGGATCGGTGCCGATGGTGCCGGTTGCGGCTCCCGACCATCCGCTGGGGCGCACCGCGAAAATCCCGCCGGGAATGGGGCGGGAGCATGTCCAGATCGTGCTCACCGACCGCTCGCGCTTCACCGACGGACAGGATTATTCGGTGCTCAGCCACCGCACATGGCGCCTGGCCGACCTCGGCGCGAAGCATCAGTTGCTCCGGCAGGGCATCGGCTGGGGCAACATGCCGCTGCCGATGATCGAGCCCGACCTGGTGGCCGGCACGCTCGTGCGGCTGCACATGCCCGATCATATCGGCGGCACCTATCGCTTCAACGGCATCTGGCGCAGCGACACGCCGCCGGGCCCGGCCGGCTCCTGGCTGCTCGATCAGTTCGTGACGCTCGGTGCGAATGACGAAGAGGAGGAGGGGTTCGGCGATATCTGACCGGTTACATTTTGTTGCCGGCTTCCCGACCCGTTGTTCCCTGCATGAAATCCGTTACGGAATGATAACGGAAGAGGGTGCGGGACGGTCCGCGATAGGCGGAGCCGATATGACGGAGAAAAACTATATCGACCTCTTCTATCCGGCCTGGAGCACGGGCCTCGAGCATTGCGCGCTGGTCATACAGTCGGCCATTCGGAAGCTGTCCGGGGGGCGTATCACCGTGCGACCGAGCCGGGGTCGCATGTCTCTCTATGAGGACGGGAAGCGCGATGATCCCCCGCCTGGCTATCTGGCCGAGCGAGGCCGGGTCGCGATCTTCATCGAACGGGTGTTCGAGCGGTCTTTCCTGAAGGACTATAAATCGCGCATATTGATCCCCAATCCCGAATGGTTCCTGGCCGAGGATGTGGACCGGGCCGGCCGCATGGTCGACGCGGTGTTCCATCGGAATCGCTTCTCGATGGAGACGCTTTCACCTCATCTCCCGAATGCGCGTCATCATCAGGTCGGCTTCACCTCGCGCGATCCCGGTATCACTGTGCGCGAACATCGCGGCTATGCACATTTTCGAGGCAAGGCGCCCACGCGGCACAGCCAGATACTCGTTGATCTGTGGGCGAAGCGGCCCGATCTGCCGCTTCTGTCGGTCCAGGCCTATGGCTCGGACATAGGTATCAAGACCGGCAAGTGGATCGGGGCCGACAATCTGCGCATGTTTCTCGGCTTCTTCCCGACCAACGAACAATATTTCCAAGAGCTTGCGGCGAGCGGTATCCATCTCTGCACCTCGGCGACCGAAGGCTTTGGACATTATATCAACGAGAGCCGCGCGATGGGGGCGGTGATCGTCGCGCTCGACGCACCGCCGATGAACGAACTGGTCCGGCCGGATTTCGGGATATTGGTGCCGACTATAGCGAGTTCGCCGCTCAACATGGGACAAAGCTTCGACACGACGATGGAATTGCTGGAAGAAGCAGTTGACCGGGTCGAGAGCCTGACGTTGAGCCAGCGCGGGGAAATGGGCGCCGCCGCGCGCGAGGCCTATGTGAAGGACCAGCAGCAGATGCTTGCCGGCCTAACCGAAGCTCTTTCCAGGGAGTGGAACTGAGCAGTCTTAGCTGCGCTGGATCTCCTGCGCGGCCGCGCATCGCTCGTTCGTCTGCTTCGCGCCGCCGCCGAGCAGGGCGATCGCGAGGAAACCGGCCACCACCAGAACGGCAAAAGCGGCAGTCACCTTGCCCAGATGCCGGTCGATCACCGCCTTGATCGGCGCCCCGAACAGGCGGAACATAACGCCGACGATCATGAAGCTGATAGAGCGCGATACGATCGACGCGCCGATGAAGACCAGCAGATTCATGCCGATGAAGCCAGCGGTGATCGTCAGCAGCTTGAACGGGATCGGGGTCGCGCCCTTCACTATGATGATCTCGGCGCCATAATCGCGCAGATAGCAGGCGGCCTTGGGGAAACTCTCCGCGAGGCCGAGAGCGCGCAGCAGCGCTTCGCCGAACGCCTCATAGACGAAATGGCCGATCGCATAGCCGAGCAGCCCGCCCGCTACCGAGGCCAGTGTCGCGACCGCTGCGAAGCGGATCGCCTTCTTCGGTTCGGCCAGGCACATCAGGCCGAGGAGGGGATGCGGCGGCACCGGAAAGAAGCTGGCTTCCATGAAGGCGAAGGCCGCCAGCCACCATTCGGCGTGGCGGTGCGCCGCCTTGGCCATGGTCCAGTTGTACAGGCGGCGCAGCATTCAAATCCCCCCGAAAGTCCTGCCGCCTGATAGAGGCTGACCGTCCCGGGTGGAAGCGCCATAAGCGCCCGGGCTATTCTGCGGTGCCGGCTGCGCTCGGATGGGCTGCGCAGGCCAGGGTGCCGGCAACGGTCAGTAGGCCGGCCAACAGCAGCGGCGGCATGAGGCCCCAGCGTATCACCATCGCTGCGCCAATGGCCGCGCCGACGAAGATCGCGACGACCCCGGCGGTGCGTCGACCCCAGTTCGGATTGGCTCCCCCGGCCCAGCCCGAGTCCGCCGCGAGGCCGGTCAGGGTAAGGGTGAGTACCGTCGTCGTCAGATCGGGGACCTTGAGCTGTCGAATGGTGGCGTTGCGGAAGCCCATGGCCAGCGCGGTGAGGGCGATGATCGCATAGAAATCCGGCGTCGGCGACTGGTCGGCGATATCGAATCCGACCGCGACATAGGCTGCAATCCACAGCAGGCTGGCTTCGATACCCGCCGCGACGATCAGCCAGCGACGAAGCGGTCGACCGCGATGGGCCTGACCCGCACGACCGCCGACCAGCGCACCGACCATGAAGGACAGCAGCGCGACCAGATAGGGTGCCAGGTGGAATCCCGGTGTCCCCGCCACTGCAAAGCCCAGGAAGACGACATTGCCGGTCATGTTGGCAGTGAACACCTTGCCGAGACCGAGCACGCTGATCGCATCGACCAGCCCGGTCGTGACGGACAGCAGCAGCAGGAGCGAGGGCAGGGCGGCGCTATGGGGCGGCCTGGGAGCGGCAACGTCTTGGTGCGGCATGTTCGACCCTTCGGCTCCGGATGATTGCGGTGAGATGCAGTCGGTCTACGCCGGAGACCATCGGGCTCACACCGGTAAAAGCTGGTGCTGATCATTCAAGAATATCGAAAGGTCAGACAGGGGATTCAGTCCGGCACTGTCCTACCTGGCGCACGCATCGCGCCAGCCCCAGGCCTATGCGATCCTCCCCGGCCAGGGGAGGGGAACCATCCCCAGGATGGTGGAGGGGTTTCTCTCTCCTCCTCCCAGCCCCGATCTTTGTTCATTGCCGTTTCCCCTCCACCGGCTTCGCCGGTCGCCCTCCCCGGGCCGGGGAGGAATGAGTTGCGGTTGAGAATGAGGTTTAAAATAAATTATTTTACAATAGGATGGATAACGATCTTTCTATCAGATTCTAGATTCCTCAGACCGCCCAGCAGCCGCAGCCGAGACTGCCCCAGAAGCTCTGGACGTCCGCCGCCGGCACATTTGCGCCGAGCGCCGATGCATGGTCGTGGCCATGGACCGAACAGGACGATGAACAGCCGCAGGCGGAAGCCATTTTCGCGCGCGCGTCGGGCGCCCGCCAATAGCCGCCGAAGGTCGCGACCGGAGACCAGTCGGGCATCGGCCGGGGCAGCGGGGGCGCGAGGTCGGCGAAGTCGCCTTCGCCGTGGACGACCTTGCCGCCCAGCATCGTCATCACCGATCGCAGCCTGACGATCTCATCCTCGGGCACCAAGAAATAATCGTCGGAGAGCAGGACGAGGTCTGCCAGCTGGCCGGCCTTGATCTGCCCCTTCTTGCCCTGTTCGTTCGAGAACCATGTGTTCGCTTCGGTCCACAGGCGCAACGCCGTCTCGCGGTCGAGCCGGTTGGCGACCGGATAGAGGCGCAGGCCGCCCACCGTCTTCGACGTTACCAGCCACGACAGCGAGACCCAGGGGTTGTAGCTGGCGACGCGGGTGGCGTCGGTGCCGGCGCCGACCGGCAGGCCGGCTGCCATCATCCGCTTGATCGGGGGCGTCCGCTCGGCGGCCTTGGCGCCATAGCGCTCGACGAAATATTCGCCCTGATAGGCCATGCGGTGCTGTACCGCGATGCCGCCGCCTAGCGCCGCGATCCGGTCGATGTTGCGCTCGCTGATCGTCTCGGCATGGTCGAAGAACCAGTTGAGGCCTTTGAGGGGAATGTCGCGGTCGACCTTCTCGAACACGTCCAGCGCGCGGCCGATCGTCTCGTCATAGGTGGCGTGCAGGCGCCAGGGCCAGCGCCGTTCGGCGAGCAGCCGGATGACGGGTTCCAGATCGCCTTCCATATTCGGCGGCATATCTGGCCGGGCGACCCGAAAATCCTCGAAGTCGGCGGCCGAATAGACGAGCATCTCACCCGCGCCATTGTGGCGGTAGCTGTCGTCGCCATCGCCCGGCTTCACCTTGGTCGACCAGGTCGCGAAGTCCCTGAGCTCTTCCTTCGGCTTCTGCGTGAACAGATTATAGGCGATGCGCAGGCTAAGCTCGCCGTCCTTGTGGAGCTTTTCGATGATCTCGTAATCGTCGGGATAATTCTGATAGCCGCCGCCGGCGTCGATCACGCTGGTCACGCCGAGGGCGTTCAACTCACGCATGAAGTGGCGGGTGGAATTCAACTGATATTCGGGTGGAAGCTTGGGCCCCTTGGCGAGGGTCGCGTAGAGGATCGTGGCATTGGGCTGTGCCAGCAGCAGGCCCGTCGGATTACCTTGGGCGTCGCGAACGATTTCGCCCCCCGGCGGATTGGGCGTGTCCCTGGTGTAGCCGACGGCACGCAGGGCGGCCGCGTTGAGGAGGGCGCGGTCGTAGAGGTGAAGGATGAAGACCGGGGTGTCGGGTGCGGCGGCGTTGATCTCGTCGATCGTCGGCAGGCGTTTCTCCGCGAACTGATGTTCGGTAAAGCCGCCGACGACGCGCACCCATTGCGGCGGAGGGGTGTTCTGGGCCTGCTTCTTCAGCATCGCCATGGCGTCGGCGAGGGTGGGAACGCCTTCCCAGCGCAGCTCCATATTATAGTTCAGACCGCCCCGGATGACATGGATGTGGCTGTCGATCAGACCGGGGATCAGGCGCCGGCCGCCGGCGTCGACGATCCTCGCGCCTGGGGCGGCGGCGCGGGCCTCGGCCTCGCTGCCGACCGTCAGGAATTTGCCGTCGCGTATCGCCAGCGCTTCGGCCGTCGGATTTGCGCGATCGAGCGTGGTGATCCGGGCGTTGGTGACGATGACGTCCTGGCTGTTCATGGCGAAGGCTTTCCCTGGGGTGGCGGCGAGGGCGGCGGCGGCGGCGAGTGCCTGACGGCGAGTGATGGTCATGCGCCGCCCTTTCCGGTTTCTGTGGCCGTGCCCTGGTCCTGGGCCGGAAGGTCTTGGCCGACGAGGATGCTGCGTTCGGGGCTGGAGAACAACCTTTTGGCGGCCGGCAGCGCCTGCTCGCCCAGAAGGATGCCGAGCAATCCGACCAAGGCGACGGCCGGAGGTGCGGGGGAACGGACGCCGATCAGGCTGTAGAGCAGGCCTGCGAGCAGTCCGGCGCCCATCGAGAGCAGGTAGATCCGCATGGCGTCCGTTCCTTCGGTTTCGGTCAGGCCTGGATGAAGGCGAGGATGTCGGCGTTGAGAACGTCGGCGTTCACCGTCAGCATGCCGTGCGAATAGCCCTCGTAGATCTTGAGCGTCGCATCGGGCAGCAGTTCGGCCTGCAGGACGGCAGCGTTCTTGTACGGAACGACCTGATCGTCATCGCCATGCAGAACCAGCGTCGGCACCGTGATCGCCTTCAGATCGTCGGTCTGGTCGGTCTCGGAGAAGGCCTTGATGCCTTCATAATGGGCCAGCGCGCTGCCCATCATGCCCTGACGCCACCAATTGTCGACGATAGCGGGCTTCACGTCGGCGCCGTCGCGGTTGAAGCCGTAGAATGGGCCTGCGGCGACATCGCGGAAGAATTGCGAGCGGTTTGCCGCGAGGCCGGCGCGCAGGCCGTCGAACACCTCGATCGGCAATCCGCCCGGATAGCGCTCGGTCTTCACCATGATTGGGGGGATCGCGCTGACCAGAACGGCCTTGGCGACGCGACCCTGCGGCAAGCCATGGCGCGCGACATAGGCTGCCACTTCGCCACCGCCTGTCGAATGACCGATGTGGACGGCGTTGCGCAGGTCGAGATGCTCGGCCACCGCTGCCGCATCGGCCGCATAATGGGCAATGTCGTGGCCGAAATCGACCTGGGCGGACCGGCCATGGCCGCGGCGGTCATGGGCGATGACGCGATAGCCCTTCGACAGGAAGAACAGCATCTGTGCGTCCCAGTCGTCGGAGGACAGCGGCCAGCCATGGTGGAACATGATCGGTTGGGCATCCTTGGGCCCCCAGTCCTTGTAGAAGATCTGAACGCCGTCCTGGGTGGTGACATAGGTCATGGTGAAATCCTTTCGCGTATTGGGTTGGTCGTCGAGCGCCGCGGCCGTTCCGCCGCGGGAGGATGCGATGTCAGTGTGAACCTTCCGAGGCGTCGAACATAGCCTTCGCGTAGGTGATGCCGAGGCCATAAGCGCCGCCCCATTTGCGGGCGATGCCCGTGGTGAGGTCGTAGGTGTCGGAGCGGGCCCAGTCGCGCTGCAGTTCGAGCAGATATTGCAGCGAGGTGATGGGGCGGGCACCGGCCTGGATCATCCGCTCGACGGCGCGCTCATGCGCCTCCTGGGAGATGTCGCCGCTCGCATCGGTGATCACATAGACCTCGAAGCCCTGGTCGATCGCGGAGAGGACCGGGCCGACGATGCAGACCGAGGTCCAGAGGCCGGCGAAGACGAGGCGCTCCTTGCCGATGCGGTTCACTTCCTCGATCACGCCGGCATCTTCCCACGTGTTCATCGAGGTGCGGTCGAGCAGCTTCTGGCCGGGGAAGGCGTCGGTGATCTCGGCGAACATCGGGCCGGAGAAGCTCTTTTCTGCCACCGTGGTCAGGATGGTCGGGACGTTGAAGCCGGCGGCAGCATTGGCGACCAGCGCGGCGTTGTTGCGCAGAAGCTCCGGCGCGATCGACTTGGTGGCGAAGGCCATCTGCGACTGGAAGTCGATCAGGATCAGGCTGTGGTCGGTCGGCGACAGCAGGGTCTTTCCGGCGGTCGGCGTGGCGGTGATGGTCATGTCTCTTGCTCCCTCATGCAATCCGTTCGCCCGTCCATCCGGGCTGAATGCAGGTCTAAGGGAGTCGCTGCCTCCGATGCAGCCGTATAAAATTGTCCGAACTATTCTATTTTATCGAAAAGAAGCCGATCAGAGCGGAAGGGCCGTCGAATATTTGATCTGCTCCATCGCAAAGGACGACGTCACGTCGCGCAAGGGCGCCGCCCGGATGATGCGCTTGTAGATACGGTCATAGTCGTCGATGTCGGCACAGACGATCTTCAGCAGATAATCGGTCTCGCCGCTCATCCGGTAGAACTCGGTGACCTCGGGTATTTCCGCGATCGAGCGCGCGAACAGCGACAGCCAGTCCTCGCTATGCTCGTTCGCGCGGACACCGACGAAGACGACCGTCTTGAGGCCGATCTTCGCCGGATCGAGCAGGGTGACGCGACCCCGGATATAACCCTCGCGTTCGAGCCGCTTGACCCGCTTCCAGCAGGGGGTTTGGGACAGCCCCGACGCCTCGGCCAGCGCCGCCAGCGACAGGGTCGCATCCTTCTGCAGATGGGTCAGGATTCGCCTGTCGGTGGCGTCAAGCATCCATATTCTCCCTAGGAGAGCCTATCGAGAATTATATGTTTGCACATCTCCAGATCATAGACAGATAAAAGAAAAAATCTCTCGCCCGTCGCACATAATCTGGTGGCGAGGAGACGACGATGAAAAGGCTGTTTCTGGATCACCCTGCATCGGTCGGAGAAAATTATGCGGAGCATTTCGCCCATGCTGCGAGCTTTGCCGGGCTTCTTGGACTGGCCGCGGTCGCCTGCCTGCTCCACGCCCTTGTGCCGTGCATGTGCGAAAGCACCGCCAGCCGCCTCGTCACCCGGTTGCACGATCGGATGGTGACGAACCGTCGGCGGAGATCGCAGATCACGGAAGGTTCGAATCTTTCCGATTGAGGCCAGTGCAATATGGCCGATGGTGAGACGCAATAAGACAAAAGTTTACACTATTTTACAATTCCTACGTAGTTATCGTAACTGCGAGGTACGCAAAGCATTGTATTGCAAGGCTATGTTTCAGTCGCTGATTTATGTGAGCCGCAGTCTGCTCACGATGCCCTCGCAATCTGCGGAGATCGACCAGATCGTGGCCGTCTCTACGCAACGCAATGCTCAATTGGGTATCCGCGGGTCCCTGCTGTTCACCGAACGACATTTTGCCCAACTGATCGAAGGGCCGCGCGATGCCGTTGAGGAGGTCATGCTCAGCATCGAAAGCGACTGCCGGCACGAACAGGTGACGGTGATCGAGCGGAGGCCGATCGACGGCTATCGCTTCGTCGGCTGGAGCCTGTCCTACTGGGGCGACGCGGGCTATGTCGACGCCCAGATCGGCAAATTGCTGGAGAGCAGGGCCGCCGACGAGGTAGGCGATCTCTATATGCTGATTCAGCGCATGGCGCAGGAGAGCCGCAAGGCCGGGTCGCCTATCGGCCGGCCTTCGCTCCAGCCCTGATCCATCGACCCAAATGAAAAAGGCCGGACCCTTGCGGATCCGGCCTCGTCTCTTGTCCCTGTCGACTGCGATCAGTCGAACAGCTTGCCCCAGGCGCGCTTGGCGCGGTTCTTCCAGTGGCCGCGATGATAGGCGTCGGACGCCAGCAGCGGCAGGACCGAGCCGGCCTCGGCGAACACCATCTGCTCGATGCCAGTGTTGACCTTACCCCAGCTCGCCGCTTCCTGCAGCGTCGAAGACGAGCAGGCGCCGTCGCGCACGTCGGCGACGGTGATCTGTACCGCGTATTTGTGAACCTCGACATCCTCATGACCGAGAATCTCGGCGCAGACGACGGTGTCCTGGATGAAGTTCTTGGGCACGCCGCCGCCGATCATCAGCAGGCCGCTGGTGCCCGCCTTGATCTTGATGTCGGTCAGCTCGCGGAAATCCGCGATAGCGTCGATCATCATATAGGGGCGGCCCGCCTTCATGCAGTCGACCTGGTGCTTGACGAGGCCGAAGCCCGCCGAGCTGTCGACAAAGGCCGGGCAGAAGATCGGCACATCATGCTCATAGGCTAGCTTGACGAGGCTGTTTTCCTTCTTGCCATGCTCGACGAGATATTTGCCCATCTCGCGGATGAAGGCCCGGCTCGAATAAGCGCGCGGCTCGAGGGAGTTGGCGATCTTGTTGATCGTGAAGTCGCAGTCCTGAAGCTGCTCTTCGTCGATATAGGTGTCGTAGATGCGATCGATCAGCAGCGAGCGCAGCGTGTCGTCATCGGGCACTTCGAGCGCCTGATAATGTTTGTGGCCGAGGCCCTCGAAGAAATCCATGTCGACGATCGTGGCACCGGTGGCGACGACCGCGTCGACCATGCCCGAGCGGACCAGTTCGGCATAGGCGTCCATGCAGCCGCCGGCCGAGGTCGAGCCCGCGATCACCAGGAAGATCGTGCAGTCGGGATCCTCGAGCATCTGGTTGTAGATGCCGGTCGCGCGCGCGAGATCACGGCTGGTGAAGCTCATCTTGCCCATCGCATCGATGATCGGGCGGGCGTCGAAGCTGGTGATGTCGATATGCTCGACCTGCGTCGAAAGCAGCTCGGCCTTGCGCGTGTCGTTGACAGAGGGTGTGTTCATCATGGTCTCCGGAAATCAAAACGGCCGCAGCTCCGGCGGAAGGCCGGACCATCGTCGCTCACATGAGGCGGATGGTCCGGCTTTCCGCCGGAGACGGGCTTTACTGCTGCGCAGCCCTTACAGGGTGATGACGTTGTGCGAAACCGTTTCGCGCTGCGTGTCGTCGTCGATGTAGAGCGACGCCATCGGTTCGTCGGTCATGATGACCCGCTCGCCGGCGGTGAAGCCGTTGAAGCCGGTCCGCATCGCGCAGCCATAGGCGCCGAGCATGCCGATCTCGATATAGTCGCCGACATTGACGTCGCCCGGCAGCACGAACGGTCCCGCCATGCGATCCATGTCGTCGCAGGTGGGGCCGTAGAAGCTGAACCCGGTGTCGCGGATGCGCGGTTCGCCGTCGCGCAGCAGCTGGACCGGGAAGCGCCAGCCGACATGCGCGGCATCGAACAGCGCGCCATAGGCGCCGTCGTTGATGTAGAGCTCGTCGCCGCGACGACGCTCGACGCGGACCAGCAGGCTGGCATATTCAGCGCACAGCGCACGGCCCGGCTCACACCACAGTTCCGACGAGTAGGACACCGGCAGGCTTTCGAATGCCTGGTGGATGGCGTTGAAATAGGCCTCGAGAGCGGGCGGTTCCATGCCGGGATAGACCGACGGGAAACCACCACCGACGTCGATCACGTCGACCGTGACCGCTGCGGAGACGATCGCCGCACGGACCTTCTCCATTGCCTGCACATAGGCCGACGGGCTCATCGCCTGGCTGCCGACGTGGAAGCAGATGCCCAGCGCGTCGGCGACCTGGCGGGTGCGCAGGAGCAGTTCCTTGGCATCGGCCAGCTCGACACCGAACTTCGACGCGAGGCTGAGCTTCGACATCTCCGAGGAGACGCGCAGGCGGACGCACAGCGTCAGGTCGGTCGCGCCCTTGGTGGCGCGGACGATCTTGTCCAGCTCTTCGAGCGAGTCGAGCGAGAAGGTGCGGACGCCATAGTCGAAATAGGCTTCGGCGATCGCTTCCTCGGCCTTGACCGGGTGCATGAAGCAGAGCTTGGCGTCCGGCGCGATGCCGGCGACCAGCCGCACTTCCGCGATCGACGCCACGTCGAACTGCGTGATGCCGTTCTCCCACAGGATCTGGATCAGATCGGGGGAGGGATTCGCCTTGACGGCATACATCGAGCGACCCTGGAACTTCTCGACGAAGAACCTGGCAGCCCGCGCAGCGGCGTGGGGACGAAGAAGCGTTACCGGCTGAACCGGCTTAAGGGACGAAGCTAGCCCCAGCGCGCTATGGTGCTTGTGCAACTCAAGGGACCTCCGGGTGTAACGTGGGCAAGAAAGCTGCCTTGCGGTGGAAGTCCCATGGGGCAGCGGAGGCGCGGATATATGGTGCGTTGACCCCCATGTAAAGTTTCGAAATTCCACTTGGCGTCCAGCAGGTTCATCCGATCCCGAAAATGGCCGGATTATGGGGCGAAATGCATGAGGCGATCTGCGCCGCCGACGCCGTGAAGGGGATGCGACTCGCAGCCTGAGCTTGCCTGACGGCCGTCGAAATGGCTCAACCAAGCCATGCTCATGCGCCCGAACGAATCCGACATCCCCGCCATCGTGGACCTGGTCAACCGCGCCTATCGCGGCTGGGGCGAGCAGCGAAGCTGGACGGTCGAGGACTTCATCGCCGAGCCCAGGGCCGATGAGGACGAGATCCGGCAAGACCTGGCGGACCCGTCGGTGCGACTGCTGATTGTGCGGGACGGCGCAACGGGCGCGCCGATCGCCACCGTCCGCCTTCAGGACGAGGGGCACGGCCTTTGGCAGCTGGGGATGCTGAGCGTCGACCCGGCCCGGCAGCAGGACGGTCTCGGCCAGCGCGTCATGGCCGCCGCCGAAGATGCCGCCCGTAGCGCAGGAGCACGGCGGATGCGTCTCTACGTCGTCCATCGGCGCCCCGAACTGCTGCAATGGTATGGACGGCGCGGTTATGGTCCGACCGGGGAGACCCGCCCCTTTCCGGGGCAGGCGAGCGGATCAGGTTCCGATGCGGGCAACGATCTTCATTTCGTCCTGCTCGAAAAAACGCTGTAGATGGACGCCATGACAAGCGCACATAGCCACCATCACGCGGGCCACGATCATGCGGGCCACGCGCATGACGGTCACGGGCACAGCCACGCGCCAAAGGAGTTCGGCCGCGCCTTCGCCATCGGCGTGACGCTGAACCTCGGCTTCGTGGTAGTCGAGGGCGCCGCCGGGCTGGCCTCGGGCTCGCTCGCGCTCGTCGCCGATGCCGGCCATAATCTGTCGGATGTGCTGGGCCTGTTGATGGCCTGGGCCGCCTATGCGCTGTCCAAGCGCCCCGCCAGCGCGCGCTACACCTATGGCCTGCGCGGCTCCTCGATTCTCGCGGCTCTGTTCAACGCCATCCTCCTTCTGGTCGCTTGCGGCGCGATCGCGCTCGGCGCGATCCAGCGACTCTTCGAGCCGGAGCCGATCCAGAGCGGGATGATGATGGCGGTGGCTGCGGTCGGCATCGCGATCAACCTCGGTACCGCTTTGCTGTTCCTGCGGGGTGGCGAGGACGACATAAACATCCGGGGCGCTTTCCTGCACATGGCCGCCGACGCGGCGGTCTCCGCCGGCGTCGTGGTGGCGGGCTTCCTCGTCGCGCGGACGGGGGCGCTGTGGATCGATCCGGCGATCAGTATCGTCATCGTTGCGGTCATCGTGGCCGGAACCTGGGGGCTGTTCCGCGACTCACTTGTGATGTCGCTGGCGGGCGTGCCGAGCCGGATCGACCCTGCGAAGGTCTCGGCCCGCCTGGCGACGCTGCCCGGCGTGACCGCGGTCCACCACATCCACATCTGGCCCACGAGCACGACCGAGACCGCGCTGACCGCCCATCTGGTGATGCCGGAACTGATCGAGCAGGATGATTTCCTGCTGTCCACCGCGCGGCTGGTGCGCGACGAATTCGGCATCGGCCATGCGACCTTCCAGATCGAGCGCGGCCGCTGCGCCGATGTGGATTGCGCCGACGGGGCGGGCGGGCACGATTCGCACGACCATCCCGCGCATGGCCACGTTCATGATCACGGCCATCATCACCATTGAGCCGCAAGGCTGCAGCGGCTCGACAAGCGCGAAGATTTCGGTAGGTCGTTGCGCATGACCGAGCCCAAGATCGTCCACCTCATCGCCGCCGCCCGCCCCAATTTCATGAAGGTCGCGCCGCTCTGGCACGCGCTGAAGGCGACCAGCGATTTCAGGCCGGTCATCGTCCACACCGGCCAGCATTATGATGCGGCGATGTCGGACGACATCTTCGCCGATCTGGGCCTGCCGGCGCCCGACCATCATCTCGGCATCGGCTCGGGCAGCCATGCCGAGCAGACCGGGCGGGTGATGATCGCCTACGAGAAGCTTGCGATCGAGGAGCGTCCCGACTGGCTGGTGGTGGTGGGCGACGTCAACTCGACGGCGGCCGCGTCGATGGCGGCGGCGAAGCTGCGCATTCCGATCGTCCATCTGGAGGCGGGCCTGCGCAGCCGCGATCGCGACATGCCCGAGGAGCTCAACCGCCTCGTCACCGACGTGCTCGCCGACGTGCTGTGGACTCCGTCGCCCGACGCCGACCAGAATCTGCGCGACGAGGGCATCCCCGAAAGCCGGATCACGCGCGTGGGCAACATCATGATGGACAGCTATGAGCTGGTCCGCCCCGCCATCCTCGCCGCCGACTATCCCGGCGAGCTCGGCTTCGCGGCGGGCAGCTATGGCGTGGTGACGTTGCACCGGCCCTCGAATGTCGACGTGCCCGAGCAGCTCGACCGGCTGGTCGACGCGCTGATCGCGGTGCAGGCGCATCTACCGCTGATCTTCCCGGTCCACCCGCGCACCCGCCAGCGGCTCGGCGAGGCCGGCGTGGCGAAGCTGGAGGCGGCAGGCCTGACTCTTGTCGGCCCCGCCGCCTATGTCCGCTTCATGAGCCTCGTCGCAGGCGCAGCAGCGGTGATCACCGACAGCGGAGGCATTCAGGAGGAGACGACCTATCTGGGCATTCCCTGCCTGACCCTGCGCGAGAACACTGAGCGCCCGATCACTATCAGCGAGGGCACCGCGCAGCTGGTCAACGCCGAAACCCTGCTAGAACGGCTTCTGGCGGCGCTCGCCCAGCCCCGCCAGGACCGCAAGCGGCCGGATCTGTGGGACGGCCAGACGGCGGAGCGCTGTGTGGAGGATTTGAGGAGGCGGTCGGTTTAGACTTTGTCCATTCCGATCTATCGGAAGTTTAGAGGCGCCTGATCTTTTCTGCCCGATCGAGATGTTGGGGGAGGATGACGTTCCAAGCCAAGCCGACTCGTTCGAGCAAATTGATAAAAGCGTAGCCCAAGTCGGATTGACCAGGGTGGATGCCGATCTTAGCGGATCCAGGATAGGCATGGTGGTTGTTATGCCACGCCTCACCCATGGTCGGGATGGCCGCCCAAGGAATATCGTGAGCCTGCACCCCGGCGTCGACCACGGCCCAGCTTTGCGGGCCCCGTGTATGGGCGAGATGGCCGATGAACCAATGACCCGTTACGGACGTGGCCACGCGAACGCATACGCCCCAGATGACCCAACCCCAGCCGCCGGCGGCGAACAGCAGCGCAGCTATAGGAAGCTGTTGCAACATCCACGTCTGCTCGAGAAGGCGATAGAAGCTATCCTTGCCCATAACGCCTAGGTCGAACCCCGGCGGATTAGTCAGAATTAGCCGGCAATGCAGCTGCCAGACATAGTCGCGCAGCATACCGCCCCGGTGCGCGAGATAGTCATGGCAATCCGGTTGTCGCTGGGCCCAGTCCCTTAAATCGTGCGTCCGCACCATCCAGAATGGGCCGCTCATTCCCACACAGGTGCCGATCCATATGAGGAGCCGTTCCAGCCATAGCGAACAGGCAAAGCTGCGATGTATCAGCCGCCGATGGAAACCCACGCTGTGGCCGAGCAGCAGGGTGGCGCCCGTGGAGCAGAGGAAGACCGCGAACGTATCCCAGGCGAGAAATAACGGGCCAAATATCAGCGATGTGATCAGCATCCCTCCATTCCAAAGGGAGTGGACAGCGTCCCACCGAACGCTGCCCTCGATCGGGTTGCAATCAGGCGTCTCGATAAGCGAGTTGACCCGGCAGCGATCCTGACTCCGGCCGTTCATCGTCTGGATGCCTTAATCCTATAGATAATTAAGCTATTACCTAAATAACTGTTTCTGCTTGTCAAGTGATTAGCTTATTCCTTAATTGGTGCTATGCAGAAGGTCTTCGAAGCACTGGGTTCGGCACCGAGACGGAAAATTCTCGCCTATCTGTCGGAGGCAGAGCTGAATGCGAGCGAGATTGCCGCGCGTTTTTCCATGTCGAAGCCCGCCGTCTCCCAGCACCTCTCCATTCTCGAGAATGCCGGTTTGATCGCCAGCGACAAGCGCGGTCAGTTTGTCTTCTATCGTCTCATACCCGATAATCTGTTCAACACGCTCAATTCCTATGTGCAGGAAGTGTGTCCGGTTTCTCGTCCGTTGAAGCGGGAAAGTGCAGAGCTCGCGGCGCGGGGTAGTGCTGGTGAGACCGAGTCCGATTGAACGCGTGCGTTCCAAAAGTGAGCGGAAGCGCGCGGATGCGTTCCAGGCGCCGCCAGCCGGACCATGTTTGAGCCTTCTCCCTTAAACCCGCCCGGCGGGGTAGGTTCACACCAAGAATGGTTGCAGCACGGGAGAGGCGCCTATGACCATCGAAGACACCATCCATGCTTATTACACCGCCTATAACGCGTGCGACGAGGCGGCGCTCGCCGGCCTTCTCCACCCCGACGTCGTCCTGCGCTCGGCGATGGGGGAGCAGCGGGGGCGGGAGGCGTATCTGGCGACCTATCGCTACATGTTCGGTGCCTTCGTCGATCGGATGACGCCCGAGGCGATCCGGGTCGAGGGGGATGTCGCGGTCGTTGCGATCCACGACAGCCTCACCGCGCGGGCGGATATCGCCGATTTCATGGGGCGCCCGGTTGCGCAGGACGAAGAGATCGTGCTGCGGCTGGAGGGGCGCTATCGGGTCGTGGACGGCCGCATCGTTGCGATCGAGATCGCCCCAGCCGGCTGATCGGGTGCTGGCCAGCCTTTTCCGTTTTCCGGCCACTTCCAGGCGTTCCGAGCCGTGGCGTCGGAGATAGTTTTCCGTGAGGGCTGGTCTTTGGGGAAGAAGCTGCTATACCGGTCTGGCTGAACGTCGCCTGCGACGGATGATGGGCCGCCTTGGCTCCTCCCTTTGTCCCTCTAGCTTCAAGACGCCGGAATGTGCCGCTTTGGCGCATCCCGCAACCGTGGGACAAGGACTATCTCATGATCACTGGCACCGTAAAATTCTTCAACAGCGACAAGGGCTATGGCTTCATCGCGCCGGAAGACGGCTCGGGCGATGCGTTCGTTCATATCTCTGCCGTCGAGCGCGCCGGCATGTCGACGCTCAACAAGGAGCAGCGCGTCTCCTATGAGCTCGAGACCGATCGCCGCGGCAAGACGTCTGCGGTGAACCTTCGGGAAGCCTGAGCCGTGATGGCGGATGCGAAAGCGTCCGCCACCTGCTCCCTCGGGCCTCATCCGGCCGGATAGGCCATGGCGCGGCCGATTGCAGCCGAGCTTGGGCCTGCTGCGTCCCTCCGGCTTCTCCAACCCGCAGCGCCCACGACGCCCGCTCGCCATTGATCCCGGCATGCGCGTTTCCCACACCCGCAGAAAAGGGCTCGCATGGTTGAGCAGGAGCATGATCTGACCGCACAGCAATTGCTGGAGGCCCAGCAAGCGCTCGACGTAGCCGCATTCAACGGGATATTGAGCCTCGCCATCGTCCTGCGAAAGCGGAACCTGCTGAGCGACGCCGAGACCGAAGGGCTGCACGACATCATGAGCAAGCCGCTGTCGCTGCCGGGCAATGCCGACAATCCGGTCGTGCAGGACGCCCAGCAGAATCTCGACCACCTGTTCGCGCTTCTCGTCGGTCGCAGCTGAAAGACGCCCACGTCCGTCGCGACCGCGCGCTAGTTTCCCGCGAGACGTCGGGAAAGCGGACGCTGTTGCCAGTGCGACCGGTGTGCGGCGGCCTGTCACGCAGCCAGTCACGTGGAGAATCGCGATGTTGAAGAAAAGCCCCGCTCTTCTCGAAGTACGGACGGCTGTCCCCGATGACGTCGGCGGCATATTGGCGCTGATCGGCCGCGCCTATCCGGGCTTCGGCAATTACAGCGCCGGTCAGGTCAGCGGACAGATCAACAATTTCCCCGAAGGCCAGTTCGTAGCGGTCCTGGGCGATGAGATCGTCGGATATTGCGCGTCCTCCCGCATCGACGAGGCGATTGCCCTCTCCCCGCACGACTGGGCGACGATCACCGGCAACGGGTTCGGGAGCCGCCACGATGCGACCGGCGACTGGCTTTACGGCATCGAGATGGCGGTCGACGATCGACAACGTGGCTTGCGGATCGGCAAGCGCCTCTATGATGCGCGACGCGTGCTGGCCGAGCGGCTGGAGCTGCGCGGCATCGTGTTCGGCGGGCGCATGCCGGGCTATGCCAAGGTCAAGGCCAGGGTAGACGGTCCGGATGACTATCTTGCTCGCGTGGCGGCCGGCGAGTTCCGCGACCAGGTCATCAGCTTTCAGCTGGGCAATGGTTTTTCACCTATCGGCGTGCTGTCGGGATACCTTCCCTATGACAAGGCGTCCGAAGGGTTCGCCGCGCACATGGTGTGGCGCAATCCCTATGTCGACCCCAACGAGCCGCTCGCATTCCGGGTGCCGCGCGATGTCGAGAGCGTCCGCCTGGCCACGGTGCAGCTTCAGGCGCGTGCGGTGAAGAGCTTCGAAGAATTCATCCAGAATGTCGAATATTTCGTCGACGTTGCCGCCGATTACCGGTCCGATTTCGTGGTGTTTCCCGAGCTGTTCACCATGTCGCTGCTGTCCTTTGCCGAGGAAGAGCTGTCGCCGATGGAGGCGATCGACCGGATGACGGAGCATCGCGAGCCGGTCGTGCGCGAACTGTCCCGGATGGCGGTGCGCTACAACATCAACATCGTCGGCGGTTCACATCCGACCCGAACCGACGACGGCAGCATCCAGAATGTCGCCTATATCTGCCTGCGGGACGGATCGATCCACGCGCAGGAGAAGATCCACCCCACGCCGAACGAGGCCTATTGGTGGAAGATAAAGGGCGGCAGTTCGGTCGACGTGATCCAGACCGATATCGGCCCGATCGGCGTGCTCATCTGCTATGACAGCGAGTTCCCCGAACTTGCCCGTCGGCTGGTGGACGAAGGCGCGCGCATCATCTTCGTGCCGTTCTGCACCGACAACCGGCAGGGCTATATGCGGGTGCGCTATTGCGCGCAGGCCCGCGCGATCGAAAATCAGTGCTTCGTCGTGCTGTCGGGCAATGTCGGCAATCTTCCCGGCGTCGACAATATGGACATCCAATATGCGCAGTCGTGCATCCTCACGCCCTGCGACTTTCCCTTCGCCCGCGACGGTATCGCCGCCGAGGCGAGCGAGAATATCGAAACGGTGACGATCGCCGACGTCAACCTCGCCGACCTGACCTGGGCGCGCGCCGAAGGCACGGTACGGAACCTGGCCGACCGCCGCTTCGACCTCTACCGGATCGACTGGAATCGAAGCCCGCCGCGCGATGTAGCGGCGCCTTCGGACCGGCCGCGCGGCTCGAAAGCGCCGGGCGGCGGCTGACACATCCGGCAAGGACAATCACAGCGTGCTGGAACAGGTGGCTTCCGCAGCATGACATACAAAGCCCACCCATTTGAACGAAGGACAATAAAACGCACATGACTGCATTCCAAAATCCGACTTTTCAGGAGCGCCAACAGGCCGCCGCCCGCGCAAGAATGGAAGCGCTCGCCAAATATCGCGACCGTCCCGTGGTGGATCCGGCGGTGATGGCGGACAGGGCGAAGCGCCGCGCCGAACGCGAAGCGGCTGCAGCGGAAAAGCGGATAGCCATCAGCCGCGCCAAGATCGAAGCAGAAGAGCGCAAGCGCGAGCAGGAACGCGAGGCGCTGGCGGCTGAGCAGGCCGCCGCCGAAGCAAAGGTACAGATGATCGCGCAAGCCAAGGCCGAAGCGACGGCCCGGAACGTCGCGGAACGCAAGATGTGGACCGAAGAGGACCGGAAGGCCGCGCGGGATGCGCGTTATGCCGCTCGGAAGACGCGGCAAGGCAGGCGGTAGCACCAAGCCGCCCGGCTATGAGCGCCGATGTCGGTTCGCGGGCAGCCGGCACGTCGTGATCGAGATCGCGCCGCCGGCTGATCAGGCGCGCGCCAGGCTCTCGTCGAGCAGTCGAAGGGCGCCGGCGGCGAAAGCCAGCATATTGCCGATCCGGTCGGTGCTGCCGGTGCGGACGAATGCCGTTTCCTCGCCATTCGGTCCCACCACCGCCACGCAGCACAGGCCGGCCTCTATTCCATAGGGATGCGGATCGGGGCCGGCCGAACCGGACTCGGCCACGCCCCAATCGGCGCCGAAGCGGGTGCGGATCGCGCGCGCCTGGAGCAGGGCATAGGGCTCCGACACCGCCTTCATCCCGCGCAACTGCTCGCGTTCCAGACCGAGCAGCAGATCGCGCCCCGCCAGCGAATAGATCACGCCGCCGCCGAGATAATAGTTCCGCGCGCCGGGGATGGTCAGCAGGCCGGCCGAGATCAGGCCGCCACTCGCGCCATCGGCGATGGCGACCGTCTGCTCCAGCGCGACCAGCTTGTCCGCGATGCCCCGCGCAATCGGCGCCAGCGCCGCGAAGTCCGTATCCATGATCCTGTCCTCTCCCGTTCGGCGGCCATAGTCGGCGAGGGTGAGGCGGGGGGCAAGGCCGATCGACACCGCCGTCGCGAATATCGCGCCGTCTCTTGAAAGATCGGCGGGATATCCCAACTGTCGGGAGAATATTCACCCGCAGCGCGGTGGCGACTTCGCCAAAGGTCAGGAAGACGGGCCTCCGTCAATCTGGCACGGCTCCTGCAGGGCTGTTGGGCATGGATGCCCCGCGGTGGTGGGGCGCACAGGATCAGGAAGAACGACATGCAGATCGACAAGAATATCGTCCTCTGGCGCCACGACACTTTCCTCGGTGTCTGCCAGGCGATCGGGCAGGATTTCGGCTTCAACCCCGACTGGCTGCGCGTCCTGTTCGGCGGAGCGCTGCTGTTCAACCCGGTGCTGGTGGTCGGCATCTATCTGGGCCTGGCGGTGGTCGTCCTGGCCTCACGCCTGCTGTTCCCCGCGCGTCGATCCGACAGCAGCGTTGCGGTTGCGACTTCCGAGGCAAAAGCCCCCCGCGCCGATAATGACAGCGACATTGCGGAGATCGCCCACGCTGCCTGAGCGGCCGCGCCGATCCCTGCCAATCTTATGCCAATTTTATGGCTGTCAGTCCCCACCTTTGGAGCTATGTGCACCGCAAACAGCGCTAGATCCGGAGGCGGGGCATGACTGTCATCATCAAGGAAGCCGATCTGATCGAGAGCATCGCCGATGCCCTCCAATATATCAGCTACTATCACCCAATGGACTATATCCGGGCGCTCGGCGCGGCCTATGAGGCCGAACAGAGCCCCGCCGCCAAGGATGCCATCGCGCAGATCCTGACCAACAGCCGGATGTGCGCCGAGGGGCACCGCCCGATCTGCCAGGACACCGGCATCGTCACCGTCTTCATCAAATGGGGCCAGCAGTGCCTGCTCGACTCCGAGCACAGCCTGCAGGACGTCGTCGACGAGGGCGTGCGCCGCGCCTATCTCCACCCGGAGAACCGCCTGCGCGCCTCGATCCTGCGCGATCCGGCCTTCAGTCGCGTGAACACCAAGGACAACACCCCGTCGGTGCTGAACGTCGAGATGGTGCCCGGCCACCATGTCGAGGTCGCGGTCGCGGCCAAGGGGGGCGGTTCGGAGAACAAGTCGAAATTCGCCATGCTCAACCCGAGCGAGTCGATCGTCGACTGGGTGCTCGAGATGATCCCGAAAATGGGCGCCGGCTGGTGCCCGCCGGGCATGCTCGGCATCGGCATCGGCGGCACCGCCGAAAAGGCCATGACTATGGCGAAGGAGTCGCTGATGGGCGACATCGACATGGCGCAGCTCAAGCAGCGCGGGCCCCAGAACGACATCGAGAAGCTGCGCATCGAGATCTTCGACAAGGTCAACGCACTGGGCATCGGTGCGCAGGGGCTCGGCGGCCTGTCGACCATCCTCGACGTCAAGATCCTCGACTATCCGACGCATGCCGCGTCGAAGCCGATCGCGATGATCCCGAACTGCGCCGCCACCCGCCACGCGCATTTCCACCTCGATGGATCGGGCCCGGCCTATCTGGAGCCGCCGAGCCTGGAGGAATGGCCGAAGGTCGAATGGACCCCGTCCAAGGAAGCGATCCGCGTCGACCTCGACAGCCTGACGCCCGAGATCGTCGCCAGCTGGAAGCCGGGCGACCGCCTGCTGCTCAACGGCAAGATGCTCACCGGCCGCGACGCCGCGCACAAGCGGATTCAGGACATGCTCGCCAAGGGCGAGGAACTGCCCGTCGATTTCCGTGGCCGCGTCATTTATTATGTCGGTCCGGTCGATCCGGTGGGTGACGAGGTCGTGGGCCCGGCGGGTCCGACCACCGCGACGCGCATGGACAAGTTCACCGACATGATGCTCGACAAGACCGGCCTGATCGCGATGGTCGGCAAGGCCGAGCGCGGTCCGGTCGCGATCGAGGCGATCAAGAACCACAAGGCGGCCTATCTGATGGCTGTCGGCGGAGCGGCCTATCTGGTCGCCCGCGCGATCAAGGGCGCGAAGGTCGTCGGCTTCGCCGATCTCGGCATGGAAGCGATCTACGAGTTCGACGTGAAGGACATGCCCGTCACGGTCGCGGTCGATGCCACGGGCGAGAGCGTCCACCACACTGCGCCGCTGGTGTGGCGCGAGAAGATCGCGCGCGAGAAGCTGCTTGAAAACGCCTGATCAGGCGGGCGCCGGGGCGGGCCTAGCGGCCTTCCTCTGGCGCCGCGCGGGCGGCGGCGACTTCCGCCGTGGTGAAGGCGGTGCCGGGCGCAAGCGGCGCATCGTCCGCCACGCCCGTCACGAAATAGGCGACGCCCCGGTCGCGTTCGCGGTCGATCCACAGCCCTGAACGCAGGCCATAGGCCTCCCCGGCATGGCCTACCCAGGGGCGACCGTCGCCGAACAGGTCGTCTGCGCAACCGGCGGTGGGCGTCGCCAGCGTCTGGCTGGCCAGGCCATAGCGGCAGATCGAGCCTGCGGTCGTCTCTCCGGTGACGCCATTGCCGCCATCATAGGTCCAGAGCGGACGCAGCAGCAGCTCTACCGACGCTGGTTTCAGGAAACGCTGCCGGCCGACGCGTCCGCCGTTCAGCAGCATCTGCCCGATCCGCGCCAGATCGCGAGCCGAGACGCGAAGGCCCCCTTGGGGCGAGAAGATCGCGCCGTTGCGACCAGCCTGCCATAGCGTCAGGTCGCAGCCGCCGTCCCGGGCCGGCACGATCGGGCAGGCGGGGCGGTGGCCACGATCATCGTCGCGCAGGGGCTTACCCGCCGCGTCGTACAGCGTGACCGCCCGGGCGATCGTGCTGTCATCGCAACTGACCCAGTTGAAGCAGGCTTTCAGATTCAGCGGGCGCAGGACGAGGCGCTGCATCAGCCGATCGAAGCGTTCGCCGGTCACGCGCTCCATGACCGAGGCGACCACGGGGGAGTTGATATTGGCGTAGCGGAAATAGGTGCCGGGGCCATGTTGAGCGTCCCAGGCTGCTATTTCTGCGAGGGCCTCGCTCAGCGCCATATCCAGCGGCAGGGCATAGTCGATCCCGTCGGCCAGCGAAGCTTGGTGCGAAAGGAGGAGGCGCAGGCTGATCGGGTGATCGGGGAAGGCGGGGTTGCGCAGCGGCCAGCCGAGATAGATCGACACGTCGGCGTCGAGGTCGAGCCTTCCCTGCTCGACCAGCCGAAGCACGCCGATGGCGACCACCAGCTTGCTGATCGAGGCGATGCGGACCGGATCGTCGGCGGTTACGCGGCGGCCGCTCCGACGGTCGGCCAGGCCGCGGCTTGTGGGTGCCGCAAGCGCGTCCTTCGTGAAGGCTAGGCGAATTGCGGCGAAGTCCATAGGTTCGGCGGCGAGCGGGGCCGCCAGCAGCGATCCGGCGACTATCAGCAGGCGGGCGGCGATGCGCATCGCCCGATCATGGAAGGGTTATCGTGTGCAGGCAATGCGTCGTTTCGCACGCTGGATCGGATGGGCGCTGCTCGCGCTGATCCTGCTCGGCACGCTGTTCTGGCTGACGCGCGGCTATTGGCTCGACCGCATTTATTATCGCGGACCCGTCACCGCGCATTATGACGGGCAGCGTTTCCGCAACCCGACGGGTGATGGCGATCAGGTCAGTCCGTTCAAGGTCGGAATCGACCGGCTGTGGCGGACGGCGACCGGGCAGCGCGGCGATGCCTGGCCCGAGAGCATCCCCGTGACGCCATCGCTGCCGCCGGCGCGTGTCGGGGGGCAGGCCATCCGCGCGACCTGGGTCGGCCATGCGACGGTGCTGATCCAGACGCAGGGGCTCAATATCCTGACCGACCCGATCTGGTCGGACGTCGCCGGCCCCTGGAATCGCGTGGGCCCGCAGCGGGTGCGCGCGCCGGGCGTGCGGTTCGAGGATCTGCCGCGCATCGACCTCGTCCTCGTCAGCCACAACCATTATGACCATATGGACCTGCCGACGTTGCAGCGCCTGTGGCAGCGCGACCGTCCGCTGATCGTCACCGGGCTGGGCAATGACGCGATCCTGCGCGACGCCGGCATAGCCGCACAGGCGCGCGACTGGGGCGGGCGCATCGCGGTTCGTCCCGGCGTGTCGGTGATCGTCGAGCGGGTCCAGCACTGGAGCTCGCGCTGGGGCGAGGATCGCAATCGCGCGCTGTGGAGCGGCTTCACCGTCGCACTGCCGGGCGGCAACATCTTTTTCGCGGGAGATACCGGATGGGGCGACGGCAGCTGGCCGCGCGCTGCGGCGCGCCACGGGCCCTTCCGTCTCGCCGTGCTGCCGATCGGTGCCTATCACCCGCGCGAGGTCTTCGGGCGCAGCCATATCGATCCGGCCGAGGCTCTGCGCGTGCTGGGCTTGCTCGGCGCGCCCAGGGCGCTCGGCATCCACTGGGGAACCTTCCACCTGACCGACGAGGGCCCCGACGTCCCGCCGCGCGAACTGCTGGCACAAACGAAAGCGGCCGGCGTCGCCGCCGGCCGCTTCGTGACTGTCCAGCCCGGCGAGGCGATCGAGATCGCCGGCCGGTAAGGGCGCTTACTTGAGCTTGCGGACCTCGGCGGCGGTCAGCGAGGTCGTCACGCCATTGTCGGCCTTGGTGAGCGTGCCGATTGCCAGCGTGGCCATCTTCGCATCGTTGATGACGACGATCGCGGCGGGGGCGCCATCGGCACCCTTCTTGACCTCATAGACGCGGCCGAGCTTCTTGCCGTCGGAGCTGGTGACCAGCATACCGTTCTTGACGGTGAGAGCTTCCTGCGCGAGCGCGGCGCCCGAAAGGCCGAGCGAGGAGACGAGGGCGGCGGCGATGATGATGGAACGCATCGGTGCAAACTCCGTTATGAAATGCCCGAGGCGATGCATCTGCCGATCCGTTCGGCGCACCGCTATTGGGCCACTATCGTCGCTTAGAGCCGGGAAATCTTGCCGCGTACTCCCATTTGGGTATCGCTTTATTCACTTTGCGGCATCGCGGCATGAACAAGATGATTCGGAACCCTATTCCCAAAAATCTATGATCATGGATTATCGGTGCTTTTTTGCGATTGCTGTGGTGAATCACCTGCCGCCGCGACCCGAATCATCCATGCTGCACTGCATTAAAGGACAGGTGTCAGGATTTTGGGTGATCGGCTGATGCGTCCCGCCACCGCGTTTCGGGCAGGAAAAGGGTCGTGACCAGCGCCACGCCCATGCAGCCGGTGACATACCAGAAGAAGGCGCTCTCGACCCCGGCGCTCTTGAATCCCAGCGCCACCGACTCTGCCGTACCGCCGAAGATCGCCTGGCTGACCGCATAGGGCAGGCCGACGCCGAGCGCACGGATGTGCGGCGGGAAGAGCTCGGCCTTGACGACCGCGCTCGTGGCGCTCGATCCCGAGATGATCAGATAGGCGACGCACAGCAGAAGGAAGGCCTCGATCATGCCGTCGGCGCGGCCCAGCGCGGTAAAGAGAGGCACCGTGCCGACGATCCCGCCGATCCAGCACCAGTAGAGCAGGGGCTTGCGGCCGACCTTGTCCGACAGCGCGCCGAGCATCGGCTGGATCACCACATAGAAGATCAGCGCCGCCGAGCAGACCAGCGACGCCTTGTCCTTGGCGAAGCCCGCGCTGCCCACCAGATATTTCTGCATATAGGTTGTGAAGGCATAGAAGCTGACATTGCTGCCGATCGACAGGCCGAAGACGAGCGCCACCTGCTTCGGCCGCTCGCTCAGCAGCGTTACCAGCCCACCCTTGCGCCGCTCGCGATCGCTTTCCGCGACGAAGTCGGGGGTCTCGTCGATCCCGCGCCGCAGCCAGAAGACCGACAGAGCGAGGATGGCGCCGGTGGCGAAGGCGAGACGCCAGCCCCAGGCCTCCAGTTGCGCCTCGGTCAGGAAGAAGAATTGCAGCGTGACGAGCAGAGCGAGCGCCAGCAACTGTCCGGCGATCAGCGTCACATATTGGAAGCTCGACCAGAAGCCGCGTTTGTCGGGCGGCGCGATCTCGGTCAGATAGGTGGCGGCGGTGCCGAACTCGCCGCCGAGGCTCAAGCCCTGCGCCATCCGCGCGAAGGTCAGCAGGATCGGAGCCCAGATCCCGATCGTCGCATAGGTCGGCGCGAAGGTGATGATCAGCGACCCCGCGCACATCAGCGTGATCGACCAGGTCAGCGCGCTCTTGCGCCCATAGCGGTCGGCCAGCATGCCGAGCAGCCAGCCCCCCAACGGCCGCATGAGGAAGCCGATCGCGAAGACGACGCTGGTCGACAGTAGCTGCGCGGTCGGATCGCTCGCCGGAAAGAAGCTCTTCGCGAAATAGAGCGAGAAGGCCGAGTAGATATACCAGTCATACCACTCGACGAGATTGCCGAGCGAACCGCCGATGACCGACCGGATCGGGCGGCGTGCACTGGACGAAGCCTGCAAGATGGGTCCTCCCGGAGATCGCGATGGCGTCTGTCTGCCGGGAAAGGGGAGGCGTGGCTAGGCGTGAATTGGCGTATATCGCAGCGTCATGCAGGTAACGAGATACTCACGGGATCATCGAGCATGGGCTGGGTTGCGGGTAGGAAGCGTGGGTGGCCCACTGCTCCGGTCACGACGCCAGGGCCGATGTCCCCGTCACGAAGGCGGTTCGCTCGACGACCTGCCTGACATGAAGACGGTATGCGAATTGCGCTGCTGTTGGGGCAAGGCATCAGGGAAGGGAGAAATCAGCCGCAGGACATTGATTGAACGGGCGCTCGTGGGAGTTTGCAAAGTGCCTTCGCGCTCCGGATGTGGAACAATCAAACAGTATACTGTCCCTATTTTTCCTGCGCTCGGCAAAAGGATGAATACTGCATGGATGCCCGCGCGGTCTTATTGCTGAAGCTCCAGGCCCATCCCGAGCTCAGCTTCAGCGAAACTCCCGATGTCGTCCGCATCGAAGCACCCGGTCCGCATGGCTTCGCGGTCGAACTTCACAGCCTTGGGGCGCGATCGAAAGTTTTCCTAGGCAATGCCGGCTTTCATGAATCGTTCGGCTCCGGTAGCGAAGCGCTGAACTTTATCGCCTGGTGCTATTCGGGCACGGCTCGGCTGCGGGAAATCTGGCGCGGAGGCTCGGCGCAGGCCGCTGTCCTTGAAGCGCTGGAAGCGGGAGAGTGGCGGCCAGTTGCCGAGACCCGCTTCTTCTTGGTGCCATTCTGGCGATTGCGACGCGAGATCATCCTGGAAAATCCCAGCCTGCTGCAAGGGGCAGAGCGCTGACAGCGCATAAGGATAATCCAGGCACAGTGTGTTCATGGCCGGGCACCGTCAATCCGGTCGATACAGGCCAGGTCTCTCACCCGGCGGGTGGTTTCCCTTTCGCCGTTCAAGAGCATCAGTCCGGTCCGTTCCGGGCCGTCTGGAGCGCGGGGATAGCCAATTGCCCGCTCAATCTGTCCCCTCGTTGATCGAAATCCGGAAGGTCTGAAGGGCGGGCAGCGCAGTCAGGCAGCAAGCCGTGCCGTTACGCTCCGCTCCTTGGGCGTGCCGGTCTCAAATCGCCCGACCAGGTCGGCCAGATGATCCGTTTCGCGCGCCAGGCTGAGGGTCGCGGCATTGGCTTCCTCAACCATGGCGGCGTTCTGCTGCGTGACTTTCTCCATATCGCTGACCGCCGCGTTGATGTCATTCAACTGGTTGGATTGTGCCTCGGAACTGCTCGCGATGGTCTGAACCAGGCCGCCGATTTCGGCGATGCGCCCGATGATGCGCTCCAGCACGTCGCCGGTTTCTTTGACCAGGCCGACACCCACGTCGACCTGATCGCCTGCAGCGGTAACGCGGGCTTTCACCTGTTGGGCAGCGTCCGCAGAGCGCTGGGCCAGTGCCCGCACTTCGCTGGCAACCACGGCAAAGCCTTTGCCCGCTTCGCCAGCACGTGCGGCTTCGACACTCGCGTTCAGGGCAAGCAGGTTGGTCTGAAACGAAATGCCATCGATCAGGCCGATGATTTCGGAGATCTCCCGAGAGTGGCGTGCGATGCCGTCCATCGCCTCGATGGCGTGGCGCACGACATCGCCCGATCGTTCGGCGTCACCGCGTACGATCGACACGGTTTCATTAGCATGCGCAGCTGCGGTCGCGGTTTCGGAAACGGTCTGGGTCACTTCCGCAACATGTATCGCGGTCTTCTCAATGCGAGCGGTCTGCATTTCCGTTCGATGCGCCAGGTCGGTGGACGCCTGGCGGATTTCCGCGACGCCCACATTGATTGACCCTGCTCCGCTGGCGACCTGCAGGATCGTCTGCTGCAGGGCCTGTTGCGCACTGTTGAAATCGTCTTTCAGCTTGGCAAACGGGCCCGTCAGATGCGCGGTGACAGGCGTCGCGAGATCACCTCCGGCCAGCCGGGCAAGCCCTTCACCGATCGTGGAGACAAGCATCTGTGCCTGCTGCTCTGCCTGCTGTGCCTTGGACGCGTCCGCAATCTTCAACTGGTTGCGAAAATCCTCTGTCGCATGTGCCAGCATGCCCAGTTCGTCTTCGCGTTCGGCATAGGGGATGTCGATGGCAAGATCGCCTTTCGCCATGCTCTGAACTGCGCCAGCCAGCTCCGATATGGGAGCGATCAGCTTGCGACGGCTGGCGATCGTGATCGCCCCCAAGAGGATCATGATGATCACCAAGCTCACAATATTGGCATAGATGGCGAGCCGCGCCTGCGCAGCGCTTTTGGCCTTCACGTCAGCCACATGGGCTTCGATCCTATCGGAAATGCCGGCCATCCCTGTTTCGAGCTTCTCGAAGGTGACCATGAATGCGGGAAACTGCGCGCGTGCCGCCACACCATCGGTTTTCGCCAGTTGGGCGGCCTCTTTGGCCTTGGCTACATAGTTTTTCAGATCCGCCTCGATGGCAACGGCGGCCTGAGCCACTTTGGGATCGCCGGTATACTGTCGGTCGATTTCGGCATTGCGCAGGAACAGCGCCGCATGATCGTTCAGATCAGAGATGTTCTTGTCGATATCGATCGAAGGATCGACGTCGGCCTGCAGGACGCTCAGCAGATCGCTTCTGATGGCATCATGCATCATGTCCGCATCGGCATGGGTGCGCAAAATGCCGGTCGCGTTCGAAACAGCTTCCAGCGCCGCACTGCCTCTCGTACTGGCCCAGATGCTGAACAGGCCCGTTATGGAAGCAACAAGAAATATTGCTCCCATCGCCATATGAACGCTTCTGCCGATCGATTTCATAGTCTCTCTCTCATGCGGGGGGAGTATGCCGCTCAACATGACGGATTTTATGGTACCTCCTATTGCATATTTGCCTTTAGCATTGGTGAATCTCAGATTTTACGAATGTTAAATATTATAAGCGATAATCGCCTATCGAATTTATCGGGCAAAATGCCATGGCGATATTCAAAAAACTTGCAGTTGCAACTCTCTTGTCGTGCATTCCCTACGGTAATCTTCACGCGCACGATGCGGAGAGAGCTATCGACATTTCCGCAGATTACACCGCGGACGTGGTGGAGGTTCTAGGCCGTCGCACGAACCATAATACTTATTGGTTAGACAATTTGAATATAACTGCAGACGCCGATCTCGATCGTCTGGTCGGCTGGCAAGGCGGCGCGCTTCACGTTCATGTTCTGAACAATTTCGGCGGGATGCCGAATAACGCTGCGGGCACGTTGCAAGGCGTCGACAATATCGAGGTCCCTTCGCAACGGCTGCGCCTGTTCGAAGCATGGCTGGAACAGGGGATCGGCGAAAATACCACTGTCCGGGCCGGCCTCTATGATCTCAACAGCGAGTTTTACGCCAATGATGCGGCGGGCACGCTGACCGCACCGGCCTTTGGCGTGGGATCGGAGATATCGGCGACAGGTCCCAACGGTCCCTCCATCTTCCCGTCGACAGCTCTGGCGGTGCGGGTCGAGCATCGGTTCGACGGCAATGGCGTCATACGGTTTGCCGCAATGAATGCGCACGCCAATACCGTGGGTGACCCGGGCGGGGTGGATTTCAAGTTCCACGATGGCCTGTTGTTGATCGGCGAAGCCGGGATCGAGCGTGACCTCGAACTGACGGTCGGCGTCTGGGCTTACACCCGGCGCCAGGACGACATTTACGCGGTGGATGGCGATGGCGCGCCGCTGCGGCGCAAGGCGCATGGTGCCTATGTGATCTTCGAACATCCGCTCGGTGGACAGGAAGGGCCCGGCGCGGCCAAGGCGTTTTTCCGTGCCGGTGTTTCGGATGGCCGTACGACGCCGTTTCGTGGCGGCTGGCAGGCGGGCATAACGATAGCCCAGCCGATCGCGTCGCGACCTGACGGAGTATTTTCGATCGGTGCGAACCAAGGATATCTGTCAAAGGGTTATCGCGCATCCCTGCGCGATGGAGGGACCCGATCCACTGCTGCGGAAACGGCGCTCGAAGTCACCTATGCGGACATGCTGTTCGGCAAGCTGGGCGTTCAACCGATCCTGCAGCTTGTTCTGGATCCGGGCGGTGAAAAGAGTCGCGGCCCGGTGGGTGTCTTCGGCATGCGCTTCAGCATCGGCTTCTGAAGCAGGCCCTTAGGTTCTCGGGTCGGATGCGGCCAGAAACCGTCATCTGGCAGTTTTCCAGCTCCTTTTCACAGGAAGCGCGACGGCGCCTTGTGCAATCATGTAGGGGCAGAAAATAACATACTGTCCCCAATTTTTCGGAAGTTACTCGGCGGCTTCGGCCAGAGTCCGTGCCGCAGGGCGGAAGGGGCAGGTCTCCTCCTTCTCGGCCATGTCGAAGACGAACAGCATTTTCGCCAGACCGCCAAGATAGCTCATCACAGTGCCCAGCTCGAGGATCTGCGCATCATCGAAGTGCGCGTGCAACTTGGCGTAGAGCTCGGGCTCGAGGTGCCCCTGAATGTTGGTCATCAGGAATTCGTCTGCCAGTTCGAGCACCGCGATCTCGATATCGCTGAAGATCGATCGATCGCCTTCGATCGCATTCAATTGCTCTTCACTGTAGCCGACTTCCTTGGCGCCGATGGTGTTGCCAAGGTTGCAACTGCGGCAGCCGTGACCAAGGCTCATGCGCAGCCGTGCAAGATGCTTGAGTTTGACGTCGACGCGACCGCCGTAGAAGATCTTCTCGTAGAAATCGACCATGGTGAAGTCGAGCAGTTCCGGTGCGTGGGCGCCTTTCTCGATGAAGCCAGCCTGGCCCGTCAGCTTATAGACGAAATCCCAGTCCTGCTGGAGCTTGGGAGAAAGTTCGTCCCGGCGGAAACTCTTGATCGTATCAGCCATGCATCTTCTCCTGTCTACGCTGCCGGTTAGAGCATGCAGTGTTTTTCTGCACGATTTCAGCAGTCTATATGCAGGGAGGCTATCATGAGGGCGGTGTCCCCCGGCCTATCCAATAGGCTAGGGCGCCAGACGTCTCCAAATCTCTGGCTGAGCGTACCGCCTAATATAGTCCCAGCCCCATTACCTCGACCTCGTCGAGGATCAGGCCGAAGACGAAGTTCAGGCGCAGGCGGTAGGCCTTGGCGCTTTCAATTTCGCTTTCGACCTGTTCCTTCGCGGTGTGGCGGACGTAGCGGCGGTCGACGAGCGAGGCGAAGCCGCTGGGGAGGACCAGGCTGACGATCGTCTGGCTGGTGAAGCGCGTGCCGGGGCGGGTTGAGGTCCAGTGGTTCGACATTTCCAGATCGGCCGGAAAAACGCGGTCGGTAGTGAAGCTGTACTGCCGTTCCCAGCCGCCGCTGCGGTCCGCACCGGGGGCGAGGCGTTCGAGGGTCCAGCCATGGTCGGCGTCCAGGCGCATGCGGAACAGGGCACCGTCGGGCCCCGGGGTCTCGGCGCCGTCGCTGAGCGGCATCGGGGGCGAATAGCCGCCGCCGAAGCCGGCATCGGCGAGCCAGGTCTGCCCGCCGACCTCTACCAGATTGGCGGTGTGGGTGCGCGGAGGCAGGCCTTCGGTGCGCAGCCAGACGCGCGCCAGGATCGGCCGCGCGTCGAAGCCGATCGCGTGCAGCGCGCGCAGGAACAGCTGGTTCTGCTCGAAGCAATAGCCCCCGCGCCGATGGTGGACGAGCTTGGCAAAGACATGATCGGGGTCGAGGCTGATCCCGCGTCCCAGCGCGATGTCGAGATTTTCGAACGGGATGGTCAGCCGGTGCTGGCGCTGGAGAAAGTCCATGCCGCCCCAGTCCGCATCGGGCGCCTGCTTGAGGCCGATCCGCGCGAGATAGGCGTCGAGGTCGAAATCGGCGGGGTTGGTCGCGTCGCTCATTTCTTGCAGCTTCCCGTGCGGTGACCGCTACCTTCGGTCACGATCTTCACGGGCTTGCCGTCCTTCATGCCGGTCGAAACGGTCGAGATCTTGTAACTGTCCGCCGTGTAGCTGCCTTTCGACGCAACGAGCAAGCCGTCGGGGAAGCGCTTGTTGGTGCAGAAAGTGTCATAGGAGAGCTGTCCGCCCGCCATCGAGAAGCGCCGCTTGGTGCACTGCGCGGCATCGTCCTGGGTCAGCAGCGCTTCGGGGCGGCGCGCCAGCTCGGCGGCGTCGTGGCAACTCTTGCGCTTGCGATTGCCCGCGAACATTTTGACCACCCATTGGGGCACGCCCGGCACATCAGCGCTCAGCATCGTTGTCTGATGGTCCCAGCCGCCCGGTGCGAAGCCCTCCGCCAGGGCCGGCGGCGCATGACCAAGAGTCAGAGCGGCGGCAACGAGCGAAGCGGGTCCGATCGAAAGGCGGGCTGTCGTCATATCAGGGTTCCTCATGGGCTGCGCATGCGGAGTGCGACTTGGGGCAGCCATTGCTGATCTACGGTTCGGTTGGGGGATAAGGTTGCGGTCGGTCAGCGGAAGCGGTTCAACTTGCGGGCATAATGCTGGAGACGTAGCGGAACCCAATCCTGGATGAAATGGTCCATCGCAACCCGCCGGTCTGGCCGGTCGCCGCTGCCCGGCCGGGGGCGAAAGACCGTCGTGCGCTCGGGTTGCGCGTCGCCGGCCGGGAAGGCGGTATAATAATAGGTGGCGATCGACCGGCGCGACCGGTCGGCCGGACAGCGCAGCGGGTCTGGGTGGCCATGGAAGCTATCGGCATCGGTGTTGAAGACCACCGCGCGGCCGAGCAGGGGGGCGACGCGCACCTCGCAGCGGCGCATGTCGCGGTCCCACAGTTCGAGGTCGCCGCCCCATTCGGCTTGCCAGCCCTCGTTCAGATAGATCAGCAGATTGAGCCTGCGGCGGAGCTTCAGGCGTGGATGGCGGTTGAAGTCGGCATGGATCGACAGATGACCACCCGGCAGCGTCTCGTGCAGCCCCCCGCCCAGATACCAGGGATCGGGGATAAGCCCCTCGATCCCGGTCAGCGCTTCGAGGAAGCCCAGAAAGGCCGCGCCGTTAAGGTCGGCGAGCAGGGTGCGCAGCCCGGCATGGTCGATGTCCTCGGGGCCGAACTGATATTTGAAGCGCTCCTGGTCGCGGTCGAAGAAGCGCTTTCCGGTCCGATCCGGGAAATGACCCGCAAGCCCCGCCAGCAGGGCCGGATCGATCAGATCGTCGATGACGATGTTGGGGAAGGGGGTGGCCTCCGCATAGCGCTGCGCCAGCGCCGTCCCCGCCGCACGGCACGCCGCCGCGTCGAACCCGGCCGCGCCGCCCCGGTCGCGATAGAGAAGCAGGCCGTCCAGCTGGCTCATGGGGAGGGAAGATAAAAGGTGAACATTCGCGACCTCTATCCTACATTAGGAAAGCCATGACCATCCAGATCCGCACCAGCCTCGATGACGTCGATCTCGGGCAGAGCTTCGTCCCGCACCGGCCGGAGCGGCCCGAGAAGAGCGAGGGCGGCAAGGCGTTCAAGCTCGTCTCCGACTATCAGCCCTCGGGCGACCAGCCGACCGCGATCGCCGAACTGGTGGCGCAGGCCGAGCAGGGCGAGCGAGACCAGGTGCTGCTGGGCGTCACCGGATCGGGCAAGACCTTCACCATGGCGAAGGTGATCGAGCAGCTTCAGCGCCCGGCACTGGTGCTGGCTCCGAACAAGATCCTCGCGGCGCAGCTTTACGGCGAGTTCAAGCAGTTCTTCCCCGACAATGCGGTCGAGTTCTTCGTCAGCTATTATGACTATTACCAGCCCGAGGCCTATGTCGCCCGGACCGACACCTATATCGAGAAGGAAAGCTCGGTAAACGAGGCGATCGACCGGATGCGGCACTCGGCGACGCGTTCGCTGCTGGAGCGCGACGATGTGCTGATCGTCGCCTCGGTTTCCTGCCTCTATGGTATCGGATCGGTCGAGACCTATTCGGCGATGATCTTCGACCTGAAGAAGGGCCAGACGGTCGACCAGCGCGAGATCATCCGCAAGCTCGTCGCGCTCCAGTATAAGCGCAACGACGCCGCGTTCTCGCGCGGCAATTTCCGCGTGCGCGGCGACAATCTGGAAATCTTCCCGTCGCATTATGAGGACAGCGCCTGGCGGATCGCCTTCTTCGGCGACGAGATCGAGGAGATCGTCGAGTTCGACCCGCTGACCGGCAAGAAGGCCGCCAGCCTCGACTATGTCCGCGTGTTCGCCAATTCGCACTATGTGACCCCCGGGCCGACGATGAAGCAGGCGATGGAGGCGATCCGCTTCGAGCTGACCGAGCGGCTGAAGGAGCTGCAGGCCGAAGGCCGCCTGCTGGAGGCGCAGCGGCTGGAGCAGCGTACCAATTTCGACCTCGAGATGATCGCGGCGACCGGCAGCTGTGCGGGCATCGAAAATTATTCGCGCTTCCTGACCGGACGCCTGCCGGGCGAGCCGCCGCCCACGCTGTTCGAATATCTGCCCGAAAATGCGCTGCTGTTCGTCGACGAGAGCCACCAGACGATCGGCCAGATCAACGGCATGTCGCGGGGCGACCATCGCCGCAAGATCACGCTGGCCGAGTATGGCTTCCGGCTGCCCTCCTGCATCGACAACCGCCCGCTGCGCTTTGCCGAGTGGGAGGTGATGCGCCCGCAGACCGTCTATGTCTCGGCGACCCCGGGCGACTGGGAGATGAACCAGACCGGCGGCGTGTTCGTCGAGCAGGTCATCCGCCCGACCGGCCTGATCGATCCGCCGGTCGATATCCGCCCGATCGAGAGCCAGGTCGACGACCTCGTCTTCGAGGCGCGCGAGACGGCGAAGAAGGGCTATCGCACGCTCGTCACGACGCTGACCAAGCGCATGGCCGAGGATCTGACCGAATATCTGCACGAAGCGGGGCTCAAGGTCCGCTACATGCACTCGGACGTCGAGACGCTGGAGCGCATCGAGCTGATCCGCGACCTGCGACTGGGGGTGTACGACATCCTCGTCGGCATCAACCTGCTGCGCGAGGGGCTCGATATTCCCGAATGCGGGCTGGTCGCGATCCTCGACGCGGACAAGGAGGGTTTCCTGCGCTCCGAAACCTCGTTGATCCAGACGATCGGCCGCGCGGCGCGCAACGTCGACGGGCGCGTGATCCTTTATGCCGACCGCATCACCGGTTCGATGGAGCGGGCAATGGCCGAAACCTCGCGCCGTCGCGAGAAGCAGGAGGCCTATAATCGCGAACATGGCATCACGCCCGAGACGATCCGCCGCAGCATCACCGACATCGTCGGCCATCTAGCCTCCAAGGACCAGGTCACGGTCGACACCGGGATCGAGGATCGGCCGCACATGGTCGGCCACAATCTGCGCGCCTATATCGAGGAACTCGAGGGCAAGATGCGGGCGGCGGCGGCCGACCTCGAATTCGAGGAGGCAGGCCGCCTGCGCGACGAGATTCGCAAGCTGGAGCAGGAAGAGCTCGGCCTGCCGGTCGACGAGCATCGCGCCCCGATGAAGAGCAACAGCCACAGCGGAAAGCCGGGAACGCGCACGACCAAATATGGAAAGATGAAGGCGGCGCGCGGTCGCCGGTGATTGTCATGGCGACAATTGTTCTCTATATGTTCCGTGACATTTTCTGTCACGGAACGGGAATAAGAGCGTCATGCATGCAATCGCCGAGAGGATGCGGGGGCCGATGGAGAGTGCGTTCGATCTCGATCGCTTCGTGAAGGCGCAGGAGGGAGCGTTCGACCAGGCGTTGGGCGAAATCCGTCGGGGCCTCAAGCGCGGGCACTGGATGTGGTTCGTCTTCCCGCAGCTGCGCGGCCTCGGGCGAAGTCCGACCGCCCGGCATTATGGTCTGGGGTCCGGCGCCGAGGCCGCGGCCTATCTTGTCCATCCGCTGCTGGGCGCACGGCTGCGCGCCTGCGTCGAAGCGCTTCAGGATCTGGAGCAGGGGAGCGCCGTCGAGATCTTCGGTGAGGTCGATGCGATGAAGCTGCGGTCCTCGCTGACGCTGTTCGCCGAGGTGGCGGGGGAGCGGCTGTTCGTCGCGGCGCTCGAACGCTGGTTCGACGGGCAGGCCGACCCGCTGACGCTCGACCTGTTGCGGGAGGGCGGGCGATGAGCGATCCTGTCCGCTGCCGCTGGTCCGAGCGCGACCCGCTCGAGACCGTCTATCATGACAGCGAATGGGGCGTGCCCGAGCGCGATCCGCGCGCGCTGTGGGAAGCGCTCATGCTTGAAGGCTTTCAGGCGGGGCTGTCATGGACGATCATCCTGCGCAAGCGCGATGCCTTTCGCGCGGCCTTCGCCGGTTTCGATCCCGAGCGCGTGGCGGCGTTCGGGCCATCGGATGTCGAGCGGCTGATGCAGGATCCGGGCATCGTGCGGGCGCGTGCCAAGATCGAGGCGACGATTATGGGAGCGCGCATCTTCCTCGCCATGCACGACCGGGGCGAGGATTTTGCCGACTATGTCTGGTCCTTCACCGACCGCAAGGTCCTCCAGGGAGACGGCCTGAGCGTTCCGTCGAGCACGCCGCTGTCCGAACGCATCTCGAAGGACCTGAAGACGCGCGGCTTCAAATTCGTCGGGCCGACGATCGTCTATGCGTGGATGCAGGCGATCGGCATGGTCAACGATCACGCGCTCTATTGCTTCCGCCGCGATCAGGTCTGACGTCAGGCGCTGACGCCAGGCGTTGAAGATGCGCGGCGCGCGGGGCTTGCGTGGCGGGGCCGGCCATGCTGTCTCGCGACCATGCAGATCGCGGTCCTGACCTTCGACGGGTTCAACGAACTCGACTCCTTCGTCGCCTCGTCCGTCCTCAACCGGATGCGCGCCAAGGGATGGAGCGCACAGATCTGCGCGCCGACGCCCCAGGTCACGTCGATGAACGGCGTCCGCATCGACCGGCAGCAGCCGCTGGACTTTGCGATGGAGGCCGACGCCGTCCTGATCGGCAGCGGCATCCGCACCCGCGAGATCGCCGAGGACCGGGCGCTGCTCGATCGCCTGCGCCTCGACCCCGCGCGCCAGTTGATCGGCGCCCAATGCTCGGGGACGCTGCTGCTGGCGAAGCTCGGCCTGATCGGCTCACTCCCCGCCTGCACCGACCTGACGACCAAACCCTGGGTGGTGGAAGCCGGCGTCGACGTCATCGACGCCCCCTTCATCGCCCATGGCAATGTCGCGACGGCCGGCGGCTGCCTCGCCTCCATCTACCTCGCCGCCTGGACGATCGCACGGGGTGCCAGTGTTGAGGATGCGGCGGCGGCGATCCACTATGTCGCGCCGGTGGGGGAGAAGCAGGCCTGGATCGAGCGCGTCGTGGGTGTGATTGGGCCTTACGCGGTTGCGCAGGCCATCAAATAGACAGGGGCGAACTGCAGAGCTGCCGGCTCGAATAGGATGTCATTGCAGCGCTTCATGTGACCTGACATGAATCGGGTATGTCGAGTGTGGCAATCCTGATGTTAGCGAGCAGTGTCGCGCTTCCGCCCTGCGATCTCGCAGCAGTAAAGACGGATCGGGCCGTTCATGAAGCGCTCAGTCGTCGTGCCGTTGAGGTGATTGGGCTGTTGGCGATACCGGGCGCCCGATCCGAGGCGCGCTTGGCATCTCTAATTGCGCCGTTCGCATCCTTTGATCTCGGTAGCGGGGACGTTGGCCGTCCGCTGGGACAAGGGGTTGCAGGCGCTAGAGCTTTAGCTGCGGAGATGAACGCCGATAGCTTTCAGTTTTACGGATGGGACTACATGGATGGGCCGGCAAGTGCTTGCTCGGTTCAGAAGGTGACAGTGGAGTTCTTGAGTACAGCCGATCGGCGGGCTTCAAAAGTAGAGTTCAGCTTCGATAGAGGCCAGATAACCTTGGGTAAAGGGTGGTCGCGCTCTTTAGAGCGTGGCTCATTGCCTCACAGAAGCATATTTTTCCAACGATAGTAGCGGTTACGGTGGCAGTGCATTCAATTGACGCCCTATGTCGTGCTTGTCCGGGATTACTCGTCCTTTGCCCTCCACCATAAATCGGGGACGGTATACTATTTTCTACGCGCGAGGCTTGGTTCTTGGCTCTGTAGAGAACGAAATAGTATACTGTCCCCGATTTTCATGCTCTAATAAAAAATTTGGTGGTCGGTTGGAAGCATTAAGAAGGCCATCTCGAAGGTTGCGGGGACACTATACTTAATTCGATAGGTTCTGTCCGAGGCCGTTAGGGAGCGGCGGAGCGAGCTGTGTTGAGTATAGTGTTTCTTTTATCTCCCGCGTCCCTTTTATCTCCCGATTATGCCTCAATACCGACTCCCCCGGCTCGCCTAAATTCGCTAATAAAGTCTTGGACACTCTTCTTGTCAAATAAATGTGCTATTACTCGATGCGATGTACCATTGGCATCCGTAAATACATAGCCGGGCAAATGATCAAAATCGCCAGCTGCGCCTTTTTTAAAAGACGCTCCGACAATCGACATCTGCCAAATCTGAACCCCGAATCGCCTAAACTGCAAGCGGCCATCCTTGATTTCTAAAATTGCCGTCGCGTTGAAGCAAACAATTGCTGCGGCCAATGATATCAAGGCAGCACCAGCCACAAATCCTCCCGCCGTCACCCCTGCAACTCCGAAACCTGCGAGAGGGAATGAGACTATCAGAAGCGGTAGCCAGGCGCGTCTCTTCGCTCTCAGCCGTAAATTCATTTGCATGTCTCCCCGGCATGGCAATCGGGTTTTACGAGATCAGTAGCAGAGTTTACGAACTTCGCTGCAGCTCAGCCTATTGCGGCTTGCAGTATCACCCGAGCCTTAATCCGCTGCATTGTCAGCGAACTACCAATCTATTCGAGGCGAATGTCCGCCGGATAGGATGGCACGCACCGGCCACCCTTTGCTCACGCCCCGGTAACCGGCGCCCGTCCCCCTCAATCCGCGAACGGATCGCGGACCAGGATCGTGTCTTCGCGCTCGGGGCTGGTCGAGACCAGCGCCACCGGGCACTGGATCAGCTCTTCGACGCGGCGGATATATTTGATCGCCTGGGCGGGCAGTTCGGCCCAGCTGCGCGCGCCGGCGGTCGACTCGCTCCAGCCTTCGATGCTTTCGTAGATCGGCTCGACCCGCGCCTGGTCCTGCGGGTGCGGCGGGAGATAGTCGTAGGTCTTGCCGTCGAGCGTGTAGCCGACGCAGATCCGGATTTCCTCGAAGCCGTCGAGCACGTCGAGCTTGGTCAGCGCGACGCCGGTGATGCCGGAGACCGCCGCCGACTGGCGGACGAGGACCGCGTCGAACCAGCCGCAGCGGCGCTTGCGCCCGGTGACGGTGCCGAACTCATGCCCGCGCTCGCCCAGCCGCTGGCCGGTGTCGTCGGTCAGCTCGGACGGGAAGGGGCCGGAGCCGACGCGGGTGGTATAGGCCTTGACGATGCCCAGCACGAAGCCCGCTGCCGACGGGCCGAGGCCCGAGCCGCTCGAGGCGGTGCCGGCGATCGTGTTCGACGAGGTGACGAAGGGATAGGTGCCGTGGTCGACGTCGAGCAGCACGCCCTGCGCGCCTTCGAACAGGATGCGGCGGCCGGCCTTGCGCGCCTCGTTCAGCGTCAGCCAGACGGGCTTGGCGAAGGGCAGGATGAAGTCGGCGATCTCGCGCAGGTCGGCCTTCAGCTTTTCGCGATCGACCGCCGGCTCGCCGAAGCCGGCGCGCAGCGCGTCGTGATGCGCGCAGATGCGGTCGAGCTGCGGCTCCAGATCGTCGAGATGGGCGAGATCGCAGACGCGCAGCGCGCGGCGGCCGACCTTGTCCTCATAAGCCGGGCCGATGCCGCGACGGGTGGTGCCGATCTTGCCGGCGCCGCTCGCATCCTCGCGCAGGGCGTCGAGATCGCGGTGGATCGGCAGGATCAGCGGCGCGGTCTCGGCCAGCTGGAGATTGTCGGGGGTGATGGTGACGCCCTGGCCCTTGAGCTTCGCGACCTCGTCACGGAAGTGCCAGGGATCGAACACCACGCCATTGCCGATCACCGACAGCGTGCCGCGCACGATGCCCGAAGGCAGCAGGCTGAGCTTGTAGACCTGCTCGCCGACGACCAGAGTGTGGCCGGCATTATGTCCGCCCTGGAAGCGGACGACGACGTCGGCGCGCTCGGACAGCCAGTCGACGATCTTGCCCTTGCCCTCATCGCCCCATTGAGCGCCGATCACCGTGACGTTGGCCATGCTTCTTCCCTGTTCCAGTAGCGGTCCGGTCCCGGCCTGCGGGCGGCGCCGGGGCGAGGCCGGGCGCGGGAGTACGGATCGGGTCGTTCAAAGTGGTCGGGGACCATCCCCATCAAAAATATGCGTGCAGCCGAGCGCGCGGGCGTCGTCCTCGGCACAGAGCGCGGCGACCGTCGTCCAGTCCTCCGAGCGCAGGCGCGCACCGATATCGGCGGCGGTGCCGATCGGCAGGAAGACGCGGCGATGCTCGACCACGCCCAGGCCGACGTCGACCAGCGGATCGATATAGAGCGAGAAGCCGATCGCCTTTTCCTCATGCCCGTCCGCGTGCATGATCGTATAACCGCCGCCCCGGCCGATCTCACCGCTCAGCCCCTGGCCGAACAGCGAGAAGCCGATCCAGCTCTGATATTCGAACCCATGGCGCTCGGTCGGGTCGAGCGTCAGCGTTACGCGGTCGCCCAGCGCCGCCACGATCGCGTCGATCGCCGACAGGCGCTTGTCGAGCGCCTGCGCACCCGCGATCGAGCGCAGCTTGGCGAGCGCGGGGCCGACCGGGCCGGCGGCCTCGATGAAGGGCAGATAGGCGTCGGCGCCGAGCCGGGCGAGGCCCCCGGCATCCTTGGCGTCGAGCAGGTCGCGCACCGCGTCGATCCGGTCGGCGGGCAGCGGCATCGCGCCGGCGGCCAGCGTCTCGACGAGGTCGGGCAGGGTCAGGTCGACGGTGATGCCGGTGACGCCCGCGACCTCGAGCGCTTCGACCGCGACGTTCAGGATCTCGATGACGGCGGCGAGGCTGTCGGTGCCGATCAGCTCGGCGCCGGCCTGGGTCAGCTCGCGCTCGGGGCGCAGCTGGGTCGCGCGCAGCTTGATGACGGGGCCGCCATAAGCGAGGCGCAGCGGGCGGGCGCGGTGGCCCATGCGGGTGGCGGCGATGCGGCCGACCTGCGCGGTGATGTCGGGGCGCAAGGCCAGCGTGCGCTGCGAGACCGGATCGACGAAGCGCAGCAGATCCTGCGCGCGCGCCGATTTGAGGCGGCCGACCAGCTCTTCCTCGAACTCGGCGAGGGGCGGGGTGACGCGCATATAGCCATGGCGCCCGATCGCGACGATCACGCGGTGGAGCAGGCGCGAGCCCGCCTCCGCCTGCGGCGGCAGGCGATCACGCAATCCTTCGGGGAGCAGGCCTGGTGCTATGGTCATGGGGTGAGGCTCATAGCGGTCCCTGACGGAGGTTCAACTGCAACCTGCATCATGGGGCCGGTGCCCCGATGGCGGGCGGGCGCCCGGAGACGCCCGCCCGTCCGATTGTCAGAAGCGCAGCGACTTGGCGCTCTTCACGCCCGGAAGCTGGCCGATCTTCGCCTTGAGCGCGTCGTCGACGCGGGTGTCGACCGACAGCAGCAGCACGGCCTCGCCACCGGCGGTGCGGCGGCCGAGGTGGAAGGTGCCGATGTTGACGCCGGCTTCGCCCAGCGTGGTGCCGAGGCGGCCAATGAAGCCGGGCGCGTCGACATTGACGACATAGACCATGTCGCCGGTCAGGTCGGCCTCGACCTTGACGCCATAGATCTCGACGAGGCGCGGCTCGGCATTGGCGAACAGCGTGCCGGCGACGGACTTGGAACCTTCGGCGGTCGTCACCGTGACGCGGACGAGGGTCGAATAGTCGCCCTCGCGGTCATGGCGCACTTCGCGCACGTCGAGGCCGCGTTCCTTCGCGAGGAAGGGCGCGTTGACCATGTTCACCGTGTCCGAATAGACGCGCATCAGGCCCGCGAGCACTGCGCCGGTGATCGGCTTCTGGTTGAGCTCGGCGGCCGCACCCTCGACCTCGATCGCAACCGCCTTGATCGCGTCGCCCTCGAGCTGGCCGACCAGCGCGCCGAGATGCTCGGCCAGCGCCATATAGGGCTTCAGCTTGGGGGCTTCCTCGGCCGACAGCGACGGCATGTTGAGCGCGTTGGTGACGCCGCCGGTCAGCAGGAAGTCCGAGATCTGCTCGGCGACCTGGATCGCGACATTGACCTGGGCCTCGTTGGTCGACGCACCGAGGTGCGGCGTGGCGATGAAGCCTGGCGTGCCGAACAGCGGCGATTCCTTCGCCGGTTCGGTCACGAACACGTCGAGGGCGGCGCCCGCGACATGGCCGCTATCGAGCGCATCCTTGAGCGCCGCCTCGTCGATCAGACCGCCGCGCGCGCAGTTGATGATGCGGACGCCCTTCTTGGTCTTGGCGAGATTTTCGCGCGACAGGATGTTCTTGGTCGATTCGGTCAGCGGCGTGTGCAGCGTGATGAAGTCGGCCCGCGCCAGCAGCTCGTCGAGCGTGACCTTCTCGACGCCCATCTCGATCGCGCGTTCCGGGGTCAGGAAGGGATCGAAGGCGACGACCTTCATCTTCAGGCCGATCGCGCGATCGGCGACGATCGAGCCGATATTACCGGCGCCGATCAGGCCGAGCACCTTGTTGGTGACCTCGACGCCCATGAAGCGGTTCTTCTCCCACTTGCCGGCCTGGGTCGACTTGTCGGCCTCCGGCAGGTCGCGGGCGAGAGCGAACATCAGCGCGATGGCGTGTTCGGCGGTGGTGATCGAGTTGCCGAACGGCGTGTTCATCACGACGACGCCCTTGGCCGAGGCCGACGGGATGTCGACATTGTCGACGCCGATGCCGGCGCGGCCGACGACCTTCAAATTGGTGGCGGCGGCGAGGACGTCCTTCGTCACCTTGGTCGCGGACCGGATCGCGAGGCCGTCATATTGGCCGATGATCGCGATCAGCTCTTCCTTGGTCTTGCCGGTAATCTCGTCGACCTCGATCCCGCGGTGGCGGAAGATCTGTGCAGCAAGCGGATCCATCTGGTCGGAAATCAGTACCTTGGGCATGATTCTATCCTTAAGTCTGAAGTCGTCATGAAATGTGACGTCGTCATCAAGTCTGAACTCGTCATCCCCGCGAAGGCGGGGATCCATATTCTCTGAGCTCGAACCTCTTGCGGTTCGGGGGGTATGGATTCCCGCCTGCGCGGGAATGACGGGAGAATGGGGGCGTTACGCCGCGCGGACCTGCGACCAGGCCCAGTCGAGCCAGGGGCCGAGCGCCTCGACATCGGCTGTCTCGACCGTGCCGCCACACCAGATGCGAAGGCCCGGAGGGGCGTCGCGATAGCCGGCGATGTCGAACGCGGCTTCCTCGGTCTCGAGCAGGCCGGCAATCTTCTTGACCAGCGCCAGCTTGGCGTCGTCATCCATGCCTTCGACCGCCGCATCGGCGAACTTGAGGCAGACCGAGGTGTTCGAGCGCGAAGCCGGATCCGCCGCGAGATGGTCGATCCAGTCGGTACGCTGAACCCAGGCATCGACCGCCGCCGCATTGGCGTCGGCGCGGGCGATCAGGGCGGGCAGGCCGCCGATCGACTGTGCCCATTCGAGGCTGTGGATATAATCCTCTATCGCGAGCATCGACGGCGTGTTGATCGTCTCGCCCTTGAAGATGCCCTCGATCAGCTTGCCGCCCTTGGTCATGCGGAAGATCTTCGGCAGCGGCCAGGCCGGGGTGTAGCTTTCGAGACGCTCCACGGCGCGCGGGCCGAGGATCAGGATACCGTGCGCGCCTTCGCCGCCCAGCACCTTCTGCCAGGAGAAGGTGACGACATCGAGCTTGTCCCAGGGCAGGTCCATGGCGAAGCAGGCCGAGGTCGCGTCAGCGATCGTCAGGCCTTCGCGGTCGTCGCGGATCCAGTCGCCATTCGGAACACGGACGCCGGACGTGGTGCCGTTCCAGGTGAAGACGATATCGGTCGACTGATCGAGCGCGGCAAGGTCGGGCAGGGTGCCATAGGGCGCCTTGACCACATCGGCTTCGATCTTCAGCTGCTTGACGACATCGGTGACCCAACCTTCACCGAAGCTTTCCCAAGCGACCATCGTCGCTTTGCGGGCACCGAGCAGGCTCCACATCGCCATCTCGACCGCGCCGGTGTCCGATCCGGGGACGATGCCGATGCGGTGCGTGGCGGGGACGCCGAGAATTTCGCGGGTCAGGTCGACCGCATGGTTGATGCGGGCCTTGCCGAGCTTGGAGCGGTGCGAGCGGCCGAGCGAGTCGGTGGCCAGATTAGCGGCGGTCCAGCCCGGAGGCTTGGCGCAGGGGCCCGAAGAAAAATGGGGGCGTGCCGGCTTCGTCGCCGGGCGAGCAGTATCAGTCATGTAGTCTCTCCTCACAGAGAGCACGCGCTGCGTTGGGACAGCGTGGCCCGCCGCCGCTTCTAGAGTGCGGGCGTGGCAAGTCAATGACCGATGTTGCAGTGCGAAAATTATTACTGCGACGGAATTAGTATCGGGAAATCAGTGTTCTAGAGCTCAGAGCTGACCTCCTTTCACTTCTTCCGCTTCCCCAAAGGACGTTCGGCACAAACAAAGAAGGCCCCGGACTCGCGCCCGGGGCCCTTTTTGAAATCGCTGGTACGGCTTACTTTGCCGGAGCGGCCTCGTTGCCACCTTCCGCCGGAGCGGCGGCGTTGTCGGCGGCGGCGCCTTCGGCGGCCGGAGCGGCCTCTTCGGCCGGAGCGGCCGGGAGCGGCTTCGGCGCGTCGCTCTGCTGGTTCAGATAAGCGATGATGTTGGCGCGATCCTCGGGCTTGGAGAGACCGGCAAAGGTCATCTTGGTGCCCGGCGCGAAAGCCTTCGGGCTCTTCAGCCAGTCGCTGAGATTCTGCCAGTCCCAGCTGCCACCCTTGCCCGACAAGGCCTCGGAGAAGGCAAAGCCCTTGCCCTTGCCGATCGGCTCACCCAGCACGCCCCACAGGTTCGGGCCGAGCGCGTTCGGGCCGCCCTTGGTGGCGTTGTGGCAGGCCGCGCACTTCTTGAAGACTTCCGCGCCCTTGGCGGGGTCGGCGCTCGCCAGATAGAAAGCGATCGGCTTCTCGGCGGCGGCGCCGCCACCGGCGGCGCCTTCTTCCTCGACGCCCTCCACGACATAGCCCATCTTCTCGGGGCGCTCGCCCTTGAAATATCCACCGCTGAGGATCGAAAGGCCCAGCGCGGCAATGCCGCCCGCCAGCGCCCATCCGGCAATCGTGTTAGCGCGATCGTCCATGTGCCCCTGTAGCTCCCATTGGTAACGTGGGGGGGAAGGACCCACGCCGAATTCGCGCCCCCTTTAGAATCGCTTGCCTGCCTCCGCAAGCGTTCCAACGCGCTTATGTCGCGCACCGCGCTTGCGGAGCCGTCCGGCGGCGCCTAATCGGCCCCCGACATGCAGAACTATCCCGCTCCCGCGCAGGCGCTGGTCGCCGAGATGACAGCCGCTTGCGAAGCCGACACCGCCCGTGCCGTGGCCTTTCAGGGCGCGCCCGGCGCCAATTCGCACATCGCCGCGCTGGAAGCTTTTCCCAACGGCCTGCCACTGCCCTGTTTCAGTTTCGAGGATGCGCTGGACGCGGTGCGCGACTTTCGCGCCGACTGCGCGGTCATCCCGATCGAGAACTCGCTGCACGGCCGCGTCGCCGACATGCATTTCCTGCTGCCCGAATCGGGGCTGGTGATCACCGGCGAGCATTTCCTTCACATTCGCCACACGCTGATGGCTCTGCCCGATCATGGCGAAATCGCCACGGTGATGAGTCACCCCCAGGCATTGGGCCAGTGCCGCCACTGGCTTCGCGCGCACGGCATGACCGCCGTGGCCTATCCCGATACCGCAGGTGCTGCTGCGGCGGTCGCTGAGGCGGGAGACGGCACCGTCGCGGCACTCGCCCCGTCGATTTCTGCGGCGCTCTATGGCCTCAAGGTCGTCGAAGACAATGTCGCCGACGCTGCCGATAACACCACGCGCTTCGTCGTTCTGGCCCGAGAGCCGCGCGACATTGCGCCCGACGCCGGTCCGGTGATGACCACCTTCATCTTCGAGGTGAAGAATATTCCGGCCGCGCTCTACAAGGCGCTCGGCGGCTTCGCGACCAACGGCGTCAACATGACCAAGCTGGAAAGCTACCAGCGCGGGGCCAGCTTCGCGGCGACCGAGTTCTTCGCCGATATCGAGGGGCATCCTGACGATCCGCATGTGCGCCGGGCGCTGGAGGAACTGGCGTTCCACACCAAATGGGTTCGCCTTCTCGGCACCTACCCCCGCGCACGGGAGCGCGGGTTCGGCAACTGACCGGCGCTGGCGGCGCTCAGGCGCCGTTGGCCCAGGCGGTCAGCAGGGTGTGGGCGATCGCCAGCGGAAAGCGCATGTTGAACAGCGCGTCGGGCTCGCCCGCCAGCGCAGCGCGCACCTGATCGCGATCGACCCAGATCGCCTCGGCCAGCTCCTTCTCGTCGAGTCTGACGGTCTTGTCGCGGACCTTGGCGATGCAGCCGATCATCAGCTGCGACGGGATCGGCCAGGGCTGGCTGGCGAGATAGCGGACCTCGGTCACAATCACGCCCGCCTCCTCGAACAATTCGCGCGCGACGGCATCCTCGATCGATTCCCCGACCTCGAGGAAACCCGCGAGAGCCGAGAAGAAGCGTGGCGGCATGTTGATGTTGCGGCCGACCAGAACATGATCCTCATGCTCGGCGAGCATGATCACGACCGGGTCGGTGCGCGGATAATGCTCGGTGCCGCAGCCGCCTTCGTCCTTCAGGCAGAATCGCGCCCAACCGGAGCGGGCGACCTTGGTCGGGCGCCCGCAATTGGCGCAGAAGCGATGCCGGTCGTGCCAGTCGACCAGCGAACGCGCGGCGGCATAGATGGCCGGGGCACCGGGTTCGGTCATCGCGGCGGCACCGCTGATCGTCGCGCCGCGCTGGTCGCGGCCGGGCGGGATCTTTGACAGCGAGACGAAGCAGGGCCTCTCGTCAAGCAGGCCCAGCAGGGCAAGGTCCGCCTCGGGATCGGCTTCGGCCAGACCGGTCCAGACGAGCCGCCCTTCCGCGTCGAGCACGGGCGCGAGACCGTCCAGCTTCAGCAGCTTCGCCTGCGGATCGGCGCAGGCCGCTTCGAAATAGGGAAGATTGTCGCGCTCGATATCGATGCGGACGAGCGGTGAGCCGGTGAACCCGGGGGTAGGAATCTTGGACATCAACTCTCCCTGCCTGCACGACTGGCGCCTTCGCGACCGGCGATAGCGCGCTCGGCGGCGCGTGCGAAGAGGGTCGGAAGGCCAGCCTCGCCGATGCTGGCGACCGGCCACCATTCGCCTTCGCCATCGGGGCTGCCGGTGGCGCGCACCACCGACAGGCGCAGCGCGAAATGGGTGAAGACATGATCGACCGCCCCGCAAGGAAGCCAGTCGGCGGCAATTGGGGCCGAGGCGAGGCCGGGCGCGGCATCGACCCAGTCTCCCGTGGGCAGCGCGCGCATCCCCCCCAGCATTCCCTTGGCCGGACGCCGGACCAGCCAGACCTTCTCGTCGCGCTCGATCCAGAAGGCGGTGCCATGGCGCTGCGGCTTGGGCTTCTTCGCGGCCTTGACCGGAAAGGCCGTGGGCGTGCCGAGCCTGCGTCCCTCGCAGCTGTCGGATAAGGGGCAGATCAGGCATTGCGGCGACCGGACCGCGCAGATGCCGGAGCCAAGGTCCATCATCGCCTGCGCGAAATCGCCTGCGCGCTCCTCGGGGGTGACCCGCGCCACCAGCGCGCGCAGCCTTGGGCGGGCCTGGGGCAGGGGCTGGTCGAAGGCGAAGAGCCGGCTGACTACACGCTCGACATTGGCATCGACGACGACGGCGCTTCGGCCAAAGGCGATCGCAGCGATGGCGGCGGCGCTGTACTCGCCGATTCCCGGCAAGGTCCGCAGGGCTTCTTCCGTGTCGGGAAAACGGCCGCCATGGTCGGCTGCGATGGCCCGGGCGCAGGCAAGCAGGTTTCGGGCTCGCGCATAATAGCCGAGCCCCGCCCAGGCGGCCATGACGTCGGCATCGTCGGCCCGGGCGAGATCGCGTACCGTCGGCCAGCGCGTCATGAAACGCTCGAAATAGGGCTTCACCGCCGCGACGGTCGTCTGCTGCAGCATCGTCTCGGACAGCCACACCCGATAGGGATCGGGCAGGGGCGCACCCGGCTCGGCGCGCCAGGGCAGATGCCGACGATGAACATCGTACCAGGCCAGCAATTTTTCGGAGACGGCATCGACGGACATGGGGCGCCTATGGCATGAAGCGCGCGATGAACGAAGTGCCCCCAATCGCGCCTGTCCGAAAGCGCAAGGCCCAGCCTGAAGCCGCGCCTGCCCGCCCGCGTGGCGGTGGCGCCAAGTCGGTTGCGGACATGCTTCCGGACGTCGGGCGGGCCGCGTTCCGCCGTTTCGGATTCGTCCAGAGCTCGGTCGTGAGCCGCTGGGCGGAGATCGTCGGCGAGCGCTATGCCAAGGTATCGCTACCCGAATCGATCCGCTTTCCGGCAGGCAAGCGCTCTGACGGCGTCCTCACCCTGCTGGTGGAAGGCGCGCATGGCCCGATGATGCAGCATGTCCTGCCGACCATCGTCGAGCGGGTGAACCGCTTTTTCGGCTATGGCGCGGTTGCGCGTGTGGTGCTGCGGCAGGGGAGTTGCGCGCGGCCCGAACCGCAGCAGAGCCGCGTCGCGCCGCCGTCGCTCAAGCCGATTTCACCCGACATCGGCGGCAGCCTGCGCCTGATCGCCGACCCTGAGTTGCGCACATGCCTCGAATCGCTGGCGGGCAAGCTGGCCGCGACCAGCGGCGCACCCGTCATCGCCTCCGGAGAGACAGAGCTTTGATCCGATCGACCATCCGCCTGGCCGCCCTCGTGCTGGCCGCGACCCCGCTGACGCTCGCAGCCGCCGCGCCGCCCAAGCCGGCCGCGAAGCCCGCTGCCGGCGCCAACTGGCTCGCCACCGTCAACCGCACCCCGGAAGGCGCGATCGTCGTCGGCAATCCGGCGGCGAAGGTGAAGCTGGTCGAATATCTGTCGCTGACCTGCCCGCATTGCGCACAGCTCTCGCAGCAGTCGCTGCCGACGCTTCAGCGCGATTATATCGCCAAGGGGCTCGTCAGTCTCGAAGTCCGCCATGCGGTGCGCGACGGCTACGACTTCGTCGCCTCGCTACTGCTCCGCTGCGAACCGCCGACGCGCTATCTCGGCTCGATCGAGGGCCTCTTTGCGACCCAGGAAGACTGGATGGCCAAGGGTGCCGCGGCCAAGAACGATGCGGCTTTCGAAGCCAAGTCGCAGGATGAGAAGATGGCGGCGGTCGCCAAGTCGGCTGGCTTCGACGCCTATTTCCAGAAGCGCGGTCTCAATCCAAAGGCTTATGCCGCCTGTCTCGCCAACGAGCCGGCGAAGAAGCAGCTGGCCGAGATGGCTGGCAATGCCTGGCAGCGCGACGGCATTCCCGGTACCCCGCTGATCCTCATCAACGGACAGCGCAAGGAGAATGTCCACGGCTGGTCCGACCTCGAGCCGATGATCAAGGCTGCGCTGAAGTAACCCGATCCGTGCTGCTTACTTGAACGTAGCGGGATCCAGCGTGATCTCGGTCTTCTTGAGAAACGACGTAACCGAGAGCGGACGGCGATTTTCGACGACATCTGTTGTCTGCTCGATCGATGGCAGTGAGTCGAAGGCCGGATATTGAGCCCATTGTTCGGGCGTCATCAGCGTGATCCGGAAAAATCCCTTCCTCCCATCGTAGGCTGACGCCTTTTTGTCGTCATCCTTCTGGCCGGAAAGCTCACGGCTTTCGCTTTTGTCCCCGCCCGCCAACTCGACGATCAGCGCTGCACTGGTCGGATCATTACGAACGACCAGCAGGGTGCCATTGTCGCCCAACGGCTGAAGATAACCGGTTGCGCCATCGTCCAGTTGGTAGAGGGGCCGACTCGCATTCGAACGGATGTCGTCTCGGCAGAGGCGGGCTGGCGGTTCGGTAGGAGCATCTGCTTCGGGCTTCTCGGCCATCGAAGCAAGCATCGCGCCGACCAATATCACGGCGGAGGGCTGCTCGAGTTCCTCCGCACGTTCATTGGTGAGAGACCGCAGACATGCTCCGATCGGCACGGTGTCCTTCCTCGGGACATTGGATGGCCAGGACAGACCATAGAGGAAGTCGCGCATCGCTTGGTCGAGCGCGGCGGGAGACAGCGTTCTCGACGTCATCCGCAGCTTGACGATCCACCTGCCCATCGGGACGATCGCAAGACCGGTGCTGCCAACATTGTTGGAAGCCAGCGCATAGCTCTGGCGAAGCGCCGAAGTGTCGGATCCAGAGCCCATCTGAAAGGCGGTCGGCGCGGCACCCTTGCCCACCCCGCCCAATAACTGGGATCGCTGCAGATACCATGAAGAGATGTCGAACCAGAGCGCCGGATCGGGCATTGCGGGTCTGTAGATATAGACGGATGCCAATGTCTGGCTGCCAGGCTCGTCATATGTGCCAGCGAGGTCGATCTGCTTGCCGTCGCTGATGTCCTCGACCATGCGCCGGCTGAACGGGCCGATCATTGCGGGAAAAGCGAACTTGCTGCCCTTGTGCACCCAGGGCTTTCCGGCCTTCGTCCTGATTTCCTGCCGCACAACCGGCGCAGCGGTGGCCGCAGTGGCGATCAACGTTGCGCATAGCGCGCTCAGGGCAGCCCGCTTCATCGTCGTCCTCCCGTCCAGCAGCAGCAAGTCTAAACCTCGCTTCGCGCTGAGCCTACCGCCGCCTCGGATAGACGCGTCCATTTTGGATTTGATCGTGGAGGGGGTGGCGAAGGCGTTTGCCTGCTTGCACCGCGCGTCTCCAAGGCTATCACTGTCGCCCAACGGCCCCGTGGCTGCTTGGAGTATATGATCAAATGAAGAAGGTTCTTCCCGTCGCGGCGATCACGATTGCGCTCGCGCTGACCGCCTGCGGTAAGAAGGAGTCGGACAGCGCGACGACGTCCAACGCTGCCGCGCCCGCGGCGCCGAGCGCGCCCTACACCGGCAAGGACTGGACCGAGACGCTCGCCAAAACCCCCGAGGGCGGCTTCCGCATGGGCAATCCCGATGCGCCAGTTAAGCTGGTCGAATATGCCTCGATCACCTGCCCGCACTGCCGGGATTTCACCAAGAACGGATCGGGTCCGCTCAAGGACACCTACGTCAAGACCGGCAAGGTCAGCTGGGAATATCGCAACTTCGTGCTGAACCCGCTCGACGTCGTCGCGACGCTCGTGGCGCGATGCCAGGGCGCGGACACCTTCTTCCCCTTCGTCGAGCAGCTTTACGTCACCCAGGAGCAGTGGGTCGGCAAGTTCAACTCGGTCGACGAGAAGACGCTCCAGTCGGTCGGCAAGCTGCCGCAGCAGGAGCAGTTCACCCAGCTGGTCGAGCTGTCGGGCCTCAAGGACTTCTTCAAGTCGCGCGGCGTGACAGACGACCGCATCAAGGCCTGCCTGACCGACAAGGCGGCGCTCGACGAACTGCTCAAGATCCGCGACCGTGGCGCCAACGAGGACAAGGTCGACGGCACCCCGAACTTCCTGATCAACGGCGAGCGTCAGGAAGGCGTCTATGACTGGGCGGGCCTTGAGACCAAGCTGCGCGAAAAGGTCCGCTGACGATGAGGCTTGCGGGCGCTTCGGCGGAGGAACGCTGAACCGCCGATGCGCATCCGCAAGCTTCGCCTTTCGGGTTTCAAGAGCTTCGTCGAACCGGCGGAGCTGATCATCGAGCGCGGGCTGACCGGCATCGTCGGCCCCAATGGCTGCGGTAAGTCGAACCTGCTCGAAGCGATTCGCTGGGTGATGGGCGAATCCAGCGCCAAGTCGATGCGCGGCGGCGGCATGGAAGACGTGATCTTCGCCGGCACGACGACGCGGCCCGCGCGCGATTTCGCCGAGGTCACGCTCTTCACCGAGCGCCCCGATGCGGCGGAGGACCAGGACCGCGAGGTCGAGGTCACCCGCCGGATCGAGCGTGGTGCGGGCTCGGCCTATCGGATGAACGGTCGCGACGTTCGCCAGAAGGACGTCGGACTTCTCTTTGCCGACGCAGCGACCGGCGCCCACTCGCCGGCGCTCGTCAGCCAAGGGCGTATCGCAGCGGTGATCGCGGCCAAGCCTACCGAGCGCAGGCAGATGCTCGAAGAGGCGGCCGGCATTGCCGGGCTTCACGTACGCCGCAAGGATGCCGAGCAGAAGCTGCGCGCAACCGAGGCCAATCTCGCCCGGTTGGACGACCTGATCGCCGACATGGAGACGCGCACCGCTTCGCTGCGCCGGCAGGCGCGCGCGGCGGAGCGCTACAAGGCGCTGAGCGAACAGATAAGGCTTGCCGAGGCGCGGCTGATCTTCTCGCGCTGGCGCGAGGCTGCCGCTGCCGCCGAACTGGCGGGGAAGGAAGCGAAGGCCGCCGAGGGGCTCGTCGCGCAGGCGGCGGATGCGCAGAAGGCCGCCACCGCTCGGCAGGCCGAAGCGGTGCAACAGGTCGGCGATGCGCGGCAGGCGGCACAGGCTGCGCGCGAACGATCGACCGGACTGGCGCACCGGCTCGCGACACTGACCGGTGAACTGGACATGGTCCGGCGCCGGCTCGCGGATATCGCCCAAAGTCGCGATACGCTGGCGCGCGATCGGGCGCGTGAGGACCGCCTCGCCATCGATGCGGCAGCGGCACTGTCTGCCCTGGCGGACGAAGAGAAGCTGCTCGGGAAGCGGATCGAGGAAGCCACGCTCCGCCAGTCGGCGATCGATGCCCAGGTGCGCGATGCCGAGGCGGAGGCGCGTGAGGCGGAACTGTCGGTCGCCAAGGCGCAGGCCGCCTTCGCCGCCGAACAGGCCGATCTGCGCGTCGCCCAGGCCAATGTCGCCGCTGCGCGACAGCGGCTCGACCGTGCGCAGGCGGATGCAGGTCGGATCGATCGCGAGATTGCCGGGCTGGGGGATGAGGCACCGTTGCTGGCGCGTCGCACCGCCGCAACGGCTGCGCGAGAGGGGGCCGAAGGCACGATCGCCGAAGCCATGGCGGCGATCAGCCGGAGCGAGGAGGCCCGGGCTGCGGCGGCCGAACGGCGCGAAGGGGCGGAGGCCGCTACCGGCGCGGCGCGCGCCGCTCTGGCCGCGCTGGAATCCGAGGCGCGTTCGCTGGAAAAGAGCCTTCCTGTCGGCGGTGCCGGCAATCGGGCGATCGACCATGTCCGGGCGGCACCGGGCTATGAGCGCGCGCTGGCGGCAGCATTGGGTGACGATCTGGAGGCCGCGATCGGCACGGACGGGCGGCTGCGCTGGTCGGGAGCGGATGCCGGTGATGGCGATCCGATGCTGCCGGCTGGCTGCGAAAATCTGGCGGATCACGTCGCGGCACCGGTCGAATTGGGCCGTCGGCTTGCGCAGGTGGCCGTCGTCGATGCCGACGACGGGTCGGTCAAGCTGGGCGTGGGACAGCGTCTCGTCACCCGCGACGGCAGGATGCGCCGTTGGGACGGCTTCGTCGCTGCCGATGTCGGAGCGGCTGCGGCCGAGCGGCTCGTTCGTGCCAATCGGCTGGAGGCGCTGCGTGCCCAGATTGCGCCCGCGCGGGCGGAGCTGGAGAGTGCCCAGGCGGCATTGGCAGAGGCGGGCAATGCGGTGCAGGCGGCGCGGACCGCGGTTGAAACTGCGCGCTCCGACCTCGCCCGGGCGGAAACGGCGCAGCGCAATGCGATCCGCGACGAGGATCAGGCGACGACCGCGATCGAACGGCTGGCGACGCAAAGGGCGGCGATGATGGACCGCAAGGCCCGCGCGGCAACCGAGGTCGCCGAGGCGGAAGCAGCGGTCGCGCAGCAGATGTCGGTCATGCTCGCTCTGCCCGATGGCGAGGCAAGCCGCGCCGAGGTCGACCGCTTGCGCGCGGCCAGCGAGGCGGTGCGGGCCCGGCTGTTCGAAGCGCGTGGGCAGGCGATGACGCTGGCGCAGGCAGCATCGGCGGACATGCAGCGCCAGCAGGCCGCGAAGGCAGAAGCGAAGAGCTGGCGGAATCGCGCCGGCGACGCCGCGAGCCGCATCGCCGAGATGGACGGTCGCGCATCGGCGATCGAGACCGAGGCACGCTCGCTGGCGGGTCGCCCCGAGGAGTTGGAAGCGCTGATCGCCACCATCCGCACCGATGCGGAAGAAGCGGGCAGGGCTGCCGAGGCGCTGCTGCAGAAGGAGCGCGAAGCCGAGGCCGCGCTACGCGCAATCGAGGCTGGCCTGGCACAGGCGGGCGAGGCACTCGCCTCGGCCCGCGAGGCGCGGGCGGGGGCGCAGGCGCGGTTCGAGAATCAGGAACTGCGCCGGATCGAGATGAGCCGGATCTCCGGCGAGCGCTTCGAATGTCCGGCACCGGTGCTGCCCGAGAGGCTGGGCTTCGTGGCTGTCGAAGTGGCCGACGGTGCGACCGAGTCCGGCCGGCTCGATCGGCTGACGGCAGATCGCGAGCGGCTGGGGCCGGTCAATCTCGTCGCCGACACCGAACTGGCGGAGATCGAGGCACAGCATGGAACCAGCATCGCCGAACGCGACGAACTGCAACAGGCGGTCAACCGCCTGCGCGGCTCGATCGGCAGTCTCAACCGTGAGGGGCGGGCACGGCTGCTGGCGGCGTTCGAGGCGGTCAACGGCCATTTCCGACGCCTCTTCACCACGCTCTTCGGTGGGGGGGAGGCGCATCTGGCGCTGATCGACAGTGAAGATCCGCTCGAAGCGGGGCTCGAGATCATGGCCCAGCCGCCAGGAAAGAATCTCTCCTCGCTGACGCTTCTGTCGGGTGGCGAGCAGGCGCTGACGGCGGTGGCGCTGATCTTCGCGCTGTTCCTCACCAACCCCGCCCCGATCTGCGTGCTCGACGAGGTCGATGCGCCGCTGGACGACGCCAATATCGAGCGTTTTTGCGACCTGCTGGTCGCGATGACCCGTGAGACCGAAACCCGCTATCTCATCGTTACCCACAATGCGGTGACGATGAGCCGGATGCACCGGCTGTTCGGGGTCACGATGGTCGAGCGTGGCGTCAGTCGGCTCGTTTCAGTCGATCTCGGAGGGGCCGAGCAGCTGCTGGCGGCGGAATAGTTTCGGCACCACCGCTTTTTCGGCGGGCATCCGGGGATATATTGGGCGGGTGCGGCAGATGGCGAAGACCAGAATCGGACTTTCTTTCGCGCTTGTCGCCGGCACCTGGTCGACGCATGGCTGGGCTGCTCCCGCGACCGGCGCGGACAAGGCCGCGGCTCGCTTCGAGGCGGAGGTGGCTGCCCTTGTTGCCCGTCCCTTGCCGTCCGAGGGCGTTTCGACGCTCTTTCTCGGCAGTTCGAGCATCCGGCTATGGGATATCGACGGCAGCTTTCCGGACCTTCACGCGCTCAATCGCGGTTTCGGCGGGGCGACCACCGCGGACGTGCTGCATCATTATGAGCGGATCGTGGCGGGCGTTCAGCCGGACACGGTGATCGTCTATGTCGGTGAGAATGACATAGCGGCCGGCGCGTCGGCGGAAATGGCGCAGGCCGACATATTGGCCCTGCTGAGCCGGCTTCGTTCCGACATGCCCCGCGCGCGGATCGCCTATCTGTCGATGAAACCTACGCCGCTGCGGTGGGATCTCTATGCGAAGATGGCGGCCGCCAATGCCGTGATTAGGGCGAAATCGACCGAGATCGGTTTTGATTTCGTCGATGTCGGCGGCGCGCTGCTGGACGAGGGCGGGAAGCCCGACCCGCGCTTCTTCAGCGTCGACGGCCTTCACCTCAACGCGCAGGGCTATAGGCGGTGGACCGGGATCCTCGCGCGCTATCTGTCGGGATCCGCCGACGAAGCAGTCCGAGCTGCCACGTCCGCCGCCCGCTAAAGGATCTCGCGGATCTTTTCCGGCGGGCGGCCGAGCCGTGCGCCCTTGTCGGTCTCGACCAGCGGCCGCTCGATCAGGATCGGATCGGCTGCCATCGCGTCGAGGATCGCGTCGTCGCTCGCGCCTTTGAGCGCCTTGGCGCCGTCCTCTGCCTTGCGCAGCCCGTCGGTGGGCGACATGTCGGCCTTGGCATAGATGGCGGCGATCTGCGCGCGCGAGGGCGGGGTCTTCAGATATTCGACCACGCTGACTTCGACGCCGGGCGTCGCTTCGAGGATCGCCAGCGCTTCGCGCGATTTCGAGCAGCGGGGATTGTGCCAGATGGTGGCCTTCATGCGTCGTCTCCGAGCGATCCGAGAATGTCGAGCGCCTCCTGACGGCGCGCCCAGGGAACAAGGATGTGGTCGTGGTTGAGGCCGGCGACAACATTGGCGGCGATCCCGGCAGCGGCAAGCGCACCGGAGATCGCAGCAGTCAGGCCGACGGCGGCAAGGTCGGAATGGACCGACAGGCTGATCCGCGCCCAGTCCCCCTCGGGATCGGGCAGGATGATTGTCCAGCCCTCCGCCTCGCAGATCAGGGCGAAGACCTCGGAGGAGGGGGACTCCCCGGCGGCCATCGCCCGGATTGCATGGCGTGCATCGTCCAGCACCGGCGCCATCGAGGCGAGAAGCCTCGCCAGATCGCGCTCGCCGGTCAGCTGTTGCCCTGTTCGGCCAGCCACTTCTCCAGCCACTTGATCGTGTACTCACCCTTTTGGAAGTCGGGATCGTCGAGCAGCGCCTGGTGGAGTGGGATCGTGGTCTTCACGCCTTCGACCACGAACTCCTCGAGCGCCCGCCGCAGGCGGCGCAGACAGCCCTCGCGATCACGCCCATAGACGATCAGCTTGGCGATCATCGAGTCGTAGTAAGGCGGGATCCGATAGCCGGCATAGAGGCCGCTATCGACGCGCACATGCATGCCGCCGGGCGCGTGGAAGGTCTTCACCAGACCAGGGCTCGGCGCGAAGGTGCGCCAATCCTCGGCATTGATCCGGCACTCGATCGCGTGACCGCGAAATTCGAGGTCTTCCTGGGTCACCGACAGCGGCTTGCCCTCGGCGATGCGGATCTGCTCGCGGACCAGATCGAGGCCGGTGATCGCCTCGGTCACCGGATGCTCTACCTGAAGGCGGGTGTTCATCTCGATGAAATAGAACTCGCCATTCTCGTAAAGGAACTCGATCGTGCCGGCGCCGCGATAGCCCATATCGGCCATGGCGCGCGCGACGATGTCGCCCATCTCGGTCCGCTGCGCATGGGTCAGGACGGGCGAGGGCGCTTCCTCGAGAACCTTCTGGTGGCGGCGCTGCAGCGAACAGTCCCGCTCGCCGACATGGATGGCATTGCCGTTGCCGTCGCCGAACACCTGGAACTCGATATGGCGCGGATCGGCGAGATACTTCTCCATATAGACGGTAGCGTCGCCGAAGGCGGCCTTCGCCTCGGAACCGGCCTGCGCCATCATCGTTTCGAGCTGGCTTTCGTCGGGCACGACCTTCATGCCGCGTCCGCCACCGCCCGATGCCGCCTTGATCAGAACGGGATAACCGATTTCCGCCGCGATCTCCTTCGCCTCCTCGAGCGAGGTGAGGGGGCCGGGCGATCCGGGAACGAGAGGAAGGCCGAGCTTGGCCGCGGTCGTCTTGGCTTCGATCTTGTCGCCCATAGTCCGGATATGCTCGGGCTTCGGGCCGATCCAGATCAGGTTGTGCGATTCGACGATCTCGGCGAACAGCGCGTTCTCCGAGAGAAAACCATAGCCGGGATGAACGGCGTCCGCGCCAGAGATTTCCGCCGCGGCGATGATGTTCGGGATGTTGAGATAGCTCTCCGCCGCAGCCGGCGGTCCGATGCAGACCGACTGGTCGGCCAGGCGCACATGCATGGCATCGGCGTCGGCGGTCGAGTGGACCGCGACGGTCTGGATGCCCATTTCGTGGCAGGCACGGTGGATGCGGAGCGCGATCTCACCGCGATTGGCGATCAGGACCTTTGTTATCGCCACGATGCGTTACTCGACGACTACGAGCGGCTGGTCATATTCCACCGGCTGACCATTTTCGACCAGCACGGCCTTGACCGTGCCAGCACGCGGCGCGGGGATGGCGTTCATCACCTTCATCGCCTCGACGATCAGCAGCGTCTGGCCCGCAGAGACCTTATCGCCGACGGTGACGAAATTCTTGGCGCCGGGTTCGGGCGTCAGATAGGCGGTTCCGACCATCGGCGACTTGACCGTGCCGGGATGATCGCCAGCCGGCTCCACCGCAGCCGCGACGGTTGCAGCAGCGGGGGCTGCGACGGGTGCGGGAGCAGCGGCGGCGGGAAAGGCGTAAGCGGGTGCGGCACCGACAGTTACGTTGCGCGCGACCTTGATCCGCCGTTCGCCGTCCTGGACCTCGATCTCGGTCAGGTTGGTGTCATCGAGAAGTACGGCGAGCTGGCGCACCAGTTCCGGGTCGACCTGCATTGTTTTCCCCTGCGATTGATCGGCCATAGCGATAGTTCTTCCAGAAAATTCGTCTTGTGGCGGACGCCATTGTCAGAAGCGCGCGGCTGCGTCCAGCGCCAGCATGTAGGATTGGGCGCCGAATCCCATGATCGAACCCTTCGCCGCGCGCCCGACATAGCTGACATGGCGGAAGCTTTCGCGAGCATGGGGGTTGGACAGATGAATCTCGATCACGGGCACGGTGACGCCCTTGATCGCATCGTGCAGCGCGATCGACGTATGGGTATAGGCACCGGGGTTGATCAGAACCGCCTTTGCCCCGCGCGCATGCGCTTCCTGTATCCAGTCGACCAGATGGCCTTCATGGTTGGACTGGCGCATGTCGATCTCGACGCCCAGTTCCAGCGCGCGGTCCTCGAGCATCGCGGCGATGTCGTCGAGTGTCGTGCTGCCGTAGATTTCGGGCTCGCGCGTGCCCAGCATGTTGAGATTCGGCCCGTTTAGGACATAGATGACCGGACGATCCGCCACGCGGCTTGCCTTTCCATTGCGAGGGTGCGAGCCGCCTCCCTATATGGTGCCCCGACGCAAAGCGCAAAGCGCATTGGAGACCGCATGACCAATCCCGACGGAACGATCCAGCTTCGCATCAACGGCGAACATCGCCGCGTGCCCGCTGGCCTCACCATCGCGGACCTCGCGCTCGAACTTGGGCTGGACCCGGTCAAGGTGGCCGTGGAGCGCAACCTGGAGGTTGTCCCGCGGTCGACCTTGGGGCAGGTGCGGATCGAAGATGGGGACGAACTCGAGATCGTCCATTTCGTGGGTGGCGGAGATCATGGCGTGACGGTGGACGACGACAGCTGGACGGTGGCGGGGAAGACCTTTCGGTCAAGGCTGATCGTCGGTACGGGCAAGTATAAGGACTTCGCCCAGAATGCGGCGGCGGTCGAGGCGTCCGGCGCAGAGATCGTCACCGTCGCGGTTCGTCGGGTCAATGTGTCCGACCCCAAGGCGCCGATGCTGACCGACTTCATCGACCCGAAGAAGATCACCTATCTGCCCAACACCGCCGGCTGTTACACCGGCGAAGAGGCGATCCGCACGCTGCGGCTGGCGCGCGAGGCGGGCGGCTGGGAACTGGTGAAGCTCGAGGTTCTGGGCGAGGCCAAGACGCTTTACCCCGACATGGTCGAAACGCTCCGCGCGACCGAGATCCTGGCCAAGGAAGGCTTCAAGCCGATGGTCTATTGCGTCGACGACCCGATCGCAGCCAAGCGGCTGGAGGATGCCGGCGCTGTCGCGATCATGCCGCTCGGCGCGCCGATCGGTTCGGGCCTCGGCATTCAGAACAAGGTCACGATCCGCCTGATCGTCGAGGGCACCAAGCTCCCCGTGCTGGTCGACGCGGGCGTCGGCACCGCGTCGGAGGCTTCGGCCGCGATGGAACTGGGTTGCGCGGGCGTGTTGATGAACACCGCCATCGCCGAAGCGAAGAACCCGGTGATGATGGCATCCGCGATGAAGCTGGCGGTCGAAAGCGGCCGCCTGGCCTACCGCGCCGGGCGTATGGGACGACGCATGTATGCCGACCCGTCCAGCCCGCTCGCCGGACTGATCTGAGCACCTCGCGATGCTGGGGCCGCTGCTCGCGCTCGCCGTCGTGGCGGCGCCTCAGCCCATCGGCCCAGGTCAGTGGGTGCGTCCAGGCGACTATCCATCGGCTGCTCTGCGCGAGCAACGGTCCGGTCATACCGGCTTTCGGCTGACGGTCTTGCCGTCCGGCAATCCGCTGCGATGCGAAATAATCTATTACAGCGGTTGGAAGGATCTGGACAAGAAGACCTGCCGGGTGCTCATGAAGCACGCCCGGTTCAAACCCACCTTTGGACCCGATGGCGCGCCAGCGTATTTTGTCTATCGCAGCATCAACAGTTTCTGGATACCCTATGGCCCGCCGGCAAAACGCCCGAGACCGTCGACGATCGATGTTCTGATCATGCGGAAGGAATTGCCGGATTCTGTAGAGATTAATCTGGCCATCACTGTCGACGCCACAGGCGCTATTGGAGATTGCACCCCCTACCTCCCTGAGGGCATACGCGAAGCCAAGCGCGCTAAACGACCGTTCGAACTGATGGCCGATCCCGCCTGCAGCTATCTGAAGCAGCATTATCAGCCTCCACCGGCGGTCAACGCGGGGGGGGGGCGAGCCATCCCGTTGGTTCAGACCGCGAGAGTGGGCTTCACCCTGAACGCGAAATAGGGTCGATCCGCTTACGCGGCGTCGGATCGCACAGCTTCTCTTCCGTCCGCATCAGAGGGTGACGCCGTTAGTCCAGAGGCCATGCCGAGGTCTTCCTCCGCTGCAAGCTCGGGGAAACAGGTCTTCGACGAACCTTCGTATGTTTACGTAGGGAGGCCGAAACAAACTCTCTCTACAGGCAGCATGGGGATTTTTGGGGACGATCGATCATGGCGACCGGTGTCGAGCAGCATGTCTTTTTGCGGAAGCTTGCGCGGCAGGCTTTGGACAGTGCCATAGCCTCGGCGGCGACGGGATCGGGGCTGCAGCGATGGCAGATTGCGCTGGAAAGGTTCGAGCGCTGCTCGCAGGCCTCAGATGGCAGCGGTTGCGGAAACTGTGACTGCGTTCGTTATTGCCGCCACGCGACGATCTGACCGCGGTCAGGCGGCAGCCAGCGTCTCGCCGACATAGCGGAAGATGGTGGCGCCATCTCCGGACCGCTTCGCCTCGTACATGAGCCGGTCCGCCGCCTCCAATATATCCTCCCAGTGGGGATGATTTTTCCCGTCGATCATCACCGCGCCGGCACTGACGCCGATCGACCAGGGGCGATGGCGGCAGAGATCGGCGAGCTCGGCCTGGAAATGGGCGATGATCTCCAACGCGCGGGCACGGTCGATGTCGGGCATCAGCAGGACGAATTCGTCGCCTGCGATGCGGCAGATCGAGTCCTGCGCGCGCATCGAGCGTTCAAGGCAGGCAGCCACGTCGGACAGGCATCGGTCGCCCGCAGCATGCCCATATTTGTCGTTGACCGCCTTGAAACCGTCGAGGTCGAGATAGGCGATCACCATGGGCCGCGCGGGCTTGCGATCGAACTCACCCTTGAAATGCTCGATCAGCCAGCGCCGGTTGGGCAGGCCCGTCAGCGGGTCGTGCAGCGCACGCTCCTCGGCGGCCTTCCTGCGCCCGATATCCTCCACGACCGCCACGAAAAACTCCGGCGCCCCCCGCTCATCGCGCACCAGTGAAACGGTCAGGTTGGTCCAGATGGCCGTTCCGTCGGACCGGATATAGCGCTTCTCGATCGTGTAGGCCGTCGAGCGCCCCGAAAGGAGGCTTTCGACATGGCGGACGTCCGCCTCAAGATCGGCTTCGTGCGTAATCTGCTGATAGCTGCTGTCGAGCAGCGATTCCCGCGACCGCCCGATGACCTCGCAGAAGCGGTCGTTCACGAGCAGGAAGTGGCCGTCTATCGCCACATGCGCCATGCCGACGGCTGCCTGCTCGAATGTGGCCTGGAAGCGCTTGCCCATATGTTCCAAGGCGCGATAGGCGTCGTCCCTGGCAAGCGCAGCCAGTCCCGTGACGATCGTCCCGGCAAGAAGCTGGGCGACCAGCAGTTCATCTTCGCCGAAACTGTGGGGCTCGCGTCCGAAGAGCTTGAGCGTGCCCACCACGGCGCCCTCGTACAGGATCGGTGCCAAGATGATCGATCCGATATCGGCCTCGCGACAGAAAGCCGCATCGACCCTGTCGTCCTTCTGGCTGTCCACGCAGAGCTGCGCGCGCCGTTGCTCTGTGCATTGGCGGAAGAGCTCGCCCGCAACGGGCTGTCGGTGGCCGAGATAGGCAGCGGCGGTTCCGCTGGCGGCGCGGCATTCGCGCTCGTCGAGATCCCTTATGTCGATCATGGCACCACTGGCCGTGCCGACCATGCGCAGCGCATGCTCGACCACGAGCTGCATCAGCTCTTTGAGATCGCCTTCGACCGTACTCGCGGCCGATTGCAGCGCGAGCAGTTCGTGCGACCAGCAGGGATCAAGCCGGACAGCCGGCATCGAAGCAAACTCCACTCGTACACGCTGGCCAATCTACAGCATGACGCGCGGAGATGAAAAATTCCTTGGCGCAGACTCGACCTCCATTAGTCGAATCTTCCTGGTTAACGGCCTCCCGGAGCGCGGGGCCGGCGGGATTTGGTCTATTCCGCTGCCATCGCCTCGGCGTCCTCGTCATGGCTCTTGCCCTCGACGATGACGGTCAGATGTTCGACGCGCGGGGGATTCTGGAAGAAGGGGCCGCAGAGCCGCCGCCATTCCAGAAAGGCATCGGAGTTGCGGAACTCGATCATGTGATCCTCGATGGTTTCCCATTCGACGAACATGCGATAGCGGCTGGGCTGCTCCATCGACCGATGGAGGCGGAAGGCGAGGCATCCCTTCGAGGCGAGGAACAGATCCTTGGCGACTGCTGCGGCGGCCTCGAAATCCCGCTCATGCCCCGGCTTGATATCTATTTCAGCCAGTTCCTTGATCATCCTATCCTCCCATTGCCGGATGCATGTCCAAAAGGGCGTGGCAGGTCAACGGATTACATCGACAATCGGCGCATTTCCGGGCGGTTCCGCATCTTTTTCGTCGCTGCGGCGGACGGGGGCAGCGAAACGGCCATGTGATGCCGCCGGGCCTTCCGGCGACGTGCGGGATGGTGCATTGGGTAGCGCATGTCATCCTGTGACCGTCGGCGTTCGCCGGTCCGGGATCCGTCCTTTCCACCGTTCCTCAGGTCCCCTTCGCCCCGTGACACCCGACAAGGAAAAACCCGCCCGCCCTGACATGCCACCCAGCGAGAAGCCGGTGGCGACCGTGATCCAGATCGAACGGGGGCTGGTCGTCGCGGGCGTGGTCTTCCTCGCGGTGCTGATCGCGTTTATCGCCGCAGGCGGCATTTACTTGCGGCGCGTAAGCGATGCGCCGAAGCCCGGAGCCGAAAGGCTGTCGGTCGACCTCAGCCGTATCGGCATCAGCAAGGCAGGGCCGCGCCGTATCGACTATGCGCGGCTCGACAGCCGGATGCGACGGCTGGCGGAAAAGAAGTCGGTCGTGGGCGTCGCGATCGTGACGGTCGAGAATGGCGAACTCAGCTTTGCCAAGGGCTATGGCGTCACCAGCGATGGTCCGGACGGGCACCCGGTCGACGCCCACACTGTCTTCCGCTGGGCGTCGGTCTCGAAGGGAGTCGCCTCGACGCTCATCGCCAAGATGGCGGAACGCAAGATGCTGTCCTTGCGCGATCCGGTGTCGCGCTGGGCGCCCTCGCTGAAACTCCCGGAAAATGCGCAGGACGTGGCCACCCTCGACAACCTCCTCTCGCAGAGCCTGGGCATCTGGAAGAATGCCTATGATCAGGATCTCGAGGACGGCCGCGATCCCAAGGAAATCCGCAGTCGCCTGAACCAGATCCCGCTGCTGTGTCCGCCCGGCAAATGCTACAGCTATCAGAACATTGCCTATGACGCCGCCAGCGAGGCGGCCGAACATGCGGGCCGTGCGTCCTATGCCGACCTTGTCCAGCGCATGCTGTTCCGGCCGCTCGGCATGACCTCGGCGACGCTGAGCCGCGAAGGGCTCGAATCCTCGGACAATTGGGCGCCGCCGCATCAGGGGCGTCGCGAACTGAAGGTGGCCGACGCTTATTACCGGACGCCCGCCGCAGGCGGGGTCAACTCGTCGATCATCGATCTGGGTATCTGGATGCGGGCACAGATGGGCGCCGCCCCGCGCGTCCTCTCGCGCAAGCTGCTGCGCGAAATCCATAGCCCCCGCATTCGCACCTATTCGATCCACCGCCAGCGCGAGCTGGACCAGTCGCTCAAGGATGCCTCCTATGGCCTCGGCTGGCGCATCTGGCATTATCAGGGGCGCGAGGTGATCGGCCACCGCGGTGCGGTCGACGGCTATCGGTCGCTGATCCTGTTCGACCCGCTGCTGAAGTCGGGAGTGGCGATGCTGTGGAACTCCACCGCCGTCGAGCCGACCGGTATGCAGCTCGAGGTTCTCGACATGCTCTATAACCAGCCGTTCAAGGACTGGATGGAGCTCGACAAATAGGAATTGTATCTTTTGTGCGAACGCGAACTGTCGTTCGTCCAAGGCCTGTCTTCGCATGTCCCCGCTGCACGGATAGTTTGCGGCAGATGCGAAAAGCGCAACTTTCGGAGATGATGATCAGTCTCCTTTGACATTATCGCGCCGTTGGCTAGATCGGCGCGCATGTCCAGCAAGCCACGCACCCTCTACGAGAAGATCTGGGACGCCCATGTCGTCGAGCGCCGCGACGACGGGACCTGCCTGATCTACATCGATCGCCACCTCGTCCATGAGGTCACCAGCCCCCAGGCCTTCGAGGCGCTGCGCGTCGCGGGACGCAAGCTGCGCAGGCCGGACCTGACGCTGGCGGTGCCTGATCATAATCTTCCGACCACGCCGCGCGTCGACGCGGATGGGCGCCGCGTGCCGATCGCGGACCCCGAGTCGGCGGCGCAGCTCTCGGCCCTCGAAAAGAACGCGCCTGAATTCGGCGTACGCTACATCGATGCCACCGATGTCGAGCAGGGCATCGTCCACGTCGTCGGGCCCGAGCAGGGCTTTTCGCTCCCGGGCACGACGATCGTCTGCGGCGACAGCCATACGGCATCGCACGGCGGCCTCGGCGCGCTCGCCTTCGGTATCGGCACGTCCGAGATCGAGCATGTGATGGCGACCCAGACGCTGCTGCTCGCCCAGTCCAAATCGATGGAAGTGCGCGTCGAAGGCAAGCTGGGTCTCGGGGTGTCGCCCAAGGATGTTGTGCTCCACATCATCGGCGTGATCGGTGCTGCGGGCGGCACCGGCTATGTCATCGAATATACCGGCAACGTCTTCCGCGAGATGTCGATCGAGGGGCGTCTGACCGTCTGCAACATGTCGATCGAGGGTGGCGCACGCGCCGGCCTGATCGCCCCGGACGAGAAGACCTACGCCTACATCCAGGGCCGGCCCATGGCGCCCAAGGGTGCCGAGTGGGACAAGGCGCTTGCCTGGTGGAAGACGCTGCCGACCGATGCCGGCGCGCATTACGACAAGGTCGTCGTGATCGACGCCGCCGACATCGCGCCCAGCCTGACCTGGGGCACCAGCCCCGAGGACGTCATTCCCGTCACGGGCGTCGTGCCCGATCCGTCGAGCTTCGCCGACGCGTCCAAGCAGGTCGCGGCGCAGAAGTCGCTCGACTATATGGGCCTCACGCCCGGAACGCCGATCGAGCAGGTCGAGGTCCAGCATGTCTTCATCGGCAGCTGCACCAACAGCCGGATAGAGGACCTTCGCGCCGCCGCCGACATCGCCCGCGGTCGCAAGGTCGCGCCGAATATCCGTCAGGCGCTGATCGTTCCGGGTTCTGGCCTGGTCAAGCGGCAGGCCGAGGAAGAGGGGCTCGACCGGGTCTTCATTGAAGCGGGCTTCGAATGGCGCGAGCCGGGCTGCTCGATGTGCCTCGCGATGAACCCGGACAAGGTTCCGGCGGGCGAACGCTGCGCCTCGACCTCGAACCGCAATTTCGTCGGCCGACAGGGCCCGGGCGCGCGCACCCATCTGGTTTCGCCCGCCATGGCGGCGGCCGCGGCGGTGACCGGGCGGCTGGCCGACGTCCGCACGCTGGAACGGCTCGGATGATCCGTTCGCTCGCGGTCGCGGCGGCCATCGGCCTGTGGGCCGGCGGTGCGGCTGCGGCCACGCCAGGTACCGTCGAGAAGCTGTGGCGCCTCGACTGCGGGAAGGTGATCGTCAACCAACTGAACGTCTTCTCGGACACGCAGTCCTACACCGGCCAGACGCGCGAGTTGGTGGCCAGCTGCTATCTGATCAAGGACGGCGACGCCTATATGTTGTGGGACACCGGCATTCCGGCGTCCGCACGCGGTGCGAAGGCCGATCCCAGCCAGCCGATGAACGCGCGCCTCGACCGGACGATCGTCGAGCAACTGGCGCAGATTGGCGTGAAGCCCGAGCAGATCGGCCTGATCGGTATCAGCCATTATCATTTCGATCATACCGGCCAGGCCGCCGATTTTCCCAAGGCAAAGCTGATGATCGGGGCAGGGGACCTCAAGGTCGCGCGCGCCGATGCTGCGGTCGGCAAGCCGATTGCCCCCTGGCTGGCGGAAGGCGCCAAGGTCGAAGGCGTCGAGGGAGACAAGGACCTGTTCGGCGACGGCAGCGTCGTGATGATCGCGCTGGGCGGGCATACGCCGGGGCATCATGGACTGATCGTCCGCCTCCCGAGCGGCAGGACCGTCCTGCTGTCGGGTGACGTCGCACATTTTCACGAGAATCTCGATAGCGACGGTGTGCCGACCTTCAATGTCGACCGCGCGGATTCGCTCGCGGCAATGGACCGTTTCCGCAAACTCGGCGCTTCGCTGAAGGCGGTGTCGATAATCCAGCATGATCCCCGCGACGTCGCGAAGCTGCCAGCCTTTCCCGAAGGAGCCGAATGATGAAGCCGATCCGTGAGATCGAGGGCAGGGCCTATCCGCTCGGCCTCAAGAATGTCGACACCGACGTGATCATCCCTGCGCCCTATCTGAAGACCATCACCCGCAAGGGGCTCGGCAAGGGCGCGTTCGAATCGATCCGCGCACAGCCGGGCAACGTGTTCGACGACCCGGAATATGCCGGCGCCAACATCGTGATCGCCGGTGACAATTTCGGCTGCGGGTCGAGCCGCGAGCATGCCGCCTGGGCGCTGGCCGACATGGGCGTCGAAGCCGTGATCGCGCCGAGCTTCTCGGACATCTTTTCGGGCAATGCGTTCAAGAACGGCATCCTGACCGTCGTCCTGCCGCAGGATGCGGTCGACCGTCTGCTCGAAGTGGCGAAGACCCATCCGATCGCGATCGACCTCGACCAGCAGTCGGTGACCACCCCCTTCCAGGATCGCTTCACCTTCGAGATCGATCCTTTCCGTAAATATTGTCTGCTCAATGGCCTCGACGAGGTCGGCATGACGATGGCGCGCGATGTCGCCATTTCGGGCTATGAGCAGAAGATGGCGGCCGAGCGCCCCTGGCTCTGACGGCGGAGGCCCGGGCGCTGCGCAGTTGCGCGTCGTGGGCCGGATGCCTATCTGGGCTGGAAACCACAGGCGAACAGGGATTCAGATGACCACTTTCGACGATCGCGAACAGGCCTTCGAAAACAAGTTCGCCCATGACCAGGAGATGGCCTTCCGCATTACGGCGCGGCGCAACCGTCTGCTGGGCCAGTGGGCGGCGAGCATGATGAAGCTGACGGCCGAGGAAACCGACAGCTATTCCAAGTCGGTCGTCCAGGCCGATTTCGAGGAAGCGGGCGACGAGGATGTGATCCGCAAGCTGCTGGGCGACCTGACCTCGGCTGGCGTGGAGGTCGACGAGTCCGCCATCCGCACGGCGCTCGAGGCGAAGGCCGTCGAGGCACGTCGCCAGCTGATGGAAGGCAAGTAAGCCATGCCGATGGCCGCGTCCGACATCGAGGCGATGATCAAGGCCGCGCTGCCCGATGCGCAGGTCGAGATCACCGACCTCGCCGGCGATGGCGACCATTATTCCGCGCGGGTCGTGAGCGAGAGCTTTCGCGGCCTGACGCGGATAAACCAGCAGCGTAAGGTCTATGACGCTTTGGGCGGCCGCATGGGTGGCGTACTGCATGCCCTTCAGCTGAGCACCGGCGTACCCGACTGATTTTTGCAGCTTTTCCGGCAGATGGTCATCCTTCTGTCGTGAAATGGCCTTAGGGAGTTTCGTGATGAGTGACGACGTTCAGGCCCGTATCGCGACGGCGGTCAATTCGGCCGACGTTCTTCTGTTCATGAAGGGCACTCCGCTGTTTCCGCAGTGCGGTTTCTCCAGCCGGGCGATCGCGATCCTCGAGCATCTCGGCGTCGAATATGCGACGATCGACGTGCTTCAGGATCCCGGCATCCGCCAGGGGATCAAGGAGTTCTCCGATTGGCCGACCATCCCGCAGCTTTACGTGAAGGGCGAATTCGTCGGCGGGTCGGATATCATGATGGAAATGTATGAGGCCGGCGAACTCGCCGAGCTTCTCGAAGAGAAGGGCGTACCGCACGCCTGATATGACTCGATGCGCCGCCTCATCCCTCTGATCGTGGCGGCGCTGATGGCGTCCTCTCTCGACGCGCGACCGGTGGTCATCGCCCATCGCGGCGCTTCGGGCCTCCGCCCCGAACATACGGCGGCGGCCTACAGGCTGGCGATCGAGCAGGGCGCCGACTTCATCGAACCCGATCTCGTCATGACGAAGGACGATGTCCTCGTTGTCCGTCATGAGAATGAGATTTCGGCCACGACCGATGTCTCCGAACATTCTGAATTCGCCGACCGCAAGACGACCAAGACGATCGACGGCCGCGCGATTACTGGCTGGTTCACCGAGGATTTCACGCTCGCCGAGCTGAAGACGCTGCACGCCCGCGAACGGCTGCCCGCGATGCGACCCGGCAATCTCCGCTACACCGACGAGCGCATCCAGACCTTCGACGAGGTGCTGGCGATCGCTAGGGGCGCCCCGCGCAAGGTGGGCGTCTATCCCGAGACCAAGCATCCGAGCTACTTTGCTTCGATCGGAAAGCCGCTCGAAAAGCCTTTGCTCGCGGCCCTCGCCAAAGCTGGGTTCAGCAAGCGCGACGATCCGGTCTTCATCCAGTCTTTCGAGGTCTCGAACCTGAAGGCGTTGCGCGCGCTGACCCCGATCCGGCTCGTCCAGCTGATCGACCCGGAGGAGGCCCCCTTCGATCAGCAGCTGGCGAAGACGGGGCTGACCCCGGCGCTCATGGTGACCCCCGACGGGCTGCGGACGATCGCGACCTATGCCGATGCGATCGGCCCCTACAAGCTGATGATCGAGCCGCGCGACGTACAGGGCAAGGCGCTGCCCCCGACCAGTCTGATCGCCGATGCCCATGCGGCCGGCTTGCAGGTGCACCCGTGGACCTTCCGCAGCGAGAACGCCTTTCTGCCCGCTGGCGACCGCCGAGGCGAGGGGGATGCTGCGCAGGGTGATCCGGCAGCCGAATATCGCCGGTTCCTCGATTATGGCGTCGACGGGCTGTTCAGCGACTATCCCGGCGACGCCGTCGCCGCCCTTCGCGCGGCGGGGAAATAGCATATCGCCCGCCGCGCCGGGCAATTCGGCGCAACGACCGGAACGGAGCCGGTCCTGTCTCGTTCCCCCGGCTCCCCCACGCCCGAGGAATCGAGACATGACCGATATTTCCAAAGCCAAAGTGCTGATCATCGCCACCGACGGGTTCGAGCAGTCGGAGTTGTTCGATCCGCGCCAGGCCCTGATCGATGCGGGTGCGCAGGTGGTGCTGGCGTCGAACAAGAGCGAGCCGATCCAGGGCATGAAGCATGACGTGAAGGGCGACACGATCCGCCCCGACGCCTCGATCCACGACGTCGATCCCGCCGATTATGACGCACTGCTGATCCCAGGTGGTGTGGCCAACCCGGATACGATGCGGATGGAGGAGGACGCGCTGAACATCGTCCGCGCCTTCTTCGACGCGTCCAAGCCGGTGGCGGCGATCTGCCATGGACCTTGGCTTCTGGCCGAGGCTGACGTCGTCGCTGGTCGCAAGCTGACGAGTTGGCCGTCGATCCGCACCGACCTGCTCAACGCGGGCGCCAATGTCGTCGACGAGCAGGTGGTGGTCGACGGCAACCTCGTCACCAGCCGAAAGCCCGACGACATCCCCGCCTTCAACAAGGCGCTGATCGAAGCGATCGAAGCTGCCTGAGATGAAGGCCTGCCGCCATTAATCGGGCGGCAGGCCTTCACATCCATCTCCGGCGATGCCACATGGCCAGCATGGAAGAGCAGGTCGTCGGTGTAGCCCAGATGCAGCATCCGCTGGTGCGCCGATTGCTCGCGGGCAATCCGACGCCCTTCACCTATACCGGCACCCAGACCTATCTCGTCGGCACGACCGATGTCGCGGTGATCGACCCCGGCCCCGATATCGAGGCGCATGTCGATGCCATCGTCGCTGCTGTCGGCGAGGCCCGGCTCTCCGCGATCGTCTGCACGCACACGCATCGCGATCACAGCCCGGCGGCGGCGCTGCTGAAGGCGCGCACCGGCGCGCCGATCATCGGCTGCGCGCCGCTGGCGCTCGACGACAGCGGCCCGCGCGCCGATGCGTCCTTCGACCGGGATTATACGCCCGACGATGTCCTTGCGGATGGCGCGATCCTGCGCGGCGAAGGCTGGACGCTTCAGGCGGTCGCGACGCCCGGCCACACCTCGAACCATATCTGCCTCGCCCTGCCGGAGGCACGGGCCCTCTTTACGGGCGACCATGTGATGGGCTGGTCGACCAGCGTCGTGGTGCCGCCCGACGGCGACATGGCGCACTATCTGGAAAGCCTCGAGCGGCTGATGCACCGCGACGAGGACGAGGTCTATTTCGCCGCCCATGGCGATCCGATCGAGCGGCCACAGCGTTTCGTGCGCGGGCTGATCGGGCATCGCAAGCAGCGTGAGGGGCAGATCTTGCGCCTGCTGGGGCGCGACATCGGCGCTATCCCCGACATGGTGCTGCAAATGTATGCAGGCATAGATCCACAGTTGCACCGCGCGGCGGGTCTGTCGGTTCTCGCGCACCTGATCGATCTTGAGCGGCGCGGTATCGTCAGCCACGACGACGCGCTATGGAGCCTCGCGGCCTGAGCCGCCCTGGAGAGTGAATCGATGAACGCCGTTACCGAGAATCTGACGGGCCTCGACCTGCGCGCCGAGATCGAGCGGCTGCGCAAGGAGCGCAATGCCGTCATCCTGGCGCATTATTACCAGACCCCGGAGATTCAGGACCTCGCCGATTTCGTCGGCGACAGCCTCGATCTTTCACGCAAGGCCGCTGCCACCGATGCCGACGTCATCGCCTTTTGCGGCGTGCGCTTCATGGCCGAAGTCGCCAAGATCCTGTCGCCCGAGAAGACCGTGATCCTGCCCGACATGGACGCCGGCTGCAGCCTGGAGGACAGCTGTCCGCCCGAGGAATTCGCCCGCTTCCGCGCCGCTCACCCGGACCATCTGGCGCTGACCTATATCAACTGCTCGGCAGCGGTGAAGGCGCATAGCGACATCATCGTGACCTCGTCCTCGGCCGAGACGATCCTGTCGCAGCTTCCCGCCGACCAGAAGATCATCTTCGCGCCCGACCGCCACCTGGGCGGCTATTTCGCCCGCAAGACCGGTCGCGACATGCTGCTCTGGGAAGGCAGCTGCATCGTCCACGAAGCCTTCTCGGAAACCGAGCTGCTCAAGCTCAAAGCGCAGCATCCGGGCGCGCCCGTCGCGGCGCACCCCGAATGCCCGGTGCACATCCTCGACCATGCCGACTATGTCGGTTCGACGCGGGGCATCCTTGATTATGTGCTGCGTTCGGAGGCCGAGACCTTCATCGTCGCCACCGAGCCGCACATCATCCACCAGATGGAAAAGGCCGCGCCGCACAAGCATTTCATCGGCGCTCCTGGCGCCGACGGAAACTGCAATTGCAACATGTGCCCGTACATGGCGCTCAATACGATGGAGAAGCTCTATCTGGCGCTGCGCGACCTGAGCCCGCAGATCCATGTCGACGAGGACACCCGCGTGAAGGCGAAGCGCTCGCTCGACCGGATGCTGGAAATGACCGGCGGCCTGTCGGGTCCGGATGTGGGGCGTCCGAAGCTTTAACGATCGACGGCCACTGACCCGGGAATAGCGGATGACCTTCACCCTTCCGAACTTCGATCTGGATGCCTTCGTCCGCACGACACTCGCCGAGGATATGGGAAGCGGGGGCGATATCACCTCAGCGGCGACGATTCCGGCGGATGCGCTGTTCGAGGGCGAGATGGCGAGCCGGGACGCGATCAGCGTCGCCGGGCTTCCGCTGGCCGAAGCCTTCTTCCGTGCGCTCGATCCCGAGGTCGAGATCGAGATGCTGGCGGCCGACGGTGACTGTGTCGCGCGGGGCGGCGTACTCATGCGACTGCGGGGCAGGGCGAGGGCGCTTCTGACGGCCGAGCGCTCCGCGCTCAACACGGTCCAGCATCTGTCCGGAGTGGCGACGCTGACGCGCAGCTATGTCGATGCCATTGCCGGGACGGGGGCGACCCTGCTTGACACGCGCAAGACGATTCCCGGCCTGCGCGTGCTGGAGAAATATGCGGTACGGATGGGCGGCGGCACCAACCACCGGATGCGGCTCGATGACGCGGCGATGATCAAGGACAATCATGTCGCGGTGGCCGGCAGCATCGGTGAGGCAGTGCGCCGGGCGGTGTCGGCCGGTATCGCGCAGGTGATCGTCGAGGTCGACCGGATCGACCAGATCGAGCCCGCGCTGGAGGCGGGGGCGACGCATCTGCTGCTCGACAATATGGACCCGCCGACGCTGCGCGGCGCGGTGACGCTGGTCGGTGGGCGGGTGCCGACCGAGGCCTCGGGCGGGGTGCGGCTCGACACGATCAAGGCCATCGCCCAGACGGGCGTGACCTATGTATCGGTCGGACGGCTTACCCAGTCGGCGCCGGCCGCCGATATCGGGCTGGACTTCCGGGCGGTCTGACGATGCGGCGGGCTGCCCTTCTCGTCGCCCTTACAGTGTTGGCCGCAGCGCCTGCGTGCAGCCGCAAGGCGCCGTCCTGCGAGGCCCCCGCCAGCCTGCCGCGCCCGATGCTCGAAGGGCCGACGAGCGAGCAGCCGCGCCGCCTGCTGCCGATCGGCAGCTATACGCTGGCGGTCAGCTGGTCCCCCGAATATTGCGCCGACCGCACCACCAGCCCGCGCGATCATTTCCAGTGCGGCGGAGAGCGCAGCTTCGGCTTCACCCTCCACGGACTGTGGCCCGACGGCGAGGGTGCACAGTGGCCGCAATATTGCCGCCCGACGCGGCTGGTGCCTGAAAAGGTCATCCGCGAGCATGTCTGCACCACGCCTTCGCCGCAGCTGATCCAGCACGAATGGGAGAAGCACGGCACCTGCATGAGCAAGACGCCGGAAGCCTATTTCGCCAGGAGCGCCGCGCTCTATTCGGAGCTGCGCTTTCCCGAGATGGAGGAATTGCGGGGCAAATCGATGACCGCCGCCGCTTTCCAGGAGGCGTTCGCCAAGGCCAATCCGGGAATGAAGGCCGATCAGATGCGGCTCAACGTCGACAAGGCTGGCTGGTTCGAGGAGGTGTGGCTCTGCCTCGACAAGCAGTTCCGAAGGATGAGCTGCCCCGCCCATCAGGGCGGCGCCAAGCCCGATCAGGTCATCCGGATACGCTGACCCGCATCAGTTCTCGTCCTGGACCGCGTTGGACCCCACGACGCCCTTGAACCCCTGCGCGATCACATACCATTCGGACGAGTCCTTGCGGCTTGCGGGCGGCTTGGCATGTTTGACCGTGGTGAACAGGCGCTTGAGCTCGGCGACGAGGCTGTGGTCGGCGCCGCCCGCGAGTACCTTCGCAACATAGGTGCCGCCCGGCCGCAGCACCTCGCTCGCGAACTGACAGCCGGCCTCGACCAGTGCCATGGTGCGCAGATGGTCGGTCTGCTGGTGGCCGACCGTGTTCGCGGCCATGTCCGACAGGACGATGTCGGCCGGTCCGCCCAGCGCGTCGGCGAGCAGGGCAGGGGCTTCCTCCGCCATGAAGTCCATCTGCAGGATGATCGCGCCGTCGATCGGGTCGGTCGGCAGCAGATCGATCCCGACCACAGCGGCCTGCGGGCAGACCTTGCGCACGACCTGCGTCCAGCCGCCCGGCGCGATGCCGAGGTCGATCACGCGCTTGGCGCCGCGCAGGAAATGGAAACGCTCGTCGAGTTCGATCAGCTTATAGGCTGCGCGCGAGCGATAGCCTTCGGCCTTGGCCTTGCGGACATAGGGATCGTTGAGTTGCCGTTCGAGCCAGCGCGTCGAAGCGGCAGTGCGCCCCCTGGCTGTCTTGACGCGCTGCTTGCCACCGCTTCCGCCCCGGCTCACGAGGCGAGCCTCGCGCGGTCGCGCGCCATCAGCGATCGCAATATCCCCTCGCGGATGCCGCGATCGGCAACGCCCAGCCGCTCGGCGGGCCAGATGTCGAGTATCGCATCGAGGATCGCACAGCCGGCGACGACCAGGTCGGCGCGCTCATGCCCGATGCAGGGCAATTCTGCGCGCTCCTCCACGGTCATGCCCGCGAGTCGCGCGCTGATGTCGCGCATTGCCGGTACCGGCACCACCAACCCGTCGATCAGTCGCCGGTCATAGCTCGGCAGGTCAAGATGGACGCTGGCGAGGGTGGTCACCGTCCCGCTGGTCCCCAGCAGCCGGCCCGGCTTTCCGGCCCTTTCGAGCTTCGAGGCGAAGGCTGCAAAACTCTCGTTCACGCGGGCGCGCATCCTTGCATAGCTGTCGAGCAGCGAGTCCCGATCGTCGCCCACATGGGGCACGGTTTCCGACAGCGAGACCACGCCCCAAGGCGCCGAGAACCAGTCGATGATGCGCGGTGGTTCATGATCCGCGTCGATCAGGATGAGTTCGGTCGAACCGCCGCCGATGTCGAAGACGAGCGCCGTGCCTTCGCCCGGTTCCAGCAGCGCGTGGCAGCCGAGCACTGCAAGGCGCGCTTCCTGTTCCGGGGTGATGATCTCGAGCGCGATGCCGGTTTCGCGATAGACGCGCTGGACGAACTCGCGGCCATTGCCCGCGCGCCGGCATGCTTCGGTGGCTACCGAGCGGACCAGCGAGACGCGCCGTCGACGCAGCTTGTCGGCGCAGACCGAAAGCGCGCTGACCGCGCGGTCCATCGCGGCTTCGGACAACATGCCGGTGGCCGCCAGCCCTTCGCCGAGGCGGACGATCCGCGAAAAGGCATCGACCACGACGAACCCGTCGTCGGCGGGACGCGCGATCAGCAGGCGGCAATTGTTGGTGCCGAGGTCGAGAGCGGCATAGCTGTTGCGTGGGGGCCCGTTCAGAGACGGAGGACGTGTCCTGCGCCCGCCCTGATTATGCGGTCGCGACACGCCTGGGTTGGGACCAGACGCCATATTGTTCGATCTCTTTCATCACCATGCAACCTTCTGATGCATGGCACTTGAGGTGGAGCGTAATCGGAGATCACGCCCACGGCAAGACCGCGCCCGTATCTGTTGACAGCAGCCGACAGCCTCCTTATGTGCGCCGCTCTGCCACTGGTGCCCCGTCGTCTAAAGGTAAGACTACGGACTCTGACTCCGTCAATTGAGGTTCGAATCCTCACGGGGCATCCACTCTCCTGCAGCGTTGCACTTCCGCCACATCGGACAGGCTCCATCGCTTCGCGCGATAGTGGGTCTTGCGCGACCGTCGCGTCTGCATATTCTCTGCTATCGGAGAGGGTGCCTCCTGAACGCAATGGGGGAGCCGACATGCCGAACAAGACTCTGAGTCGATTCGAACAGACCGGGCGCCTGATCGCCAAGAGCAACTGCTTCGCGCTGCGCTGCGAGGATGGCGGGGAATATTGGCTGGAGATGGATCGCATCCCGCAACATCTGCTCGATCAGCGGGTGCGGATCGACGGGGTCATGTTCGGAGCCAGCCTGATTGCGGTCGAAGGAATCGGTCCGGCCTGAAACCTGCCCGCGCGGCGCGAGCGGTCAGTTTCGCGAACGATGCTTTTACAGATGTGATGTACCGATCGGTATACTGATGCGTTAGACGATGACCGGGGCACGAGGCCGTGCTCCTGAAAGGGACATCGCCATGCGCCGCTCCATCATCGACCAGCCCCTCTCCAGGACCGTTGCCGCCGGGTGCAGCTGCCTGTCGATGTCGGAGCGCACATCGCGCGCCAAGCTGGCGCCCCGGCAGATGGTGCTGGGCGCTGGCGTCGCGACGGTGGCGCTGCTGCTGCTCTGGATCGGTCGGGCGACGGAGGCGGCCACCGAATCGCTTCCGCTCGCGGTGGTCGCCATGGCGTTCGCCTTCCTCGTCCTCGTCGCCCTGTGGAGCGCGGTCGCGGGAGACGGCGCCCGGCGCTGAGGCTTTGGCGAGGGTCCGGGATATTCGCCGGGCGCCATGCGTATAGCGGGGGATGCGCGCCTCCCGCTTTGCCTTTCCCCTCGCCATGCTCGTCTTCGTCGCGGCCCTGATCCTCGGTGTCCGCGAATGGGCGCGGGGCCATCCGCAGGACATGCCCTGGACTCCGCTGAACCTCGCTGACCGCGCGGGCCGCTTCACCAATTACAAAATCGCTGCCTTGCACGAGGACATGCCCGCCTGCGTTCGCCTGCTCACGGATGGCGGCGAGCGTTTCACCAACTTGCCGCCGGTAGAGAGTAGCGCGCCGCAATGCGGTTATGCCAATGGCGTCCGCCTCGCTTCGGGCGAGCGATTTTCCATCGTGCCGGTCGCCAATGTCGCCTGCCCGGTCGCAGTCGGGTTGTTCCTGTGGGAACGTCAGGTGCTGGAGCCCGCCGCGCAGCGTCATTTCGGAAGCTCCGTCGTCAGGGTGGACAGCTTCGGCAGCTATTCCTGCCGGCCGGTCCGGGGCGGGCGGGAAGGGAACTGGAGCGAACATTCGACGGCAGACGCGATCGACGTCGCCGGATTTCGGCTGGCGGACGGAACCCGCATATCGATCGCCGCGCATTGGGCCGATCGGGGCGCCAAAGGGGCCTTCCTGCGCGAGATACGCGATGGCGCCTGCGCCAGCTTCGCCACTGTCCTGTCGCCCGACTATAATGCGCTCCATCGCGACCATCTCCACCTCGACCAGGCGGATCGCGGCGGGTGGAGCTTCTGCCGCTGACCGGCGTCCATGCGTAGCGCGACGCATGGACAAGGGACCGGTCGCATGGTGTGCTGCGTCGATGACGGGCGAACATCGGACAGGACATGGTGCGGACGGGCATGCGCCCCGCGCAGGGCCCGACTCCGATCGTTCCGATAGCGACGGGGCACGGCTGCCGAAGGACGGTCAGCCGGGGCGACAGGAGGATGGCAGGGATGCGCAACGGCAACAGCAACAGTGATCGTGCCGCGCGCGCCCTTGCAGCACTGATGCTCCTGCTTGCGCCGGGCACAAGCGCTGCAGCCGGTCGCGGGCCGGGGGCGATGCTGATGCTCGACAGTCATCTCGATACGCCCGCGTCGCTCGACCTGCCCGGCTGGCGGATCGAGGATCGCCACCGGTTCGATGAGGATTTCACGCAGGTCGACCTGCCCCGGATGAAACGCGGCGGTCTCGATGGCGGCTTCTGGGCGATCTATACGCCGCAAGGGGCGCTCGACCGGGAAGGGAAGGCGGCGGCGCGCGACTTCGCCTTCCGTCGCGCGGTTTCGATCCGGGAGATGGTGGCCTCCCATCCCAGGACGATGGCACTCGCGCTGACGGCCGACGATGCCAGGCGCATCGACCGCACCGGCCGGCGCGTCGTCTATATGAGCATCGAAAATGCCTACCCGCTCGGCGACGATCCGAGCCTGGTGCGCAGCTTCCATGCGATCGGCGTGCGCATGCTCGGGCTGGTCCATTTCGCGAACAACCAGTTTGCCGACAGCTCGACCGATCCGGGCGGCCCGCGCTGGGGCGGGCTGAGCCCGCTCGGTCGGGAGCTGCTGGCAGAAGCCAATCGCCTCGGCATGCTGGTCGACGCGTCGCATGCGTCGGACGCCGTGCTGGACCAGTTGCTGGCGCAGTCGCGCGCGCCGATCGTCCTGTCGCATTCGGGCTGCAAGGCGATCTACGATCATCCGCGCAACGTGGATGACGAGCGGCTGCGGCGCTTGGCGGCGGCCGGCGGGGTCATCCAGATCAACAGCTACGAACATTATCTGAAGCCGATTCCGCGTAACACCGAGCGCGACGCGGCGCTCAAGGCGATATCCGCCCGGATGGATCGCGACGGGCTCTCGGTAGCCGAATATCACGCGCTGCTCGCCGAACGGCGGCGGGTCGTCGAACGCTACCCGGTCGCCCACGCAAGCTTCGACGACTTCATGGCGCATCTGCTCCACGCGCTGAAGATCGTCGGCGTCGACCATGTTGGCATCGGTCTGGATCTGGACGGCGGAGGTGGCGTCGAAGGGATGGAGGATGCGGCGTCGGTGTCGCGCATTGCCGCCGCGCTGAAGGCGAGGGGATATGACGATGTCGCGATCGCCAAGGTCTGGAGCGGCAATCTGCTGCGCGTTCTGGCCGCCGCCCAGGCAGCGGCCGACCCGCCCGCTGGGTGAGCCGGGCCTCGATGTCAGCCTTCAGCTTCTGTGGATCAGGTCGGGCGGGATTTCCGCATAGGGCATGATCATCCTGCCGTCGGGTGCTGCGGTGAAGGTCGTCTGCGTGGGATAGGCGAAGTCTATGCCTTCGCGGGCAAAGCTCTCCAATATCTCGATGCAGATCGCGTGCCGCGTTGCATTGAAGACCTCCACATCCTCGTCGATGACGTCGAACAGCAGTTCATAATCGAGGCTGGAGGCGCCGAAGTTGGTCATGCAGCAATGCAGGAAGACCGCCTTGTCGTGCGCGGTGACGATCGTCTTCACGATATCCGGCAGGCGGCGGCAGGTCTCGGGGCTGGTCTGGTAGGTCACCCCCAGCATCAGCGTGGCCCGACGCCGCATCGTGTGGGCCAGGTTGCGCAATTCCTTGTTGAGCAGGTTGGTGTTCGAGATCACCACCTCCTCGCCGGTCGTCGCCCGCACCCGCGTCGTCTTCAGTCCGATGGATTCCACTGTGCCGACGGTCTGGTCCCACCGGACCGTGTCGCCGCGGCGGAAGGGGCGGTCGAAGATGATCGCGAGCGAGGCGAACAGATCCGAGAAGATGCCCTGCGCAGCTAGGCCGATGGCGATGCCGCCGATACCGAGGCTGGCGACGAGGCCGGTGATATTCACCCCGATATTGTCGAGGATCAGCAGGGTCGCGACGATGAAGCAGATCGAGGTGACGAGGAGCCGGATGATCCCGATTGCCGAGCCGAGCGTCGAGGAGCCTGATTCCTCGTCGCCGGCACGATATTCGACGATGCCGATGATCAGCTCGCGCACCCACAGCGCCGCCTGCAGCGCGGCGGCGACGGTGAACAGGAAACCGATCGTCGTCGATATGACGGCCGGCGGGGCCGCATAGCCGCTGACCAGGCGGGCCGCGAGGGTCACGATGAAGAACAGGTTGGTGCGTGAGATCGCCCGGCCGATGATCTTCGGCCAGTGTCCCACATGCTCGCGGCGGCACAGCCGGGTTCCCAGCATTCGAAGCCCGTAGAGGACAGCGATGATAACCGCGCCGATCGAGCAGGCGATGACGATGCTCATATAATGGGTGGCGATCCATCCCATCGTCTGGTCGTAGAAGATTTCCGCGTCGCTCAGCGATTTGGCGAGAGTGGCGTCTCCGCTGGCGGCAGCTGCTTTGGTTACGGGCATTCGGTCTCCGCTTGAGGGCTATTTGCTTCCGACGCTGCCCCAACGCGCCTGCGTCCGACGTCGTTCCGGCTTCGATTCGTTTTCTGCCTGCTGGGCCGCCAGCGCAGCCTCTGCCTCGGCGGCTTCGCGTTCGGCCTGCGCCTGGGCTTCCGCGTCGACCTCGCGGCGGCGGCGGCGGAACGGATTCCAGGCCTTTTTCTTCACATGGGTCTGGACGTAGCGGTCGAACGATATCTCCACCGCGATCAGGAAATAGATATAGGGCTGGAAGGCGATGCCCACGAACGAGCATCCCAGCATGAAGATCAGGTGGCCATGCTGCAGGGCGCTTGCGAGGGGCGCGACCCAGGCATGTTCGCCTTCCTCCTTCCGGTAGGTTCGTCGGATGGTTTCCATTCGGAACACGCCGATCAGGTGGACCGCCAGGAACATCAGCAGACCCGGATAGCCCTGTTCGCCGAGCATTTCGAAATAGGCGTTGTGGAAGGCACGGCCGGCGTCATAGCCGATCACTTTCACCGTCGTTCCGTCGGCGGTCCTGTAACTCATGTCGATTTCGAGCTTGTTGCCGATATAGGAATTGAAGCCTCCGCCGAGCGGATGGCTGGCGGCGTAGTCGATCGTCCATTTCCACACGGCGAGCCGGGTTGCAGCCGAAGAGTCCCCCTTGTAGCCTTGGATCGTGTCCATGCGCTGGGTGTAGCTTTTGGGCAGGAAGGGTATGCCACCGATGACGATACCCGCCACCACCGCGAGATAGAGCATGCGCCGCTTGGCAGCGCGCAGCTCGAGCAGGGCCATCAGCGCGATGCAGAGCAGGCCGGTTCGCGTCTGCGTGCCGATGGGGATCAGCAGACAGGCGAAGGCCAGCGCATACCAGTAGAGCCGCGTCAGCAGCGTCGGCTTCACGATCGACGAATATTTCGCCATGTAGAGGATCAGCGGGATCGAGCAGATCGCAAAAGCGGAAATCGTGCTGCTTTCGTACATGCCGCTGTTGTTGGCGACCATCAGGTTGAGAACGCCATAGCCGCCGCCGCCCGCCAGCGTCTTGGCGCCGCCCACCACGGCGATCGACGACAGGCACAGCAGCATGAACAGCAGCACCCCCTCGATCCGGGCGCGGGTGTAGAGCGTCATCGGCATGAAGATGGAGAAAACCATCGCCTTCCACACCCAGTCCCATTTTTCCTTGGCGGCGTCCGGAAAAGCGGCGGTCAGCGTCGTGAAGCCGCACAGCAGCAGGAGCAGGATCAGGATGATCTGGCGCGGTGAGGGGCGGGCCTGGCTCTTGTCGTCGTTGATCGCCCAGCCCAGGAAGGCGGCGATGAAGACGATCAGCGAGATGGGGATCGAACTCAGCAGATAATAGGACAGCCGCTGCGGCGAGACGATGTCGACGTAGATATAGGCCAGCACGAACAGGAAAGGGCGGCGCAGGCCTGCCAGCAACAGCGCGACCAGAAAGCCGATGAGGAACAGGTCACGCACGGTCGGATCCCGGCCTGTGTTCGCCTGTTTCGACCCCGGCGCGGCGCTTCATTGGCTTTTTCGGTAGGATCGGCTTGAAATGGCGGCCCGACTGCTGCGGCTCTTCGTTCAGATAGGGATGGACGAGCAGCTTCCACGCCACGATCCCCAGCAGGAAGTGGGCGAGCAGCAGTGAAAGCGTGTCGATCATGACGGGGCGGCCCGATTCCGGTTGACATGTGCAGCGTCTTGAGGCGCGTTCCGGCGCACATGAAGATACTCCACGTCCTAGATCATAGCCTGCCGATCCACAGCGGCTATACTTTTCGTACGCGGGCAATCCTCAAGGCCCAGCAGGCGATGGGCTGGGAGGTGAGGGGGGTGACGGGGCCGCGTTACAACACGCCTTCGCCCGATCCCGCCGTCGAGGAAGGGCTCTCCTTCGATCGCAGTGGACCGGCGCGGGGCGGACCGACCCCGATCGGTGAATGGCGCGAGGTGGCGGCGCTGCGCCGGCGCGTGCTGGAGGTCGCGCAGGCGTGGAAACCCGATCTGATCCATGCCCACTCCCCCGCGCTCGTCGGTCTTGCTGGGCTGCTCGCCGCGCGGCGGCTGGGGCTGCCTTTCCTGTACGAGATCAGGGCCTTCTGGGAGGATGCGGCGGTCGGCAACGGTACCGGCCGGGAAGGTTCGTTCAAATATCGGGCGGTCCGCGCGCTGGAAACGCATGTGGTGTCGCGCGCCGATGCCGTCGCGGTGATCTGCGAGGGTCTGCGCGGCGATCTGGTCGCGCGGGGCGTGCCAGCCGACGAGATCATGGTGTCGCCCAACGGCGTCGACCTCGAGCTGTTCGGTGCGCCGCCGCCGCCGGACCGCGCGCTGGCGGGGACGCTCGGCCTCGACGATGCCGAGGTGATCGGCTTCATCGGCTCTTTCTACGATTATGAAGGGCTGGATGACCTCGTGGCGGCGATGCCCGCGCTGGTCCAGCGTCGCCCCCGCGCGGCCTTGCTGCTCGTCGGCGGTGGCCCGATGGAGGAAACGGTGCGCGAACAGGCCGCGCGTTCGCCCGTTGCCGACCGCATCCATTTCGTCGGTCGCGTGCCGCATCAGGAGGTCGAGCGCTATTACAGCCTGATCGACATACTCGCCTATCCGCGCAAGTCGATGCGGCTGACCGATCTGGTGACGCCGCTCAAACCGCTCGAAGCAATGGCGCAGGGGCGTCTTGTCGCCGCGTCGAATGTCGGCGGGCATCGCGAGCTGATCGAGGACGGGGTCACCGGCCTGCTGTTCCCGCCCGACGATCCTCCGGCACTCGCCGATGCGCTGGCAGGGCTGCTGCAGGATCGTTCCGGCTGGGACGAGCGGCGCGAGGTGGCGCGTGCGTTCGTGGAGCGCGAGCGCAACTGGGCGGTCAATGTCGCTCGCTACAGTCCCGTCTACGACCGTCTCGTCGGCGCTTCCGGAGCTGCGAAATGATCGAAAAACATGCAAAGATGCCCCGGAAAAGTAACGGAATCCCAATTTTGCCTTATTAATGGGTGAGAAAGGTCATATGGGCGTTCCGATGGTACAGACGAAAGCGCGGCGGCGATCGAGCCTCATCTGGGGGACGCTGCTCGCCATTTTGCTCGGGGTTGCGGCAGCATTTTTCGTGCTCGCCATGCCCATCCACATGCTCGAGACGGTGACCACGACGACGCGGCTGTCGAAGCTGATGGTCCAGGCCGAACCACCCATTTCTCCCAATGACCGAACGCTGCTGTCCGTGCTGGCCGGCATATTCGTCGCGGCCGTCGGGTGGGTGCTGCTCGACTGGCTGCTGTTCGGCAAGGCCGGGCTCAGCGCGATCGTTCCGACAAGGGACGATGATTTCGAAGACGAAGATGATGATGCGTTTCGTCCGACCGATCCGCTCGACCTGATCGGAGGCGCGCCCGCGCCGCTGTCCCGGCAGAATGACTGGACAGGGATGGCCGGTGACCCGCGCCGCCCGCTGTCGGCCCGAACCGACATCGGCGATCCGCCTATAGCGGCAGCGCCGTTCCTGCCCGGCGTCGCCGACAGCCTGCCGCCGCTCGGCCAGATCCTGCCCGGTGCCGGTGTGGCTCCGCCCCCGCTGTCGCCGGCCTTCGGCGCTCCCTCCATCCAGCCGCCGCCGCTGTTTCCGCAGCAGCCTGCACAGGCATCGGCCTGGGGTGGCGATCCGCTGCCCGGTGGGCGGGGTTCCTGGCCTCCGTTGGATGACGATGCCATCGGCGTTCCCCTCGTGCCGCCGGCTGCGCCGTCCCCGCCGGTCGAGCCTGCCGCGAAGGCGCCGCCGGTGATCCCCTCGATCATGCCGAGCTGGCTGCCTGCGCCAGGAGCGCGCGCGGACGATGCGTCTCCAGCGGGCGACGCGGTCGACGAGCCGACCGTCTCTCCCGCCGCGCCGGCTGCCGCTGCTGTGCCGGATGCAGCCATCGACGCCGGACCCGCCAGCCCAGGCCCAAGCGTGGACCCATTGCCCATCATCTCGGCGCCCCCGCCATTGGCTGGCGCTACGTCCTTCCTGCCAGAGGCCTTCGATCTGAGAAGTGGGACTTTTGCGCCTGCCGAGCCGGTTCAGGGCCAGGAGCCCGAAGCTCCATTGGATCTGAATTTCGCGACGTCGCTGCCGACCGACAGGCCCCATGCGTCTCCGGTGGCAGATTCCCCCATGCCCTCCTTCGTTTCGCCCGTGACGCCGAACATTTCGGCCGCCCCGCTTTATCCGCCGGTGGAGGAGCCCATCCGGCCGGCCATTCCGCGCGCCGCGGCACCGGGCCTCGACCGGGCCCGCCTGGAGGATCTGCTCGAGCGGCTCGAGCGGAGTCTGGAAAATCGTCGGGCCGCAGCGGCTGCTCGGCCGCCGGCTGGAGCCGCAGAGGCGTTGGCGCCGCAGGCCCCGCCTTCCGTAGCACCATTGGCGGTTCAGACCCCGGTGGTTCCGGACGCTCGGGCCGTCCCGTCATTCGATAGCGGTCGCACGGCTGTCCCAGCTGCTGAGAGCATCGCGACATTTTTCGCTCCCGACCCACTTCCCGGCGCGCGCCGCGAGGCGGAAGCCGCGCCCGGCCCGGTCTCTGAGCCCGCGCCGAGACTCGATCCCTTGCCAGTGAAGCGGCCGCCGGCTGCTGCCGGCCCCGGCGCGGCCAATGATGCGCTGCTCGAACAGCCGCTTCATCTCACGCTCGAGCAGTTGCGGCAGATGATCAGGCGCTGAGCGCGCTGCCGGCCTCCAGGGTCAGCGCCCGCAGGCGAACCATCTGTCCGGCCGCCTGGGGCTCGCCGCCGTCCACCGAGAGCTCGACGAGCAGGTGCCCCGGCAGGCGTAGGTCGGCCTCGATCGAGGCATGGCGCAGATCGCGCAGCGCGCCTTCGACGTCGGGTCCCTCCAGGACGACATCCAATATGTGCCGCTCGCCGTCGAACAGCAGGCTGCGCCAGGGGGTGGTGTCCGACCGCATCGCGTGAAGCCGGGCATTAGGGCGGCAACGCGATCGCAGCGCTGCGAGGAGCGCTTTTGCCGGATCGGTCATCGCGCCTGCTCCGGCATCCGTGCCTGTCGTTCGGCAAGATAGGCCCTCACCTTATGGACCGTTCCCGCACGCGGCTCCCGTCCCCTGCGCAGGCTCGCGACGAAAGCCGGATCTCCCAGTACCTCGCGACCGAAGCGGGACGGTGCGGTCCCTGTCTGTCTGAGATGTCGTTCGATATCCCGCAGAAGATACATTGACGCTTCCTTTCAGGCGAATCATATGTTCCCTATATGTTCTTTCCCTATTTCCTACTTGTCTAGGAAAAATCCTATCGCTATGCGGTGAGCCATGGCCGACGACGTTCGCAGCATCCTGGATGCGCTGATCCGCGAGAGAGGGGAGGATTATTCGTCCCTGTCCCGGCTGATCGGTCGCAATCCGGCCTATATCCAGCAGTTCATCAAGCGCGGGACGCCGCGGCGCCTGTCGGAAGAAGACCGTGTCAGGATCGCGGCCTATCTTCGCGTGCCCGAGGCACAGCTGGGCGGGCGGGCGGAGGCATCGGCCCGTCCCGCTGCCAGGGGCGATGCCCCCCTCCTGCAGGCCGTCCCCCGGATCGAGGTGCGCGCTTCAGCGGGCCCCGGCGGCATGGCGGAAATCGAGGAGCAGGGGCGTCCGATCGCTTTCGATCCGCTGCTGTTGAAGGAGATCGGCGCACAGCGGACGTCGCTGTTATCGGTGATCAGGGTGTCGGGCGATTCGATGGAGCCGACGCTATATGATCGCGACGACATCCTCGTCGACCGCAGCGCGACCACGGCCGTTTCGGGTGCCATTCACGTCCTGCGGCTGGACGATCTGCTGATGGTCAAGCGGCTCGTCAGAGAAGGGGCCGCCTGGATCATCTGCAGCGACAACCCCGCCTATCCCGCGATACGGGATTTCGATCCGGCGGCGCTGCAGCTCATCGGTCGGGTCTTGTGGTGCGGACGCAAGCTGTAGCGGCGCGTGCCCGTCCGTCGTGGGTCAGCCGCGACGGCGATCGTAGAAATAGAGCGCCAGCGTAATCGCCGTTCCGACGGCCGCACCGATGACGGTTCCGGCCGAAGGTTGTCCCTGTTGCGCGCCGATAAGGGCACCCGCGAGGATCGAGAAGGCGATGATTGCCCCACCCGCGCGGGACGCGCTGCCGCTTTGCTTTTCCATGCGTGCCCCATGCCACGACAGCCGTGGCGGCGCCAGCCATGTCCCGCTTGTCCCGACACGGGACAGGATGTCCCTCAAGGAGACTTAGTAAAGACGGTGTCGACCATCGAAGGCGCGGAAATCCGCCATTTGGGCGAAGCTGGCATGCGCCTTGTGTAGGCTTGGGCAGGTGATCACGAGGTTCCGGCTCTTGGAAGAGATATTCTACATCGCCCATCGCAGCAGCATCGACCAGGCGCAGGAATTGCTGAGCCAGTTCGGGATGCTCGCGATCGACGAGGCTGCCGCACGCAGCCGGCATTATCGCGAGCTGGGCAACTCGATTCGCTTTTGCGAGTGGCGCCAGATCGAGCGATTCCTGATCATCCTGACACAGAACGTGGCGGTCGGTACGATCCACTGAGGGGTGCCCCTGCCGCGGGGTGAAGCATTCCTGCCACGTCGGCGCAGGAAGCGCGCACCCTGTCGCGTCGCTCCTGCAACTTGGACTGGCGGCGCTGCGGCGCTGCGGCTAGGGTCCGCCGATGCGTCTTGCCCGTACGCCGTTTGGTGCGCCCCCGTTCCTGTTCGGCGCCTTGCTGAGCATTTGGGCCCCCTGCGAAGCGCAGTCCCAGCTGGAACCCGCCGCCAAAGCGGACGCTGCCGACGCCGGTGATCTCGACCCTTCGGCCGACATGGCCCCCTTACCCGAGATGGAAGTCGAATGGCCGGACGCGCAGGCGGGACCGGATACGGTGGCAGAGACGCCAGGCGTCGCCGGCGCCGCAAGCCAGGGTGGTTCCGCAGGAGAGGCCGAGGCGCTTGCCGATGCCCAGGCCGACCGCCCATATGACGTGCGGATCGACGGATTGTCCGGGCAGGAAGGCGTCACGCCCGAAGCGGAGGCCTCGATACGCGCCCGGTTCAAGTCGCTCTCGGCGCTCGAAGAAGGCAAGGGGACCGGCAATACCGCGCAGATCGACCGCCGGGCGCGCCAGGACGAGGCGCTGCTGAACGAGCTTTTGCGCACCGCCGGCTATTATGATGCGAGCGTGGTCACGCGTATCGAAGGGCAGCGCGGCGAGCGCCTCTCCGTCGTGCTGCGGGTGCGCGCGGGGACGGTCTACACTCTGTCGTCGGTCGACATGCCCGGCCTCTCCGAGGCGGGGCCACTGGCGCCGGAGCTGCGCGCGGCCTTCGGCCTGCGCGAGGGGGATGCGGCCGATTCCGATCGAATCGCGACCGGGCTCGCCGCGCTCAACACGAGTCTCGGCCAGCGCGGTCTGGTCTTTGCGAAGGTCGGCGAGCCCAAGCTGACGATCGACCATGAGGATCATGCGGCGGCGCTGTCGATCGAAGTCGACACGGGACGGGTTCAGCGCATCGGCGAGATCCGCGTCGAAGGCCGACAGCTGTTCAGCGTCCGGCATCTCGGGCGGATCGCGCGCTTTCGTCGCGGCGACATTTACGACGCGGCACGGATGGAGGATTTCCGGCGTGCCCTCATCCAGACAAGCCTGGTGTCGACCGTATCGATCAAGCCCGTTCCCACCTCCGATCCGGGGGTCGTGGACGTTGCGGTCCGGCTCGACCAGGCACCACCGAGGACGATTTCCGGCTCGGTAGGCTATGGCACCGGTGAAGGCTATCGGCTCGAGGCGAGCTGGCAGCATCGCAACCTGATCAAGCCCGAGGGCGCGGTCACGTTCCGGGGCGTTCTCGGAACGCAGGAACAGTCGCTTGGCGCGACCCTGCGCCGGAACAATTTCAAGGCGCGCGACCGGGTGTTGACCGGACAACTCGTCGTCAGCCATCTCGACCAGAACGCCTATGAGGCGCGCAGCGTGACGCTCGGCGCCGGCCTCGAACGCCAGACCAACATCATCTGGCAGAAGAAATGGACCTGGTCCTACGGCGTCGAGCTTGTCGCCTCTAAGGAAGACGATACGGTCAAGGCGACGGGCGCTCCGCGTCGCCGCCAATATCTGATCGGCGCGCTACCCTCGAGCCTGTCCTATGACGGATCGGACGACCTGCTGAATCCGACGCGCGGCTACCGGCTCGCGGCGCGCATTTCGCCCGAGGCGTCGTTGCAGGGCAGCGCCTTCGGCTATTTCAAGGGGCAGATCGACGGCAGCAGCTATATGCCGGTCAGCGATCGGATCGTCATTGCCGGGCGCGTCCGCCTGGGCGCGATCTGGGGCGCTTCGGCCGAGCGGATCGCACCGACGCGGCGCTTCTATGCGGGCGGCGGCGGATCGGTACGCGGTTATGGCTATCAGAAAATCGGCCCTGTCGACATCAACGGCGATCCGGCGGGCGGCCGCAGCCTCGCCGAATTCTCGATCGAGGCCCGCATCCGCTTCGGCGATTTCGGGGTGGTGCCCTTCTTCGACGGCGGCAATCTCTACGCCGCCAAGCTGCCGACTTTCCGCAATCCGCGCTACGGTGCGGGCCTCGGTGTGCGCTATTATACGAGCTTCGGCCCCATCCGGGTCGATGTCGGTACGCCGATCAACCGCCGCGCGGGCGATTCGCGTGTCGCGGTCTATGTGTCGCTCGGGCAGGCGTTCTGATGAGCGGCGAGCCCGCCCTGGTGGCCGAGGTCGAGGAGCGGGTTCTCGTCTGGCGCGAACGTCATCCGGTTCTCCGGCGGGTCGCGATCGGCCTGTTGTCGCTGCTCCTGCTGATCTCTGCCGCCATCTGGATGCTCGACAGCGCTCCCGGACACCGACTCATCGCCGACCGGATCGGTGCCTTGCGCCCGTCGTCCGGCTTGCGGATTCATGTGGGGCGTATCGATGGGTCGATCTGGAATCGTGCGACCGTCCGCGACCTGCGCCTCTATGACGATCGGGGCCTGTTTCTCGAGGCTCCCGAAATCCGGCTCGACTGGCGGCCCGCCGCCTGGCTGGCGAACAAGCTGTGGATCAGGCGAGCCTCAACCGACTTGCTGATTCTCCATCGCAAGCCTGCCTTGCGGCCCTCGGCTCGCAAGGGGCCCTTGCTTCCTAGCTTCGACATCCATGTCGGGCATCTTGAAGTGAAGCGCCTTCGCCTCGATCCGCCCGTAGCCGGTCGGCGCTTTTTGACGACGCTGACGGGCGGCGCCGACATTCATGGCGGGCGGGTGCTGCTTCGCCTCGATGCATCGTCCAACGCCGCCGACCGTGTCAGCCTGCAGCTTGATTCGCAGCCGGATCGCGATCTGTTCGACCTCGACGCGAAGGTCGAGGGACCAGCCGGCGGCGTGATCGCTTCGCTGACCGGCTGGAAGCAGCCTGTGGACGGGGTCATTTCCGGCAACGGCACATGGACGGCGTGGAACGGCCGTGCGACGCTCGACGCCGGCGACACGCGCATCGTCGAGCTGGCGTTGAAAGCGAACAAGGGGCGCTATGCGCTTGACGGCTTTCTCGCTCCGAGCCGCTTCCTGAGCGGCAAGCTGCAGCGGCTCAGCGATCCGCAGATACGGATCAAGGGCGATGCGTCCATGACGGACCGCCGGCTCGACGGCCGCGCTTCCATCAGGACGCCGTCGCTCGCCTTCGAGCTGAGCGGTATCGTCGATCTCGCGGCCAACGCGTTTGACGGGGTGCGGATCAAGGGCGTCCTCCTCCGTCCCCCGGCGCTCTTCCCCAACATGACCGGGCGCAATGTCGCGCTCGACGCGCGCTTCGACGGGCCGTTCGGCACGGCGGCCTATAGCTACACGCTGACCGCCGACCATGTCGCCTTCGACAATACCGGGTTCGATATCGTCAAAGCGACCGGGAAGGGCGCGTTGTCGGCCGCTCCGGTCAAACTGCCGGTCCGGCTGACCGCCCGGCGTGTCACCGGCATCGGCGACGTGGCCGGCGGGATCCTCGGCAATCTGTCGCTGGACGGCACCTTGCTCGTCACCGCGCGCAACGTCACCGGCGACAAGCTGAAACTGAAGTCCGACAAGCTTGCCGGCGACCTGTCGCTGCGCCTGGACCTCAAGACCGGCGCCTATGACGTGGCGCTCACGGGCAAGCTGCTCCGCTATTTCATTCCCGGCGTCGGCATCGTCGACGTCAATTCCGAACTGACCGTGCTGCCGGGAACGGGCGGGCGGGGCACCTCGGTCACCGGGCGTGGCCGTGCCTGGGTTCGCCGCTTCGACAATGGATTTCTCCGCTCGCTTGCGGGCGGACTGCCCTTCATCGACACCCGACTGCGGCGGGGGCCTGACGGCATCTTGCATTTCGAGCGGCTGCAGCTGACCGCGCCGGACATCCGCATCACCGGTACCGGCTTCAGGCGTCGCGATGGCACAATCTATTTCAAGGGAAGTGGTACGCAGGCGCGCTATGGCCCGCTGCAACTGACGCTCGATGGAAATATCAGCCGCCCGAAGATCGATCTCGTCCTCGCTTCGCCGGTGCCAGCTCTGGGACTGACCGACACCATCGTCCACCTCGATCCGACGCCACAGGGCTTTGCCTATCGCGCGGAGGGCGGCTCCTATCTCGGTCCGTGGGACAGTCGCGGTGCGATCCTGCTGCCCAGCGGGCAGTCGGCCACGATCGCGGTGGCGGCGCTCGCCGTCAGCGGAGCCGCAGGCAGTGGCGCACTCCGCTCTTATCCGCAGGGCTTTACCGGCCGGATCGACCTGGCTGGCGGTACGGTCACCGGCCCCCTGACATTCTCGGTGGAGCAGGGACTGCAGAAGATCGAGGGACATCTCCGCGCTCGCCGGGCGAGCTTCGCAGCAGCGCTGCCCTTCACCGTCAATCGTGGCCGCATCGATGGCACGGTCCTTCTCGATCCGGCCGGCGCGCGTATCGATGCGACGGCGGCCCTGTTCGGTTCGACGATAAAGGGTGTCACGATTGGACGGACCCGAGCGACTCTGACGGCGCGCGGCGCGAGCGGCACGATCGATGCGACCGTCGCCGGCTCGCGTGGCCGGGGGTTCCAGCTGGCGACGAAGCTGGGCTTCGCGCCCGACCGGCTGTCATTGGCCGTTGAAGGGGTTATCGACCGCAAGACCGTCAAGCTCGACGAGCCGGCGGTTCTGAGCCGCGACGGCGATGCCTGGCGGCTGGACCCCGTGTCGCTGGGTTTCGCCAATGGCCGCGCGACGCTCGCAGGACGCTTCGGCGGCGCGGCAAACGAGGTCCATGCCGTCGTTCAGTCGATGCCGCTGTCGGTCCTCGACCTCTTCTATCCGCAGCTCGGTCTGTCGGGCGTAGCGACCGGCGACGTCGACTACCGCCTGCAACGCGGCGCGCGCATACCCACGGGTCGCGCCAAGCTGACGATCAAGGGCTTGTCCCGTTCCGGCCTGGTCCTGACGTCCAGGCCTGCCGATGTCGGCCTCTCCGCCGTCCTTACCGAGAATGTCGCGGCAGCGCGGGCCGTGGTCGCCAGCAGCGGCAAGGTGATCGGCCGCGCGCAGGCACGCATCACCAACATCCCGCCATCCGGCGCGCTCGACGACCGTCTGCTGGCCGGGCGGCTTTTCGCCCAGCTGCGCTATGGCGGACCCGCGGACATGCTGTGGCGCCTGTTCGGGGTCGAGACGATCGACCTGTCGGGGCCGGTGGCCATTGGCGCGGACATCAGCGGTACCGGGGCCAATCCGGTCATCCGGGGTACGCTGCGCTCGACCCAGGCGCGGCTGGAGAGCGCGGTATCGGGCACGGTCATCACCAACATCGCCGCCAATGGCCGGTTCGACGGCTCGACCCTGCTGATCGACTCGCTGAAGGGCCGCACGCGCGGGGACGGCACAATCACGGGCAAAGCCCGGTTCGACCTATCCGCCGAGGCTGGGCTGGGCATGGATGTTGCGATCGATGCCAACGACGCCCAGCTGATCAATCGCGACGATATCGGCGCGACCGTCACGGGCCCCGTGCGCTTCGTCTCGAACGGAAACGGCGGCACGATCTCGGGCGACGTCAGGCTGGTCAAGGGTCGCTTCCAGCTGGGCCGAGCCGCTGCGGTCGCGACGATACCCCAGTTCGCGACGGTCGAACTCAACCGCCCCGACGATGAGAATGAGGTGCGTCGCCGGGCGCCGTGGAGGCTCGATATCAAGATGGCGGCGCGCAACCAGCTGACGGTGTCGGGCCTGGGACTCGACAGCGAATGGCGTGGCCAGCTCGACCTCGGCGGAACGATCGAGAATCCCTCGATCCGCGGGCGCATGGACCTCGTCCGGGGCGGCTATGAGTTCGCCGGCCGACGTTTCGATCTCGATCGCGGAGCGATCCGCTTCCTGGGCGAGACGCCGCCCGACCCGCTGCTCGACATCACCGCCAAGGCCAATCTCAATGGCGTCAGCGCGACGATCGGCGTGGCGGGGACTGGGCTGAAGCCCGAGATCAGCTTCACCAGCATTCCGGCGCTGCCCGAAGATGAACTTCTGTCGCGCCTGCTGTTCGGCACCTCGATTACCAACCTGTCGGCGCCCGAGGCCTTGCAGCTTGCCGCTGCGGTCAGTTCGCTACGCGGCGGCGGAGGCGGGCTCAATCCGATCAATGCCGTCCGCAAGGCGGCGGGCCTCGACCGGCTGCGCATCCTTCCGGCCGATCCGACGATCGGCATCGGCACGTCGATCGCCGCCGGCAAATATATCGGCCGGCGGACCTTCGTCGAGGTGATCAGCGATGGGCAGGGCTATTCGGCGACGCGCATCGAGTTCCAGTTGACCCGCTGGCTATCGCTGTTGTCGAGCATCTCGACCATCGGTCGGCAGAGCGCCAGCGTCAGGGTGTCGAAGGACTATTGATCCACTCTCGGTGGGAGCGCGGCTAGCTCAGCGCGGGCCGGCGGGAACGGGGTGGTGCGCCTGGAACAGCTTGCCGCGTTCGGCGACGAGCACGATGATCAGCGCCGTCGAAGATCCCAGCAGGAAGCCGAGGGTGAGGGGCAGGGTGGTCCCCTGGAAGGACTGGCCGATGGCGAGGCCGATCAGCGTCCCCACCACGCTCTGCATGAACCCCTGGATCGACGCGGCGGTGCCGGCGATCGTGCCCATGCGCTCCATCGCCATAGATCCGAAATTCGACCCCGTCAGCCCGAACAGGAACATGGTCAGCCCCTGCAGCACCGCGAAGGTCCAGATCGTCTCATGGCCGGTCGCGACGATCGTGAGCCGTACGAGGCAGAGCAGAATCATCGCGATCAAGGCCGTGTGCGACACCATCCGGGTGCCCAATCGCTCTACGATCCGGGAATTGATCAGCGCGGCGATCGCCATCATTCCCGCGATCAGGCCGAAGCCGGGGGCGAAATATTGCGGCGCGTTGAAGCTGTGGGCGAAGATCTGCTGGGCGCTGTTCAGAAAGCCTACCAAACCGCCATAGATGACCGCCGACGACAGTGCATAGCCGAGCGAGCAACGATCGCCGAGCGTCATCCGCGTCGCCTGTGCGATCGAGGCGAAGCCGATCGAGCGGCGGTTGTCGGGGGAGAGGGTCTCCGGAAGGCGGAGCGCCGCCCAGGCGCAGACGAACAGGCTGAAGCCGCCGAGCAGGTAGAATATCCAGTGCCACGGCGCGACCAGCAGGATGAGCTCGCCGAGCGTCGGCGCCGCGATCGGCACGGCGAGGAAGACCATGAAGCAGAGCGAGGTCACCCGCGCCATCCTGCGGCCCGCATAGCAGTCGCGGATGATCGAGATCGACAGGATCCGCGTCGAGGCGGCGACGAAGCCCTGCAGACCGCGCGACACGAGAAGCAGCTCGAAGCTTCCGGCATGCGCCGCGATGAAGCTCGTGATCGCGTATATTCCGAGGGTCGAGAAAAGCACGGGGCGGCGCCCGAAGCGGTCGGCGAGCGGCCCGAAGATGAGCTGGCCGAAGCCGAACGCGCCGATATAGATGGCGACCACCAGCTGCTGGTGGTTCTCTACCGTCAGCCCCAGTTCCGATCCGATCCTGCCGAGGGCAGGCAGCATGATGTCGATGCCCAGCGCGTTGACCGCCATGAGCGATGCCATCAACGCCACGAACTCGCCGAAAGGCAAGCCGTGCGACCTGTTGTCGTCCTGGATGGTCTGGGGAGCGTTCATCGGAAAATCCAGTGGCGCCTTAGGCTTGCGGGCGGACGCTGGCAACCCGGTGAGGCAGGCCAAAGAGAAAGGGCCCCGGAGCCGAAGCTCCGGAGCCCTCGTCTTTGCCGGTGAAGGCGAAGATCAGTTCGAGAAGTACATGTCGAACTCGACCGGGCTCGGGGTCATCTCCCAACGGGCGACTTCCGGCCATTTGAGCTCGATATAGGACTCGATCTGGTCCTCGGTGAACACGCCGCCCTTGGTGAGGAAGGCATGGTCGGCCTGCAGCGAGTTGAGCGCTTCGCGCAGCGAACCGCAGACGGTCGGAACCTGGGCGAGCTCTTCCGGCGGAAGATCGTACAGGTTCTTGTCCATCGCCTCGCCCGGATGGATCTTGTTCTCGATACCGTCGAGACCAGCCATCAGCAGCGCCGCATAGCAGAGATAGGGGTTGGCCATCGCGTCCGGGAAGCGGAACTCGACGCGCTTCGCCTTGGCACCGGTGCCATAGGGGATGCGGCACGAGGCCGAGCGGTTGCGCGCCGAGTAGGCGAGCAGCACCGGAGCTTCATAGCCCGGGACCAGACGTTTGTAGCTGTTGGTCGTTGGGTTGGTGAAGGCGTTGAGCGCCTTGGCATGCTTGATCACGCCGCCAATGAAATACAGGCAGGTGTCCGACAGGCCGGCATAGCCGTTGCCGGCGAAAAGCGGCTGACCCTTATCCCAGATCGAGATGTGGGTGTGCATGCCCGAGCCGTTATCTTCCTTGATCGGCTTCGGCATGAAGGTGACGGTCTTGCCATAGGCCTGCGCGACCTGCCAGCAGACATACTTGTAGATCTGCATGCGGTCGGCGGTCTGGACGAGCGTGCCGAAGGTCAGGCCGAGCTCATGCTGAGCAGCGGCGACTTCATGGTGGTGCTTGTCGCAGGGCAGACCCATTTCGAGCATGGTCGACACCATCTCGGCGCGGATGTCCACGGCGCTGTCGACGGGAGCGACCGGGAAATAGCCGCCCTTGGCGCGCGGACGGTGGCCCAGATTGCCGCCTTCGAGCGCCTTGCCGGTGTTGGTCGGCAGCTCGACATCGTCCAGCTTGTAGTAGCTGGAGTTGTAGGTGGTATCGAACTGGACGTCGTCGAACATGAAGAACTCGGCTTCCGGTCCGACATAGACGGTGTCGCCGACACCGATCGACTTCACATAGGCTTCGGCGCGCTTGGCGGTCGAACGCGGATCGCGGGTGTAGAGCTCACCGGTCGACGGTTCGACGATGTCGCACACCAGGATCAGCATCGGCGTGGCGGAGAAGGGGTCGGTCCAGACCGCGTCGAGGTCCGGCTTCAGGATCATGTCCGACTCGTTGATCGTCTTCCAGCCCTCGATCGACGAACCGTCGAACATGAAGCCGTCGGTCAACTCGTCTTCACCGACGACGCCGGCGCACATGGTCAGGTGCTGCCACTTGCCCTTCGGATCGGTGAAACGAAGATCGACCCACTCGATCTCCTGGTCCTTGATCATCTTGAGAACGTCAGCGGGCTTGTTCGCCATATCCTTGCCTTCCCCGTGAGAAAATTCCGTGAATGTATCGGGCGGTGTACCGCCCCTGCTTTAAGTGCGAAGCCGGCGGATCAGATCGCGTCGGCGTCCCTCTCTCCAGTCCGGATGCGGACGGCGCCCTCGACCGGCAGGATGAAGATCTTGCCGTCGCCGATGCGGCCCGTCTGCGCGGCGGACGCGATCGCTTCGACCACCCGATCGGCCAGGCTGTCGTCGACGACGACCTCCAGCTTCACCTTGGGCAGGAAATCGACGACATATTCCGCGCCGCGATATAATTCGGTGTGGCCCTTCTGGCGGCCGAAGCCCTTGGCCTCGGTCACGGTGATGCCCGATACGCCCACCTCATGGAGGGCTTCCTTAACTTCATCCAGCTTGAAGGGCTTGATGATGGCTTCGATCTTTTTCATCCGTGCCTCCCCGGCCAGCGCCTAGCGAAACTTCCATAAGCGTGCGGTCGCACGAGTCGCAAGGATGGAGGGTCTAGGCGCGACGATATTCTGCCGCGTTGCCGCAAAAGGCGGCAAATCCATGCGGTTTGACCAAAATTTAGGCAGGGGCTGTCCGAAAAGGCGGCGCGCAGCTTTGAGCGCGAATCGCTCTCGCGGTCAAAGATAGGGTGGCTGGTGCAGCCCCCGGGGGCTGGCCGTGAAGATCTCGCATCCATCCTCGGTGATGCCGATCGAATGCTCGAACTGCGCCGACAGCGAACGATCGCGCGTGACCGCCGTCCAGCCGTCGTCGAGCAGTTTTACATCCGGCCGGCCGATATTGATCATCGGTTCGATCGTGAACAACATGCCGGGGCGAAGTTCCGGGCCCGTGCCGGGGCGGCCGACATGGACGACCTCGGGGGCGTCGTGGAAGACCCGGCCGAGACCGTGGCCGCAGAAGTCCCGGACGACGCCATAGCGATGCTTTTCGGCGTGGCGCTGAATCGCGTGGCCGATATCGCCGAGATGATTGCCGGGGCGGGCCTGTTCGATCCCGAGCATCAGGCACTCATAGGTGACTTCGACCAGCCTGCGCGCCTTGATGCCGACATCGCCGACCAGATACATGCGGCTGCTGTCGCCGTGCCAGCCGTCGAGCAGGGGCGTCACGTCGATATTGACGATGTCGCCGTCCTTCAGCGTTCGTTCGCCGGGGATGCCATGGCAAACCACATGGTTGATGCTGATGCAGCAGCTGTGGGTGTAACCGCGATAGTGCATTGTCGCTGGCACGGCCCCGCCGGCTATCGTCATGTCGTGGACGATACGGTCGAGCTCCTGCGTGCTCACGCCCGGAACGACATGCGGCACCAGCGCGTCGAGAATCTCGGCGGCGAGCCGCCCGGCGGCGCGCATGCCGGCAAATCCTTCGGGTCCATGGAGGCGGATCGCCCCCGTGCGCGGATGGCTGGTGCTCGTATCGTCGGCGAGAATATAGGTCGTCATCCCTGCTACATAGGACAAAATCGCGCACTTTACGAGCCTCGCGCCGGGGCTCGTCGCGCATTGCCTGGCGTCGTGCCCGAGATCGAGGGACGGGGCAAAGTCGGACATGCCCTGTCAGGCAGCTTTCCCGGCGGGGCGTCTCGCTCTATGGACGCGCCATGAGCGAGAAAAACCCTGCACCCGCCGATCGCGTCTGGACCGCCGCCTTGCTGGTCATCGGTGACGAGATACTCTCCGGGCGGACGCAGGATCGCAATATCGCGCAGGTTGCGTCCTGGCTGAACCTTCAGGGAATAAGGCTGGCCGAGGTTCGCGTGGTTGCCGACTCCATGGAGCTGATCGGCGAGGCCGTAACCCAGTTGAAGGCGCGCAACGACTATCTGTTCACGACAGGGGGAATCGGCCCGACGCATGACGACATCACCGTCGACGCCATCGCGGCGGCGCTGGGCGTGCCGGTCGTCGTGCATCCGCGCGCGCGCGCCGTGCTGGAAGAATATTATGCAAGCCGCGGCGGGCTGAACGATGCGCGTTTGCGCATGGCGCGGGTTCCCGAGGGTGCGGACCTGATCGAGAATCGCATGTCCGGCGCACCGGGCATCCGCATGGGCAGCATCTTCATCCTGGCCGGGGTGCCGCATATTGCGGGCATGATGCTCGAGGCGCTTTCGAACACGCTTGAGGGCGGCAAGCCGATGCTGTCGAAAACGGTCGGCTGCTGGGTCGCCGAAAGCGAGATCGCCGATTTCCTGGGGGCTGCCGAGAAGGCGCATCCCGGTGCACAGATCGGCAGCTATCCGTTCTTCCGCGAGGGCAAGGTCGGTGCCAATTTCGTGATCCGCTCAACCGAGCCGGCGATCCTCGATGCCTGCCTGGCCCAGGTCGTTCGCGGACTGGCGGACATGGGGCACGACCCCGTCCTCGACGGAATCTGACCCTGCTCAGCTCGCCGCGGTAACGGGTTCGCGCTGAGCACGGTCCGAGGAGGCCAGTGCGAAGAACGCCGCGAAGGCGAAGCTCGCCGCGATCACGAATGCTGCGCCCGGGAAATGGAACGGCGCAGTCGGGCCGGTGAACCAGGCCAGTGCGGGGTTCAGCAACAGGGGCCCCGCGATCGAACCGACGGCGTTGAGACTGCCGATGAACCCCTGCATCTCGCCCTGCCGGTCGGCTGTGGTCTGGCGCGACATCAGGGCGGTTATCGACGGCTGGACCAGCGCCTGGAGCGCGGAGACGATGATCATGACCAGGCCGAACCAGGCCAGCGGCACCAGTGCGTAGCCGAAATAGCAGCTGCCGGCGACGACTGCGCCGATCATCGCAGTTCGCCGTTCGCCGAAGCGCTTGACCGCGCGACCCAATACGCCCTTCTGGACGGTGATCATCGAAATGCCGGCCAGCGCCAGCGAAGCGCCGATCATCCCGTCCGACCAGCCATATTGGGCTATGGCAAAATAGGCCCAGGTCGCGGGATAGACCATCGAGGCGATGTTCCAGAGCAGCAATATGCCGGCGAGACTCAACACGCCGGGCAGGCTGCGCGCGGCGAGCAGCGCGCCCACGGGGTTGGCACGGGCGATGCTGAAGGGCCGGCGATTCTCCCGCGCCAGCGTTTCCGGGAAGAAGAAGGCGCCGAACAACAGATTGGCGGCCGAGCAGGCGGCGGCCGCATAGAAAGGCACGCTATGGCCGAACTCGCCGAGCAGGCCGCCGATCGCTGGGCCGATGATGAAGCCCAGGCCGAACGCTGCGCCGACAAGGCCGAACCGCCGTGCGCGGTCCTCGGGCGGGGTGATGTCGGCCAGTGCTGCAGTTGCGGGGCTGAACGAGGCTCCGAAAACCCCGGCCAGCAGCCGTCCCACGAACAGCCAGGCAAGGTTGGGCGCGAAGCCCATCAGCAGATAATCGACCGACAGGCCGGCCAGAGCGAGCAGGAGCACCGGCCGCCGTCCGAAACGATCGCCAAGATTGCCGGCGAGCGGGCCGCAGAGGAACTGCATGAGCGCATAGACCGTTGCCAGCCAGCCACCCATCCACGTCGCATCGTCGAGGGTCAGGTGGCCGACCTCCATGACGAGGCGCGGAAGGACCGGAATGACGATACCGAAGCCGATCGCGTCGATCAGGATGGTGACCACGATGAAAATCGTGGCATTGCCCCTGCCACGCGACGATACCGACATGCTTTCCCCGCTTCTCGCCAGCCGTGTGAGCCAGCTTCCCCTGCAGCATGACCCTATCCCGAGGGACATGAACAGCGGCAATGCATGGACGTCCGACCACCGACTATTGCCTTCACGTCCACATTGCCGTTCCATAGCCGAAAGACAAGGATGACGGGACCGCGCTGCGCATCCATCATCCCTCCAGCAAGGAGAGCCGCATGACCCGTATAGCCCTGTCCTACTTCGCAACGCTCATCGTGTTCGCGATCGTGGATTTCGTCTGGCTGAAATATTCGGTCGACATATTGTATCGCCCGATCATCGGGTCGATCCTGGCGCCCGAACCGCGCATGGCGCCCGCGATCATCTTCTACGCCCTCTACATTGCCGGCCTCGTCTATTTCGCGGTGACTCCGGCCCTGGCCGCCGGCCAGTGGCAGACCGCCGCGATCCAGGGTGCGCTGTTCGGTTTCTTCGCCTATGCGACCTACGACCTGACCAATCAGGCGACACTGGTCGTCTGGTCGTCGAAGATCACGATTGCCGACATGATCTGGGGCTCCTTCGTCTCGGCGGTCGGCTCGACCGGCGGCTATCTGGTCACAAAGGCGATTTTGAAGGGGTGACCGGATGAAGGTGGAGGGCGGCTGCCATTGTGGCCTCGTGCGGTACGAGGCCGAGATCGGGGAGGGGCCGTATGAGATACTCGACTGCAACTGCTCGATCTGCTCGATGAGCGGCTACCTCCACCTCATCATCCCCGACAACCGCTTCCGCTTGCTGGAGGGCCAGCGGGACAGCACGACCTATCGGTTCGGATCGGGCAAGGCGCGGCACATCTTCTGCTCCCAATGTGGAATCAAGAGCTTCTATCGTCCGCGCTCGCATCCCGATGGCATCAGTCTCAATCTGCACTGCATCGACGACTGGCGGGACCTGCCCGTCGAGATCAGACAGTTTGACGGTCGGAGCGTTTAGCCGCTGTCAGACCGAGGGTTTCAGCCGGTAATGGCTCACCGCCCAGGGGCGACCGCGATCGAAACCGAACAGGCCGGCGGTGGCAAGGAAGAACAGGCGCCAGCGCCGTTCCCATAGCTTTGCGTCAGCGCCATAGGTCTGACGGAAGATCTCGGCGATGGCCGGCTGGTTGGCGTCGAACCGCGCGAGCCAGTCGAAGGCGGTCCGCGCATAATGTTCGCCGTTCCAGCGCCATTCCTCCTCGACCGTGAACAGGTCGGGGAAATGCCGGATCAGCCCGTGGCTGGGCATGATCCCTCCGGTGAAGAAATGCTGCGCGATCCAGTCGGCCTTGTCGGCATGGTCGAAGCGGTAGCTCGCCCGATCATGGGTGAAGATGTGGATGAACAAATAGCCGTCAGGCTTCAACCAGCCCTTCACCTTGGTCAGCAGCGCGCGCCAGTTCGACATATGCTCGAACATCTCCACCGACACGACACGGTCGAAGCGATGATCGGCCTGGAAGTCGTTCATGTCGCAGGTGATGACCGTCAGGTTGGTCGAACCCTGCGCGCGGGCGAGCTTCTCGATATGCTCGCGCTGCGAATGGGAATTGGAAACAGCGGTGATCCGCGCGCCCGGATAGCGCGCGGCCATGTAGAGGCTCAGCGACCCCCAGCCGCAGCCCAGTTCCAATATTTCCTGCCCGTCGGCCAGCCCCGCATGCTCCACCGTCTGCGCGAGCGCGGCTTCCTCGGCCTCGCCGATCGTGCTCCCGGGACGCTCATAATAGCAGCAGCTATATTTGCGGCGCGGGCCGAGGCAGAGGTCGAAGAAGGAGGCGGGAACCTCATAATGTTGGGCGTTCGCGTCATCGGTGTGAATCGCGATCGGGAAGCTGTCCATGTCGCGCGCGAAGGCCGCCTCGACATCGGGCTGTACTGCCAACTTGCGCGCGGTACGGCCGACCAGGAAGCGGACGCCCGCCAGGGTCACGGCGTCTGGGAGCGGCAGCCGTTCGACGGCTGCGGTGGCGGCGGCGATGATGTCCATCAGTTTTTCCTGGGCGGTAGGGGGAAGAAGGCGCTGGTGCGCGCCATATAGGATCTGAAGGCGTCGCCCCGGCTCTTCAGCATATGCTGCTCGAGCAGGGGGATGCCGGACACATGGACCAGCAGCCAGTACATCAGCAGCGGTCCGATGACGGCCAGATAACCGGGCCACCACCCGCCGCCGAGATCGATGGCGATGACCGGATAGGCGACCCAGCCAAGCCACTCGAAGAAATAATTGGGATGACGCGACCAGGCCCAGAGGCCCTTGTCGCAGACCTTGCCCTTGTTGTCGGGGTTCCTGGCGAAGGCGCGCAACTGGCGATCGGCAATCCCTTCCCCGACCACCGAGACGACCAGAAGGGCCAGGCCGATCCAGTCGGCGATCGAGAGTGCCGGACCGGGCCGGTGGGCGGCTGCGAAGACGGTGACGACGAGGCCGACGCCGCACAGCGCCTGAATCTGGAGGAAGAGGAACAGGCGGGGCTGGAAGCTGTCGCCCCACTCACGGCGGAACTCGGCGTAGCGCGGATCCTCGCTCTTGGCTTCGGCGGTGCGGGCAAGGATGTGAAAACCCAGTCGGAGAGACCAGAAGCCGACGAGGCCTGCGACCAGCCAGACCCGCGCCAGCGGAGCATCGCTGCTTGTCATCAGCGCGACGATCAGCCCCCCGATTCCTATTGCGAAGGACCAGAATACGTCGGCCCAGCCCGACTGGTGCGTGGCCTTCTGCACGGCCCAGGCGGAGGCCATCATTGCGGAGAGTACGGCCGACGCGACCAGGATGCTGACGATCGGATTCAAGAAATCATTCCCCCAGGTCGGTCTTCCTAATCCCATACGGGGAAAGCCGCCAAGCTGTTGCACGAAAATTCGCATTGCGCTTTGCCGGCGCCGGGGTAGCAGTCCGCTTGGGGCGGGGCGCAACCTGATCGCTCGTGCGGCCGTAACTGGCGACGGGCAAAGGGCGTTGGGTAAAGGGTAGTGGGAGCATGACGAATTTCCGCAGGGGGCAGCGCATTGCTGTCATCGGCAGCGGTATCACGGGGCTTTCGGCCGCCTGGCTGCTGTCCAGGCAAAACGACGTGGTGTTGTACGAGGCGGAGAAGCGTCTTGGCGGGCATACGCGCACGGTCGATGTCGACACCGGCGCGGGGGGCGTGCTGGGCGTAGACACCGGGTTCATCGTGTTCAACGAGCGGACCTACCCCAATCTGATCGCGATGTTCGAGCATCTCGGCGTGCCGACCCGTGTGACCGACATGAGTTTCGCCGTGTCGCTCGACGACGGAAAGCTCGAATATGCGGCTGGCGATCGCCTGTGGCAGCTCTTTGCCCAGCCTTCCAACATCGTGTCGCCGCGCTTCTGGTCGATGCTGCGCAATCTGGTGCGCTTCTATCGGGAAATGGGCGCACGGACCGAGGACTTTGGCAGCCTGACGCTCGGCCAGCTGCTCGAGCGGGGCGGCTATGGCGTCGCATTCCGCGACGACCATCTTCTGCCGATGGCGGCAGCGATCTGGTCGGCGCCCGCGCAATTGCTGCTGGACTATCCCGCGGAAGCCTTCGTCCGCTTCTGCAACAATCACGGCCTGCTCGATCTGGGCAAGCGGCCGAAATGGCGCACCGTCGTCGGCGGCAGCAAGACCTATGTCGATCGTCTTATCGCCGGTTTCCGGGGCGAGGTGCGGCTGGCGACTCCCGTCGCGAAAGTCGAGCGCAGGGCGGGCCAGGTTACGATCACCGATCATGCGGGCAATCCCGACCGGTTCGACGAGGTCGTGATCGCGTCGCATGCCGATCAGGCGCTCGCGATGCTCGCCGACCCGAGCCCGCAGGAGCGGGAGGTGCTCGGCGCCTTTCGCTACAGCAGCAATGAGGTGGTCCTCCATCAGGACAAGGCGCTCCTGCCGAAGCGTCGCATGCTCTGGGGGGCGTGGAATTATTTCGGCCGGCGTGACGGCGTGGGCGGAACCAGCGACCTGTGCGTCAGCTACTGGATGAACCGACTGCAGGGCTATGACACGCGCGACCCGCTCGTCGTGACCTTGAACCCCAATCGGCCGATCGATCCGGCGCGCAAGATCAGCCGCACCCTGTTCGATCACCCGATCTTCGACAGCGCCGCGCTTGATGCGCAGCGCCGGATCTGGGCGATCCAGGGCCAGCGCAACAGCTTCTACTGCGGCGCCCATCTGGGGGCCGGCTTCCACGAGGACGGTCTTCAGGCGGGCCTCGCTGTCGCCGAGATGCTCGGGGCGCAGCGCCCCTGGTCGGTCGAGGATCCGAACGGTCGGCTGTCGATGGACCTGGCGCCCGCGCGGGAGGCGGCGGAGTGAAATCCGCGCTCTACGCGGGAGAGGTGTTTCACCGACGCTATCGTCCACGCGTCCATCAATTGCGCTACAAGCTGTTTCAATGCCTGTTCGACCTCGACGAGATCGAGCGGATCGACCGTGAGTGCCGCTTCTTCTCGCACAACCGATGGAATCTCTTCTCCTTCCACGACCGGGACTATGCCGACCGGTCCGGGCGTCCGTTGCGGCCGCAGGTCGAGGCGCTGATGCGGCAGGCCGGGCAGGAACCCGACGGTGGCGCCATCCGTTTGCTCACGATGCCGCGCATGTTGGGTCACGTCTTCAATCCGTTGAGTGTCTGGTTCTGCCACCGGCGGGATGGAACTCTGTCGACGATGATCTACGAGGTCACCAACACTTTCAAGGAACGGCATAGCTATGTCATTCCAGTCGCGGGCGACGAAGGTCAAAGCGGGCTGGTCCGGCAATCTTGCGAAAAGGCCTTTTACGTGTCTCCGTTCATGGATCTCGACATGCGCTACGACTTCACCGTCGAGCCGCCGATGGAGAAAACCCGCGTCGTCGTGGCGGGCGGAGACTCCGATGGGCCGCTGATCGTTGCGGCCTTTCAGGCCCGCCGACGCGAGCTGAGCGACCGCACTCTGGTCGGTGCCTTCCTGCGGCATCCCCTGCTGACGCTCAAGGTGGTAGCAGGTATCCATGTCGAGGCACTGTGGCTGTTCCTCAAGCGGATCGGCGTTCGCCGCCACGTAGCGACATCGGGCGACGGCGTGTCGATCGTGGTGGCTGCATGAGCGTCGCCTTCCGCCGGGAAAGCGACGAAGAGCATCTCGAGCCCAAATTCGAGCTGCCGATACCGGCCGGGCCCAATTGGGTGACCGAACGGGGCGCGGCGATGACTGTCGCACGGCATGAAGCTCTGGAAACGGCGATAGCGGAGGCTCTCGCACGCAGCGCCGGCGAGGACGAGGTCAAGGCGCTTCGCCGCGACCTGCGCTATTGGGCGACGCGCCGCGCGACAATGGACGTGCAGCCCAAGGCAGTTGGCGACGTGGCCGCGTTCGGGACGACGGTTCGCTACAGGCTCAACGGCAAGGAGGCGGAGGTTTCGATCGTCGGCGACGACGAAGCCGATCCAGCCGCGCGTGCGATCTCTTTCTCCTCGCCGCTTGCAAGGGCCTTGATCGGCGGGGGCGAGGGCGACCTCGCCGACTTTGCGGGCAAGTCTGACGCGATCGAGATACTGGGCGTCAGCGCGCTCTGATTGGATCATCCTGACTTTGGTTCGGAACTGAAACCTTCGCCCGGCGCTTTGCCTGGGTGGGGCTTCAGTGAGGGCATATGCGCGCCAGACTTCTGCGAATGTTGGGAAATCTGCGGGAGAGCTACTGGTTCGTGCCCGCCAACATGGCACTGCTGGCGCTCTTGCTTGCAGTCGCGCTGATCTATGTCGATGCCCATTTCACGTCCGCATGGTTCGAACGGATCGCCTGGCTGCAGGCCGGACGTCCGGATGGTGCGCGTGGGCTGCTCACGGCCGTGGCCGGATCGATGCTGGGCGTCGCCGGGACGACCTTCTCGGTGACGATCGCCGCCGTCGTCTATGCGTCGGGGCAATATGGTCCGCGACTGTTGAGCAATTTCATGGCGGACCGGGGCAACCAGGTCACCCTGGGCACCTTCATCGCAACCTTCCTGTACAGCGTCGTCGTCGTCCGCACGATCAGATCGCCCGGCGAGGGTGGGGTCGGAGACGGTGGCTTCGTTCCCCAGCTTGCGTTGATCGTAGCGCTGCTGCTCGTCCTCGCATCGATCGCCGTGTTGATCTTCTTCATCCATCACGTCCCACGCCGCATACATATCAACAGCGTGATCGAGCAGATCGGGCGGCGGCTTCTCGATGAGATCGAAACCCATTTTCCACCCGCGGATTCGGAGGGCGATTGCCAGCGAAGACAGATTGGAAGCATGCCGCAGAGATGCGCGGATAACGTTCAGCTAAAGCCTGCGGCAACCGGATATCTTCAGATTGTCGACCATCGCGCACTCGTCCAGATCGCGTGCGAGGCGGATCTTTTCATAGATTTGAAATGCCAGCCGGGCGACTTTGCACATGAGCGAACCGTGCTGGCAGAGGTGTCTCCGGCTACCGTCTGCGACGAAGAGATCAGGGAGCGCCTCTGCTCGGCCTTCGCCTTTGGGTCACGGAGAACCCCGATGCAGGATCTTCGCTTCCTTGTGGACGAACTCGTCGAAATCGCTGCCCGCGCACTGTCGCCCGGCGTGAACGATCCCTTTACGGCGCGCTCCTGCATGGACTGGCTGGCTGCCGCCATGGCGGAACTGGGCCAGCGTGCTGCACCGTCGCCATTGCGCGTGGATGGCGAAGGGGTGGTGCGGGTCATAACCACCCCGATCGACTTCGCCGTGCTCGCCGAGCGGTCCTTCGGCGCCTTGGCGCAATATGCGAGCGCCGACATGATCGCGGCAATGCATTATCTCATGTCGATCTGCGACGTGGCGCTGGCATGCGACATTGCCGAACGCCGCCATGTCGTTCGGCATAAGGTCGAAGCGTTCAGGAGCTTGAGCGAGTTCCACCTGAAAGGGGTGAATGCGACGTCGGTAAGCTACCGCGCGACCAGGATTCTCGAATGTCTCGGCGACGAACGGCGGCTCCGCGAGCTGCGCTACAGCATGAGCTGAACGTCGAGCCTTACGAAGAAGGCCGCGCTCCTTTCGGAACGCGGCCTTCGCTTTTGCCCCTGCAGCAAAAAGGGTGATCAGGCGGCGACGGCGCCTTCTTCCGGATCGCGCAGAACATAGCCGCGGCCCCAGACGGTCTCGATATAATTCTCGCCACCGCAGGCCAGCGCGAGTTTCTTGCGCAGCTTGCAGATGAAGACATCGATGATCTTGAGTTCGGGCTCGTCCATGCCGCCATAGAGATGGTTGAGGAACATCTCCTTGGTCAGGGTCGTGCCCTTACGGAGCGACAGCAGCTCCAGCATCGCATATTCCTTGCCGGTCAGGTGGACGCGGGCACCATCGACCTCGACCGTCTTGGCGTCGAGATTGACCGCAAGCTTGCCGGTGCGGATGACCGACTGGCTGTGGCCCTTCGAGCGGCGGACGATCGCATGGATGCGGGCGACCAGTTCCTCGCGGTGGAAAGGCTTGGTGACATAGTCGTCGGCGCCGAAGCCGAGCGCGCGGACCTTGGAGTCCATCTCGCCGATGCCGGAGAGGATCATGACAGGGGTCTGGACCTTGGCGCTGCGCAGCTTCTTCAGCACGTCATAGCCGTGCATGTCGGGCAGGTTGAGATCGAGCGCGATGATGTCGTAGTCGTACAACTTGCCGAGATCGAGGCCTTCTTCGCCAAGATCGGTGGTGTAGACGTTGAAGCCTTCGGCGCCGAGCATCAGCTCGATGCTCTTGGCGGTGGTGGGATCATCCTCGATCAGCAAAACCCGCATAGGACCCGTTCCTGTTCATCCCGGGGGAGGAGCCCAGCCGCTCCGCGCTGCCCGTCAACCTGTGTTAACCATGCCGTTAATGAAGGTAAAAGGTTAACGCGCTCTTAAAATCCAGATGCCAATTTTACCTAGGTAAAAAATCCGTGTCTTTCCGTGCGTTTAGTTCGGACAGATTTTGGGTGTGAGAAGGCAGGTGCGAGTCGCTCAATCGCCCATGTCATCGGGGCCAAGGAGCTTTCGCTCTGTTCGGAGGGCTGACGATGCCCGCCGTCGCGCCCCGGCTCAATCTCGTAAATAGGTGAACATGGATGCAACTCGATCCGCCCATCGCGACTCGCATTTCGCGTTAAAGGCGGCGGCTGGCGTTAACGTCGCGACCGTCAGATAGCCGCCGCCTCAGCGGTTCCCCGGCTTGGCCGCGTCGACCTTCTCCACCGCGATGCCTTCGGCTGCCAGCATCTTCTGCACCGACAACGGTCCGGCCAGATGCCCGGCGCCGACCGCGACGAAGACCGTTCCGGGCTTTTCGAGCCGCTGCTTGAGCCAGGCGGCCCAGTTTGCATTGCGCTTGCGCAGGAGGATTTCGCGCAGATGCGGGGTCAGGTCCTCGTCCTCGTCGAACATCCGCGCGATGCCGGCCTCGTCACCGGTGCTCCACGCTTTCAAAAGGCGATCATAATCGGATCTGGCGCTGGACTTGCCCGTGGCAAAGCTGGTCAGCATTTCGCGCTGGTCGGCTTCCGACAGGGTCGAGAACATCGCCAGCTGGTCGGCGACCGTCTCCAACCCTTCTATCTTCTTCGTCGCAGCCGAGGCGGGCAGGGTCGAGGATTGTCCTCCCTCTACCGGTGCGGCGGAAGCGACGGGCGCCGCAAAGGCGCTCGTCAAACCGTCTTCCACCCCGGCCTCTCGCTGCACGCCCAGATCGCGCATCATCGCCCCCATCAGGACGAAACAGGCCTGCCAGGTCGGCATCCGGCTCAGCATGGCGGGATCCACCTTCGCCTTGGCCAGCAGCGTCTCGAACGCCGGGCGCGCCTCGGGCGTCACGCGCTCGACGATAGGCGGAAGGCTGGAGTCCGGCGGCGGAAACAGCGCGGCCATTGCGCGCGGGTCCTTGTCGACCAGCGTCTCGATCACCAGCGTATCCGACGCATCCATCGCCTTCCTGATCCGCTCGTCTTCCCAAGCATAGCCCGGGGGGAGGGCGTGGATCGTCCCGAACAGATAGACGGTCGTGTCGGCATCGCCGAACTTCCACAGTGCGGGCGCGGCCGCCGCCGGCGACGCGATCAGCAGGGCGAGGAGGGCCGATACGGCGCGTCGGAACAGCTTCATATCGATCATGTAGAAACAGGTGCGGCGAATTGCGAGGGCACTTGCCGCAAAGGCCGTTGTCCTTGACCCGCAAGGCCCCCTGACGCAAAGGGCCGGGCGAGTTCAATCCCGCCCGAAGGACCCTCGTCTTGGCGACCAAGCCGCTCTCGTTCCAGCGCCTGATCCTGACGCTCCACGACTATTGGAGCGAGCAGGGCTGCGTGATCCTGCAACCCTATGACATGGAAATGGGCGCGGGCACCTTTCACCCCGCCACCACGCTCCGCGCGCTGGGTCCGCAGCACTGGAAGGCGGCCTATGTCCAGCCCTCGCGCCGACCGACCGACGGTCGCTATGGCGAGAACCCGAACCGGCTCGGCCATTATTATCAATATCAGGTGATCCTGAAGCCGAGCCCGCCCAATCTGCAGGAGCTCTATCTCGGCAGCCTGGAGCGGATCGGCATCGACCCGCTCGCGCACGACATCCGCTTCGTCGAGGACGATTGGGAAAGCCCGACGCTGGGCGCCTGGGGCCTCGGCTGGGAAGTCTGGTGCGACGGCATGGAGGTGACCCAGTTCACCTATTTCCAGCAGGTCGGTGGCTTCGACTGCAAGCCGGTCGCGGGCGAGCTGACCTATGGGCTCGAACGTCTGGCGATGTACATCCAGGGCGTCGACCGCGTGTACGATCTCGCCTTCAACGATGACGGTGTCACCTATGGCGACGTCTTTCTCGAAAATGAGCGCCAGTTCAGCGCCTATAATTTCGAGGCAGCCAACACCGAAACCCTGTTCCGCCAGTTCACCCAGGCCGCCGACGAGTGCCGCGCGCTGCTCGACCGCGAAAAGCCGCTGCCGCTGCCGGCCTATGACCAGGCGATCAAGGCTAGCCATATCTTCAACACGCTGCAGGCGCGCGGGGTGATCTCGGTCGCCGAACGCCAGGCCTATATCGGCCGCGTCCGCGATCTGGCGAAGGGCGCCTGCGCCGCCTGGATGACGCATAACGGGTGGTCGGAATGATCCTCCCCTCCACCGCTTCGCGGTCCCCCTCCCCGTGGCCGGGGAGGAATTGCGGTGGCCGATATCCCGGCAATGATGCGAGCACGATCCTCCCCGGAACGGGGAGGGGGACCGGCGCAGCCGGTGGAGGGGCTGTGACGCTGGCCCATGGCTCCATGGTTCTTGAAGAGAATGGATATCAGATGCTGAGACTATCGGCTGCGGATGGGGTCAAGGCGCCCGAGCGGGCGGCGCGTGGCCTGACGGCCCCCCTCCACCGCTTCGCGGTCCCCCTCCCCGTGGCCGGGGAGGAAGTGTGATGGCCGATTTCCTGCTCGAACTTCTCTCCGAGGAAATTCCTGCGCGGATGCAGGAGAAGGCTTCGGCGGACCTCGCCCGCATGCTGGGCGACGAACTGGCGAAGGCCGGCGTCGTTGCCGAGAAGATCACCAGCTATGTGACGCCGCGCCGGCTCGCGCTGATCGCGCACGGGTTGCCGGTCGAGACGGCGGCGTCGTCCGAAGAGATCAAGGGCCCCAAGGCGTCCGCGCCGCCGCAGGCGCTGGAGGGCTTCCTGCGCAAGACCGGCATCACCCGCGAGCAGCTGGTCGAGCGTGACGGCGTCCTGTTCGCGGTCATCGAGAAGCCGGGCCGCTCGACGATCGAGCTGCTGTCCCAGGCGGTTCCCGCGATCATCCGCGCCTTTCCCTGGCCCAAGTCGATGCGCTGGGGCACGGCGTCTTCTTCGACCTCGTCGCTGCGCTGGGTCCGCCCGCTCCAGGGGATCGTCGCCCTGCTGGGCGAGGCGATCGTCCCGATCGAGGTCGACGGCATCGTCAGCGGCGCCGCGACCGTCGGCCACCGCTTCCACCATCCAGGACAGATCACGATCGGCAGCGCCGCCGATTATGTCGAGAAGCTCCGCGCCTGCCATGTCATCGTCGACCCGGCCGAGCGCCGCGACATCATCCGCACCCGCGCCGCCGAACTCGCCGCTGCGGCCGGGCTGGTCGTGGTGGAGGACGAGGGCCTCGTCGCCGAAAATGCCGGCCTGACCGAATGGCCGGTGCCGCTGCTCGGTCATTTCGACCCGGCCTTCCTGGCAGTGCCGCGCGAGGTGATCCAGCTGACGCTCCGCACCAACCAGAAATACTTCGTGCTGAACGATGGCGAGGGGCGGCTGGCGCCGGCCTTCATCTGCACGGCGAACATCAGCGCCAAGGACGGTGGCGAGGGCATCGTTGCCGGCAATGGCAAGGTGCTGGCCGCGCGCCTGTCGGACGCGAAGTTCTTCTGGGAGCAGGATCTGAAGGCTCCGCTTGAAGCCTATCTGCCCAAGCTCGAGTCCATGCTGTTCTACGAGGGCATGGGCACGCTGCGGGAAAAGGCGGACCGCATTTCGTCGCTCGCCGGCTGGATCGCTGCGGTCTATTTCCCCGACCGCGAACCGGAAACCGCGCGTCGGGCTGGCCTGCTGGCCAAGGCTGATCTCGCGACGGGGATGGTCGGCGAGTTCCCCGAGCTCCAGGGCATCATGGGTGCCTATTATGCCGAGCGTGGTGGCGAGAAGCCGGGAGCGATTAGCGCGCTGCGCCAGCAATATGTCGCGGCGGTCGAAGGCTGCATCCCTGCCTGCGTCGCGCTGGCGGATCGTATCGATACGCTGGTCGCCTTTTTCGCGCGCGGCATAAAGCCGACCGGATCGAAGGATCCGTTCGCGCTTCGTCGCGCCGCGCTGCAGATCATCCAGACGATCCTCGTCAATGGGACTCGCGCATCGCTTGGCGCAATGATCGAGCAGGCCAAGCTCGGTCTCGGCGGGGCAACGCTTGATACAGCCGAGCTGCTCGACTTCTTCGCCGACCGCTTGAAGGTCCAGCAGCGCGAGGCGGGCGTCCGTCACGATCTAATCGATGCCGTGTTCGCGCTGGGCGGGGAAGACGATCTCGTTCGCCTGCTCGCGCGGGTCGAGGCATTGCAGGCGTTCGTCGCGACCGAGGACGGGGTCAATCTGCTCGCCGGTTACAAGCGCGCCGCGAACATTCTCAAGAAGGAGGGCGGGGTGCCGGCCGGTGCGACCGCTAAGCCTGATTATGAACCGGAGCCCGCCGAAAAGGCGCTGATCGACGCGCTCGAAGCCGCCGAGCCGCGCGCTGCCGCTGCCGTCGAGGCCGAGGATTTCGGCGCGGCGATGTCGGCGCTGGCGTCGCTGCGCGGGCCGATCGACGCCTTTTTCGAGGCCGTGATCGTCAACGATCCTATCGAGGCCAAAAGAAACACTCGTCTGGCCTTGCTTGAAAAAATCCGTGCTGCGGTGCACAACGTCGCGGACTTTTCGAAAATCGAAGCCTGAGTCGATTGCCGCGCCTCCCGAACAGGAGGTGGGTCGTGATAGGGAAAGTGACGACTATATGACCACGCAGTACGTGTATCGTTTCGGTGGTGGCGTTTCCGATGGGGGGAAGGGCGACAAGAATCTGCTGGGCGGGAAGGGCGCGAACCTTGCCGAAATGGCCTCGATCGGCCTTCCGGTTCCCCCGGGCTTCACCATCTCCACCGAAATGTGCCGTCGCTTCTACGACGAGGGCGAGCGCTTTCCCGATAGCCTGAAGGCCGAGGTCGCCAATGGCATCGCCCATATCGAGGCGATCACGAACAAGAAGTTCGGTGTTGCCGCCGACCCGCTGCTGGTGTCGATCCGCTCCGGCGCACGCGTTTCTATGCCCGGCATGATGGACACCGTCCTCAACCTGGGCCTCAACGACGAAACCGTCGTCGGCCTCGCCACCGTGTCGCAGGACGCCCGCTTCGCCTGGGACAGCTATCGCCGCTTCATCCAGATGTATTCGGACGTGGTCCTCGAGCTCGACCATGGCGCGTTCGAAGAAGCGCTCGAGATCGCCAAGGAAGACAAGGGCTATTCGCTCGACACCGAACTGACCGCCGACGACTGGCAGGCGCTGGTCGCCAAGTACAAGGACATCGTCGTCGAGCAGTGGGGCAAGCCGTTCCCGCAGGACGTGCATGAGCAGCTCTGGGGCGCGGTCGGCGCGGTCTTCAAGTCGTGGCAGTCGGAGCGCGCGAAGGTCTATCGCCGCCTCAACGACATCCCCGGCGACTGGGGCACCGCGGTCAACGTCCAGGCGATGGTGTTCGGCAATATGGGCGACACGTCGGCTACCGGCGTCGCCTTCACCCGCGACCCATCCAAGGGCGACCGGGCCTATTATGGCGAGTTCCTGATCAACGCGCAGGGCGAGGACGTCGTCGCCGGCATCCGCACCCCGCAATATCTGACCAAGGTCGCGCGCGAGACCGCCGGTGCCAAGCCCGCCTCGATGGAAGAGGCGCTGCCGCAGGTCTATGGCGAGCTCGCCAATGTGTTCGACCTGCTCGAGACCCATTATCGGGACATGCAGGACATCGAGTTCACCGTGCAGCAGGGCAAGCTGTGGATGCTGCAGACCCGTTCGGGCAAGCGCACCGCCAAGGCCGCGCTGAAGATCGCGGTGGACATGGCCAATGAGGGCCTGATCACCCGCGAGGAAGCCGTGGCCCGCGTCGACCCGTCGGCGCTCGACCAGCTGCTCCACCCGACGCTCGATCCCAAGGCGCCGCGCGATGTTATCGCCAAGGGGCTTCCCGCCTCGCCGGGCGCGGCCTCGGGTCTCGTTGTCTTCGACGCCGAAACCGCCGAGAAGCGCGCCGAGCTGGGCGATGCCGTCATCCTCGTTCGCGTCGAGACGAGCCCCGAGGACATTCACGGCATGCACGCCGCCAAGGGCATCCTCACGGCGCGCGGCGGCATGACCAGCCACGCGGCGGTCGTCGCCCGCGGCATGGGGCGCCCGTGCGTCTCTGGCGTCGGCACGCTCGCGATCGACGCCAAGGCGAAGCTGTTCCGCGTTTCGGGCCGCGAGGTCCGTGAGGGCGACATCATCACGATCGACGGCGCGACCGGAGAAGTGATGCTCGGCGCGGTGCCGACGGTGCAGCCCGAGCTGGCGGGCGATTTCGGTACGTTGATGGGCTGGGCCGACGAGGTCCGCCGCCTCAAGGTCCGCACCAACGCGGAAACGCCGCTCGACTGCAAGACCGCGCGCATCTTCGGTGCCGAGGGCATCGGCCTGTGCCGGACCGAGCATATGTTCTTCGACGCCAGCCGCATCACCGCGGTGCGCCAGATGATCCTGGCCGAGGACGAAAAGGGCCGCCGCGTCGCGCTCGACAAGCTTCTGCCCGAGCAGCGCAAGGACTTCACCGAGATATTCGAGATCATGGCCGGCCTGCCGGTCACGATCCGCCTGCTCGATCCGCCGCTCCACGAATTCCTTCCGCACGAGGAAGAGGATTTCGTCGAGGTCGCCACCGCCACCGGGATCGGGGTCGAAGCGCTCAAGCGTCGTGCCGCCGAGCTGCACGAGTTCAACCCGATGCTCGGCCATCGCGGCTGCCGCCTCGGCGTGACCTATCCCGAAATCTACGAAATGCAGGCGCGCGCCATTTTCGAGGCGGCCTGCGACGTCGCCGAGAAGTCGGGCGCGGCGCCAATCCCCGAAGTGATGGTTCCGCTGGTTGCGACCCGTCGCGAACTCGAACTGATGAAGATCGTGATCGACAAGGCGGCGCAGGCGGTGTTCGCCGAGAAGGGTCGCACGATCGACTATCTGGTCGGCACGATGATCGAGCTTCCGCGCGCGGCGCTGAAAGCCGGGGAGATTGCCGAGGTCGGGGAGTTCTTCTCCTTCGGTACCAACGATCTCACGCAGACGACGCTCGGCGTCAGCCGCGACGATGCGAGCCGCTTCCTGACCGCCTATGTCGACAAGGGCATCTATCCGAAGGATCCCTTCGTCAGCCTCGACATCGAAGGCGTCGGCGAGCTGATCGAGCTGGCGGCCGAACGTGGTCGCAAGACCCGCCCCGACATCAAGCTTGGTATCTGCGGCGAGCATGGCGGCGACCCGGCGTCGATCGCCTTCTGCGAGCAGACTGGCCTCGATTATGTCTCGGCCTCGCCCTACCGTGTGCCGATCGCACGTCTCGCGGCGGCTCAGGCGGCGCTCAAGGCGCGCAAATGATGCGAAGGGGAGGGCCGGTGTTCCGGTCCTCCCCTCTTGTTTGCGATGACCGCAGGCCGAGGTGACGCCTCGGTTGCGAGGCGCTACCACCATAATATGGCTGCCGCCCAACCCATTGCCGCATCGAGCCGGCTAGCGCTGCTCGATGCGATACGCGGTCTGGCGCTGTGCGGCATCCTGTTCGTCAATATCATCGACATGGGCGGCCCGATCGCGATGGATCGCCCGCTCGCGCCACCTTCGGTCGCCGACCCGGACTGGCAGATATGGACGGTGATGCACCTGTTCCTGACGGGAACGATGCGCGGCCTTTTCTCGCTGCTGTTCGGGGTCGGCCTGCTGCTGTTTCTCGGGGATGACCCGGGCACCGATCGGCTTCGTTTGATGCTCCGCCGGCTCGTGCTGCTTCTGCTGTTCGGCATCGTCAATGCGACTCTGCTGCTCTGGCCGGGGGACATATTGGTCACCTATGCGCTGGCGGGCGTGCTGGCGGTCCTGTGCCATCGCCTCAAGTCCAGCGCGCTTTTCGGCCTCGTCCTGGTGACGATGCTGCTCCTGTCGATCTGGGGGGCACTGGAGGCGCCGGGCATCCGTGCTGCGGACATGGTCTATTCGGCACCCATGCTGGCGCGGGAAACCGCGGCCCGGCTCGGCAGCTATGGCGACACGCTGGCCTATATGAGCCGGGTCAGCTGGGTCTGGGCGAATAGCGGCTTTCTCTATGTCTGGCTGGGCGATGCGCTCCTGTTCATGCTGCTGGGCATGGCGCTTTACCGGTCCGGCTGGTTCCGCCCCGACGCCCGCAACGGAAGCGTGACGTGGCGCCTGCTTGCCATCGGCTATGGCGGAGGGCTGTCGCTACGGCTGCTGCAACTGGCGCTGGTCCTGCCGGATGGCGGTGCGCCAACGACGCTTACCGCCTTCGTCGATCAGCCCGCGCGGCTGTTGCTGACCATGGGGCATCTCACCTTGTTGCGGTGGCTGTGGCGTGGCGGCTTGCAGTCGGGGACGGCACATGTCCTCGGCTTGATGGGACGGATGCCGCTCACCCTCTATCTGTCGCAAAGCGCGATCGGAGCCGCGATCTTCTCCGGCTTCGGCTTGGGCTATTGGAACAGCCTGTCCTGGCCGCAGCTGTGGGGCGTCGCGGTCATCATCCTGCTGGCCCAGGCTCAGTTCGCGCGGCTGTGGTTTGCGGCTTTCGCTTATGGCCCGCTCGAATGGGCGTGGCGATGGGGAACCTACGACGCACGCCCGCGCCTGCGTCACTAAACCCTGTGTCGCCCTTCAGGCGAAGCGGCGCGCATGTTCGTCGAATTCGCCCCGGCGCAGCATGTCTGCCTGCTCACGCCAGCGCTCGTCGGCGATCGTGCCCGGGCTGAGGCCGAGCCAACCCTCGAGCGACGCTTCGTCGTTTGGCGACATTTCGATAACGTCGGCATAGCGGTGCAGGCCCAGCTCGTTCAGGCGCGTCTCGCCGCCACGCCCGATGCCGTAGATGCGGGCGAGATCGTCACGCTGCCCAGACGCAGCAGCTGCGATGGTGCCGGCGGTACGGCTGCCGATCGCGGGGCTGTGCTTTTCGAGTTCGGCGATCCGCTCATTGGCGGCAGCGCTGCGGGCAAGAAGGGAATCGCGTTCCTTCTCGACTGCCATCCGCTGGTCCCGCTCGGCGGCCAGCCGCTCATTCTCGGCAGTCAATCGGACGATTTCGCCATCTGCGACGACGCGTGCCGCGCGCTCGCTCTCGAACGCCTTCTTCCACTTGCGGCCGCCTGCCATCGTCATCAGGCCGAGCAGCCAGCCCAGGATGAGGACAAGAGCCAGGATGATCCATTGATTGGTGGTGAACGCCGGCATCGACTGCCCTCCTTTCGATGAGGGTAGAACCGCCGGTGCAGCCATCCGTTCCGCGCACGTCCCGACCGGACGCCGCCTATTTCATTACATTGTCGCTGATCGAGCAGGCGGCGGGCCCCAGGATGACCACGAACAGCACAGGCAAGATGAACACGATCAGCGGCACGGTCATGATCGCGGGCAGGCGTGCGGCCTTCTCCTCGGCGCGCATCATCCGGTCATGGCGGAACTCGGCGGACAGGATGCGCAGCGCGGCGGCGAGCGGCGTGCCGTATTTTTCTGTCTGGATCATCGTGGTGACCACGCCCCGGATCGAATCGAGGTTCACGCGGTTGGCGAGATTTTCGAAGGCCTGGCGGCGGTCGGTGAGAAAGCCGAGCTCGATCGCCGTCAGCGCGAACTCGTCGCCGAGCTCCGGATAGGCCTTGGACAGCTCGCGGGCGACGCGGTTGAAGGCGAGGTCGACCGAAAGCCCGGCTTCGGCACAGATGACGAGCAGGTCGAGCGCGTCGGGCAAAGCCTTGCGGATCGCGGTCTGTCGCTTCGAGATCAGGTTCTTCACATAGACGTCGGGCGCCTTATAACTGGCGATGAGCGCACCGGCGACGATCAGGTAGCGCTTGAGCGCGCTGGCCTCGGGGAACCAGTTGAGCACATATACGCCAATCGCCGCAGTGCCGCCGATCAGGATCGGTGCGACCAGGCGGAAGAAGATGACGGTGATCGCCGAATCCTTGGATCGGATGCCGGCGCGGGCCAGGTTGAGCGAGGCGGCCTTGAGCTGCGAATCCTGGAGCATCTTCATGCTCCCGAGGATCGCGCGCATGCGATCGACCGAGATGCTGCTCTTCTTCTCCATCTTCGCGCGGCGCCGCGTCTTGGAGGCGGCGACGCCCGCCTTGAGCTGTTCGCGCCGGTCGTTGAGCGCGCGGACGCGCCGCGCCATCGGGTCACGCGCGAAGGACCGCACCAGATGATGGCCGACGATCAGCATCACGACGGCTGTCGCCAGCGCGATGCCGATCGAGAGCAGCGTGCTGAAGAACTGGGGGCTGACGCTATGTTCCATCCTGCCCTCAGATCTCGAAATTGATCATCTGGCGCATGATGAAGGCGCCGATGCTCATCCAGATGAGCCCGGCAATGCCCGCGATCACGAGCCGCTGATCGGTGAAGAAGCTGCCCATATAGGTCGGGCTGATGAAGCTGATCAGGCCGAAGACGATGAAGGGCAGCATGCCGATGATATAGGCGGATGCTTTCGACTCCGACGACATCGCGGCGATCTTGAGTTTCATCTGCATCCGCTTGCGCAGCACCTCGGACAGGTTCGACAGCGTTTCCGCGAGATTGCCGCCGGTTTCGCGCTGGATGGCGAGGGTGATGACGAAGAACTGGAATTCGGGCGTGCCGAGGCGATCTGCGGTTTCCTGCAACGCTGCTTCGAGCGTCCGTCCGATCTTCATCCGGTCGGCCACCGCCTGGAACTCGCTGCCGACGGGGCCCTCGATCTCGGACGCCACGGCGGCCATTGTCTCCGCGACCGGGAGGCCGGCGCGCAGGCCGCGCACGAGAAGGTCGATCGCATCGGGAAAGCGCTGGGTGAACTGCGCCAGCCGGCGCTTCGCCAGCATGTCGAGAAACATCGGCGGCAGGCCGAGGCCGGCCGCGATTCCGACGACCGCCGCCATCCAGATGGGAAGGCCGGCGATGGTCAGTCCGAACAGCGGCAGGACGAAGGCCGCGCCCGAGCCGATGAAATATTGGCGCAGCGTCCATTTCCGGCCGGCTGCCTCCATCTTGCGGATGATCTCCGCGGGGTCCGGCAGGACGCGGTTGACCAGCGTCTTGGGCCGCTGCTGCACGGTGGCGCGGCTGGCGAGAAGCTTGCGGACCTGTTCGTTGACGGGCGGTTCGCCCGACACATTGTAGCGGCCACGGACCGTCGAAAGGCGTCGTGCCAGGGCGCGCTGCGCGGGCGGCCGGGCAAGCACGTAGAAGAAGATGGTCATGACCACGGCCATGATCATCAGGAAGAGGATCGTCAGCATGTGACGGTCATCCCCGGCGCGTCATTTCTTGGCGATCTTCGACTTGGGCTGGAAGATCGCCACCAGCTCGTCGAGCAGCGAGCTCTTGGACGAGCGGCCCTCGGCATCGGGGTCGTCGCTCGACAGCGCGATCAGCTTGTCGGCCATCTGCTGATAGACCTGACCCAGCTTCGATGTCTTGCCCGCCTCGGCTATGGGTTTCCCCAGCTTTGCGGCGTTCACTGCCTGCTTGTGGTCATAGGGCAGCAGAAAGTCGATCTCGCGCTCGATCGAGTTCTCGAAATCCTTGCGGCCGATCTCGGTCAGGCTGGGGTGCACCTTGTTGGCGACGACGAGGACGCCGGCCTGCGGCGCATTGTTCTTGAGCCAGGCGAGGATGCGGATCGTGTCGCGCGTAGCGGCCAGCGTCAGGTCGACGACGAGCACGACCGACTGGACCTCGTGGAACAGGTGAGGATGCTGCACCATCATAGTGCGCGGAATGTCGACGATGGTGCACTCGAAAGCGCCCTTCATCTCTTCCTGGAGCTGGAAATAGGCGCCGCCGTCGGTGATGATCGGATTGTTGATCGGCGCCTCGGCGGACAGCACCGACAATCGGTCGTTGGCCTTGACCAGCGCGCGTTCGAGGAACAGCCCGTCGATGCGGGCGGGATTGTCGATCGCGTCGGTCAGCCCGCGTCCGGGCTCGAGGTCCAGCGAGAGGGCGCCGGTCCCGAAATGGACGTCGAGGTCGAGCAGCGCCGTGCTGATATCGGCGGTTTCGCCCATCAGCCAAGCAAGCGACGCCGCGACGGTGGAGGCGCCGACGCCGCCACGCGCGCCGATGACCGCCGTCATCGTATGGATCTTGGCATCGTCCGCCATGCCGTGGCGCGGCCCCATGAGGATCATCTGCGCCTGGGCCAGAGCGTCGCGGATCTGATCGGCGGTGAAGGGCTTGAGCAGATAATCCTGGATGCCGCTGTTGAGCAGCTCCCGGTAGAGGCGCACGTCGTTGACGGTGCCGGCGGAGATCACGATGGTCCCCGGTTCGCAAACTTCGGCGAGCGCGTTCACGTCGTTGAGCGGATCGATCGATTCGCTGAGGTCCACGAGCAGGATGGTCGGGCTCGCCGAAACCGACAGCGACTGGATCGCAGCGCGGAGCCCGCCCTTGTTGACCGACTCCGGCGGCCAGCCCAGCTCGAACACGAGCGGCTTCAGCAGTTCGGCGCTGAGGTCGTCGGTGACGAAGGCAGCGAAGGGATTGCGGGTCTGCTGCTGCTTGGCGTTGAAAGGCGCGTTCACTGTCCGCCCCCCTTGGTCGATTCGATCTTGAGGCCGTTCTGCGAGGTCGGCACGGCGTCACGCCACACCTTGATCGCCTTGGCGGCGGTGTCGGCGGTGCTGCCACGTCCACGCCGGCCCCGTACGAGGTCCTCGGGATTGGCGACCATCGCGGCGATGGTCGAGTTGATCCCGCAGCCGAAATTGCTCGAGGCCGCGCCGGTGAAATTGGGCTGGGAATAGGCGCTATAGTCGGGGCAGGCCGGAACGGCAGCGACCGACCGGCTGACCACGATGCGCATATTGCCCGGCGCCAGTGCGCCCGGCGTCACCGGCGCACCATCGCTCAGGAACAGGCCGTAGCGCGCGACCAAAGGCGCGATCGCGTCGGCGGGCGTCCCGGGCGCGGTGCCGGTATCGACGCTCACCCGGTCGCCATAGTCCAGGCCGAGGGCATCGAACCATTGCAGGACCCGGGCCCGGTCGTCGGAGCCGAGCTCCCCCGCCGGGACGTCGAACGTATAATCGCTGCGCTGGACGACCGGTTGATGGACGGATTCGACCCCGCGATTGGATCGGGCGGACAGGGCCGCCGGAGCCATTGCCGCGAGGCTTGCGACGATCAGAAGGACTGGCGCGCGCATCTTGCTCTCCCGCATCGCGATCATTGGGTCGAGAAGCCGGCATCGGGGACCGCGGGCTGCGGTGCTGCCGTCGATGCCCCGGTCGCGGGGACGGTCCTCGGCGGCGCCTGCTTGGGGGCAGGGTCGCGTTCACCCGAACGGCCCATGAAAGTCTGTCCACCGATGAAGCGTTCGGCGTCGGTCGCAGTCTTCATGCCCGTCGTGGGAAGGGCGATCTGCTGCGGCGATACCGGCTTCACAAGATAGGGGGTGACCACGATCATCAACTCGGTCTCGTTGCGCTTGAACGCGCTCGACCGGAACAGCGCGCCGAGGATCGGAAGGTCGCCCAGCACAGGCGCCTTGTCGACGCTGCTATTCTGTCCGTTCGACATCAGGCCGCCGATCATGAAGGCCTGGCCTGACCCCAACTCGACAGTCGTTTCCGCGCGGCGCGTGGTGATGCCGGGTATGGTGAAACCTGCCAGACGCACGGAGCCGGCATCGGTCAGTTGCGACACTTCGGGTCGAACGCGCAGCGAAATGCGGCCGTCGGCGAGCACCGTCGGTGTGAAGGACAGGCTGACGCCATATTGCTTGAACTCGACCGAAACGGCGCCGAGGCCCTGCGACAGCGGGATCGGGATTTCTCCGCCGGCAAGGAAGCTGGCCGTCTCGCCCGAAATCGCGGTGAGATTGGGCTGGGCGAGGGTGGAGACGAGGCCATCGGCCTCGGCCAGATCGAGCGCGGCCGCGATATCCAGGCCCAGGAACTTGCCGGCCAGTCCAAGCGAGGTTCCCGATCCCGCCCCCTTGCCGAGCGAGCTCAGATTATAGGTCGTCCCGGGCGAGACCACGAACTGCCCCGTCGCGGGATTGAACGGCAGCGACAACGTGCCCGCCGGAAAGCCATAGACCGAGGATGCGTCGATCCGCGGCAGGCCGCTGATGTCAGTGTTGGCGATGCTCCCGAAGCTCCGGCCCTGGGCGATGCCGAACAGGAAGCCGCCGGTTGTGTCGCGATTGAGCAGATTGACGCCGATCGACTTGGCGAACTCGCGGCTGACCTCGGCGATCTTGACCTGCAGGTTGACCTGAAGCGGGACCGCCGATTTCAATCGGTTGACCACCTGTATGTCCTTGCCGACGAACTGCTCGACCAGCTTCTGGGCTTCCTCGATCGCGCTTGGGCTCTCGACGGTGCCGGTCAGTAGAACGATCCCGTTCATGGTCGTCGCGGTGATCGCGGCTTCCGGCATGGCGAGCTTGAGCATCGCGTCCACGCTGGTGATGTTTGCGCCGACCCGGACGATCGAAGACCAGATGACCTTGCCGGCCCGGTCGGTGGCATAGACTGCCGTCTCGCCAGCGCCCTTGCCGAACAGGTAGAGCTGGGTCGACGACCGCACCTGCACGTCGGCGATCTTGTCGTCAGCGACGAAAAGATCGGTCATCGCGGCCGACAGCGAGATCATCTCGCCCGAACCGATCGACAAGGTGACGGTGTCGGTCGGGCGGCCGATGGTTGCCGTGCGGACCGCGCCGGTGCCACGCGCCGTTGCCGCTTCGGCGACAGCCGGGAACAGCACCGCAGAGGCTAGCACCAGTGCGATCGCGGGCCGCAGGCGGCGGTTCGGGAAGCGGTTGCGCATCACTTGGCGCCCGCATTGCTGAGCGTGACCGTATTGCCGCGTGCCACGCGGACGCCGGTACCTCCGGGGTTCGAAGCCGGCGATGCGGGTACAGCCGATGCCCCGGCGGACGTCCGCGGCGGCACGCTGGACCGCTGGAAGCGCGATACGTCGGCGCCGACGGTATAGCTCGGATTGTCGTCGATCGGGCGGGAGGTCAGCTCGAGCAGCATCTGCCGTTCCGCCTTGGGATCGACATCGGCCGGCAGTTTCACCGTGCCGCTGGCGATGCGCTCCTCGAGCTCGGCGCGATTGTCGGCGATCGAGCGGAGCGCAAGCGACAGCTGGCCGATGGTTTGGGCGACTGCGATCTTCTCGGCGATCTTCGGGGTAGCCTCGATCGTGACGTTCGACGTGTTGGCGACGACCGTCTTGCCTTCCTCATCCACGGTCTTGTCGGTGCGCTGGTCGGTCGCCAGCACGCGCAGGTTGCGGATGATGGTCTCGGCGGCCTTAAGCGGCGGGCCGTCGCCGCCACCGGGAACCTCCTGCGTCAGCATCAGGTCGACCCGGTCGCCGGGGAAGACGAAGCCGGCGACGCCGGATTGAGCGGAAACCGAGATGGTGATCGCGCGCATGCCCGGGCCCAGTGCCGCCGCGAGGAATCCGCGGTCGCCCGGCTTGACGAGGGCGCCCTGGGTCAGCGGTGCACCGGCGGTGATCGCATAGCGAACGACCGACCCGTTGAGGGCGGCGAGGTCGCTTTGCCCCTTGATGTAATAGTTGTTGCCGACGAGCTCGGCCGGCCAGCGCTGATAGCGGATGCTCTCCGGACTGATGATCGCGCCGACGGGCAGGGGGCGTATCGCCACGGCCACTTCGGGCCCGCTGGCCTGTGCGGCGGGCGCCGACAGCGCGGGAGCGGCCTCGGCTTCGCTCTTCCCGCCGAACATGGAGCGAAAGACGACGGCGGAAATGCCCGCCATCACCAGCGCCATGATCAGAAGCAGCAACTTCCTGGCATCCATCGTTCAAGATCCGTTCTCGCCCGCGCTTCGGGCCATGAAGGACTGTCCCGAAACGGGACCCCCGACAGGGCTATGCGGCCGATGTGGTTAACAAGCCGTTTGCGATGACCCACAGCCCGCCCAGCGCGATGGCGACGCCATAAGGCAGCTCCGGCCGCGCGGCGTTGGGGCGCCAGCGGTGGCGCACCAGCAGGATGATCGCGATCACGCCCCCTGACAGCGCCATGATGGTCAGCATCTGCAACAGGGCCTGCGCCGGCAGCCACAAGGCCAGCGCCGCGATCATCTTGACGTCGCCGCCGCCGATCATCCTGAGCATGAACAGCAGCGCGAACAGCAGGAACAGGCCCAGTGCGATGGCGATGCGCAGCGCCACATCGGGCCAGAGCGGTTCGCCGATGGCCCACCAGAATGCGACAGCGAAGATCGCGATCGCCGCGTTCAGCTCGTTCGAGATGGTCCGTGTCCGGATATCCGTCCAGGCAGCCATCAGCAGCAGCACGGCCAGAAGGATGCCGAACAGGTCGGGCAAATGCATGGGCATGGTTAAGAAGGGTAGACGGCCGCGCTTACCAAAATCTAAACGCGGGGCATGAACGACCCGATCATCAGGACCGACATCGCGATCGTCGGTGCCGGAATGGCAGGCGCCAGCCTCGCGGCCGCGCTGGCCGGGTCGGTGCGGGTGGTGATGCTGGAGGCCGAGGATATCGCCGGCTATCACAGCACGGGCCGATCGGCAGCCTTCTGGTCGGAAACCTATGGGGGCCCGGCGGTGCAGCCGCTGACGAGCGCCTCCTTCGCCTTTCTCGACGGCGCCGGATTTCTGGGCGCGCGCGGCGCGGTGCATCTGGCGGCATCGGGTGATGCGGGCCATCTCGATCGGCTCGAAGCCGAGTTCGAAGGTCGCGTCAGACTCGACCGGCTCGACCGGAGCGCGCTCGAGCAGCTGATCCCCGGCTTGCGGCTTGGCTATGGCGAGGGGCTTGCCGAGCCGAGCTGCCGCGACATCGATGTGGCGCGACTGCATGCCCATTATCTGGCGGAGGCGCGGCGCGCGGGCGCCGATATGCGGACCCGCGCGCGACTGCTCTCGGCCGATCGCGTGCCGGGCGGCTGGCTGCTGGGCACGACCGCCGGGCAGGTGCGCGCGGATTTGCTGGTGAACGCCGCTGGCGCCTGGGCCGACGAGGTGGCGGCCATGGCGGGGCAGCGGCCGCTCGGGATCGCGCCGCTGCGCAGGACCATGGTCCAACTGGCGGTCGAACCGGCGACGCGACCCGACATGCCGCTCGTGATGGATGCGGCCGGGCTCTGCTATTTCAAGCCCGAGGTCGGCGGGCGGCTCTGGCTGTCGCCGCATGACGAGACGCCGGTCGACCCGTGCGACGTGGCGCCGGAGGAAATCGACGTAGCGCGCGCGATCGATCGTCTTGAACGGGTCGTCGACTGGACGGTCGCGCGCAAGGAGCGGGCCTGGGCAGGCCTGCGCAGCTTCGCCCCGGATCGGGTACCGGTCTATGGCGCGGCTGATGCGGAGAGCAGCTTCTTCTGGTTCGCCGGGCAGGGGGGCTTCGGCATCCAGACCGCCCCTGCGGCGGCCGCGATCGGTGCGGCGATGCTGCTCGGCCGCGCCTTGCCCGAGTCGCTCGGCGCCATCGATCCGAGTCGTTATCGTCCGGGCAGGTTTGATGGCCGCTAACGCCCCTATCCATTAGGCAAAGTCATATGGCCAAAGGTGTTGCGGCTAGCCGCAACCGTTTGCACCTTACCTTACGGAACCAAGGATTTACTTGGATTTTTCCGAGGCTTTTTCGTCTTATACGAAGGTCTTACGAGGAATTACCATCCTGTCACGGGCGCCCGTTAACCATAGTCCGGAGCCATCGGAGAGAATCCAAACGGGGTGGCGTAGCATGGGTATCTATCTCAAGGGTCTGGAGCTCTATCCGGCCAGAGTGCACTGCGAAGGCGGGCTCTATCAGGCCGATTTTATCGACATACCGCACTGCCGCGCCTACGGCACTTCGGCGATCGAAGCCGAGTTCGCCGCAGCGGAAGCCCTGCAGCAGCATGCCCAGATGCTGGGCCGCTACGGCCGCCATCTGCCGCTTCCCTCGATCCCGGCCCGCGAACATCGCCTGCCGGACAGCTATGTCGCCTTCATCCCCGCACCGGCCGTCTGATCGCGGCCTCAGACCAGAATAATCTCGACATCCGCAGTCATGACCGACACCGGTCCCCGGACATCCAGCCGGGAGTCGAGCCGGTCGAGCGACAGGTCATAAAAGGCCAGACCGCTCTGGCAGACGCTGATGGCAACACCCAGTTGCAAAGCTTCCTCGAAAATCTGCGCGAGCGTCGGCAGGCCGATTGCCTGCCGGCGGATATCGCCGGGCGCTTCAAGCGGACCGGCGAGCAGGCCTACCGCCAGTTCGTGCAGGTGGATCGACGTCTCGCGACCGCCCGCGGTGGCGGCGGACGCAAGGCTCAGCGCCGCATGAAGACGTTCGGGATCCGCCGTCGGGAGCAGCAGGATCAGAGCGCGCATCGGCAGGCCGGATCTTTCGACACCTTGATCGTGCGGAAGCGGAAGGCCAGGGCATCGACCAGCAACAACCGTCCGGCCACATCGTCGCCATAGCCGGTGATGACGCGCACGATCTCCGCCGCGCCGAGGCTGCCCATGATCCCGGTGATCGCGCCGAGCACGCCCTGCTCCGCGCAGCTGACCTCGTCCCGGGCGGGATCCTCGCCGACGAGGCAGCGATAGCAAGGCTGGTCGGCTTCCCAGCCGCGCCATGTCGCCAACTGGCCGTCGAACTGGCCAACGGCGGCAGAGACGAGCGGGATGCGCAGAGCGACTGAAGCGTCCGATACCGCCAGCCGTGTCGCGAAATTGTCGCAGCCGTCGATGATCGCATCGGTTCCGGCCAGGAGCTGCTGCGCATTGGAACCGTCGATCCGGTCACGGACAGCTTCGACCATGACGTCGGGATTGATGGCGGCGACGCGATCGGCGGCGGCCTCGACTTTCGGCCGGCCGATATCGTCCAGCGCGAAGAGCGTCTGTCGCTGCAGGTTGGACAGGTCGACGACATCATCGTCGATCAGCCGCAACCGGCCGACGCCTGCGGCAGCGAGATACTGGATGACCGGCGAGCCGATACCGCCCGCTCCGATCACCGCGACCGAGGCGTCGAGCAGCGCCTGTTGTCCGACGCCACCAATCTCCTTGAGGATGATGTGGCGGGCATAGCGTTCGAGCTGATCGTCAGACAGCGCCATGCGTCGCTCAGCGACCGGTCGACCCGAAGCCACCCGTGCCGCGCGCCGTGTCGTCGAGTTCGCCCACCTCGGCGAAGCGCGCGCGCTGCACGGCGGCGGGGACCAGCTGAGCGATGCGCTCGCCCCGCCGGACCTCGAAAGGCTCGGCGCCTAGATTGGCCAGGATGACCTTCACTTCGCCGCGATAATCGGCGTCGATCGTGCCCGGCGTGTTGAGGCAGGTGATGCCATGCTTCAGGGCCAGACCGGAACGCGGGCGCACCTGGACTTCATAGCCTTCGGGTATCGCGATGGCGAAGCCGGTCGCCACGGCATGGCGCGCACCAGGAGCGAGCGTGACGTCTTCGGCCGCGACAATGTCGAGCCCGGCGGCATGTTCGGTCGCATAGGCGGGCAACGGCAGGCCCTCGCCATGGTCGAGCCGCTTCAGGCGAATGGCGATTTCAGGCGAACTCATCGGCGATCCTTGCAACGAGACGGGTGGCGACCTGGTCCTTGGGCAGTCTTTCCCAGCTTTCGACCCCGGCCTCGGTAACGATGTGGATGCTGTTGCTGTCGCCGCCCATGACGTCTCCGGACACGTCATTGGCGACGATCCAGTCCGCCCCCTTGCGCGCGCGCTTGGCAATGGCGTGGTCGACGACCTTCTCGGTCTCGGCGGCAAAGCCGATCAGCAGTCGCGGCTTTCGGGGGCTCCGGCCCAGCCCGGCGAGAATGTCCGGATTCTCGGCAAGGGTCAGCGTCGGCGCTGCGCCCGAGCCGTCCTTCTTGATCTTCTGTCCGGCCGCGCTCTCGGCGCGCCAGTCGGCGACCGCCGCCACCATCACCGCCACATCGGCGGGCAGCGCGGCATCGACGGCGGCGGCCATGTCGAGGGCGCTCTCGACATCGATCCTGTGCACGCCCGGCGGCGTCGCCAGCGTGACCGGACCCGAGATCAGCGTCACGCGCCCGCCCGCCGTGGCGAGGGCAGCGGCGATCGCAAAGCCCTGCTTCCCCGACGAGCGGTTCGCGATGTAGCGGACAGGATCGATCGGCTCATGCGTCGGTCCCGCGGTGACGATGACATGGCGTCCCGCGAGCGGCCCGCCCTTGAGGCCGGCCTGGGGCGCCTCGCGCGGCGCATCGAGCATCGCCACGATATGCTGCCAGACGACATCGGGTTCGGGCAATCGGCCGGGGCCATATTCGCCACAGGCCATCGCGCCCTCATCCGGATCCAGCACGGTGACCCCGTCGGCGCGCAGTTGTGCCACGTTGCGCTGCGTTGCCGGGTGCAGCCACATCCGCACATTCATGGCCGGAACGGCGAGCACGGGCTTGTCGGTCGCGAGCAGCAGGGTCGTCGCCAGATTGTCGGCTATGCCCGCTGCCATCTTGGCCATCATGTCGGCGGTCGCTGGGCAGACGACGACCAGATCGGCCTCGCGGCTGAGCTGGATATGGCCCATCTCGGTCTCGTTCTTCAGGTCCCACAGGCTGGTGTGGACTTCCTGTTCCGAGAGCGCGGCGAGGGTCATCGGGGTGACGAACTGCGCGCCGGCGTCGGTGAGGACGCAGCGGACGCTGCCACCGCCCTTGCGGATCAGCCGGACGAGCTCGCAAGCCTTATAGGCCGCGATACCGCCACCGACGATCAGCAATATCCGGGGAGCGATCATCGGATCAGCTTAGGAGAAGCATCGCCGCCGCGCCAGCCGCACCGGCCAGCAAAGCCGTCAGTGCATAGCGCCAGCCTGCACCTATGCGGATAACCTGTACCTCGCGCAGCGGGGGCGGGGGCGGGGCGCCGCCCGGTGCCGGAAAGCGCGCCTCGATCCGCCGGACGAGGTCGGGCAGCGCCGCGAAGGTCCGCAGATCGTCGACCAGGCGGTCGGCCAGCCAGACTTCGGGGCCCAGCTCGGAGCGCAGCCATTCGCGCACGAAGGGCTCGGCGGTGTCCCACATGTTGAGGTCCGGATCGAGCGTGGTCGCCACACCTTCGACCATCACCATCGTCTTCTGCAGCAGCAGGAGATGCGGCTGGACCGGCATGTCGAAGTCGCGGGTGATGCCGAACAACCCGTCGAGCATCTGCCCGATCGAGATGTCCTTCGCCGGCAGGCCCCGGATCGGTTCGCCGACAGCGCGCAACGCGGTGGTGAACTCGCCGATATTGTGGTGCGGCGGCACATAGCCCGCTTCGAAATGGATTTCCGCGACCCGGCGATAATTGCCGGTGATCAGGCCATGGAGGATTTCCGCCAGCCAGATCCGCGCGCGCCGGTCGATGCGGCCCATGATGCCGCAGTCGATCGCGGCGATCCGCCCGTCCGAGAGGGCGAACAAATTGCCCTGATGCAGATCGGCGTGGAAGAAACCGTCGGCGATTGCCTGCTGAAGGAAGGCCTGGACCAGGCGCGCGGCGAGTGCCTTCCCGTCATGGCCGGCCTGGGCGAGCGCCGCCCGGTCGGCCATCTTGATGCCGTCGACCCACTCCATGGTCAGGACACGTCGACTGGTCCGCGACCAGTCGATCGCCGGTACGACGAAGCCGGGCACGGCCAGCATGTTTTCGGCCAACTCCGACGACGATGCCGCTTCGCGCCTGAGATCGAGCTCGCGCGCGGTCCATTGCCGGAAGGTCGCGATCACCAGGCGAGGGCGAAGACGGGCGAATTCGCCGCCAATCGTCTCGGCATGGGCTGCCGCCCATTCATAGGTCTCGATCGCGCGGGCGAGGTCTTCCTCGATGCCCGGACGCAGCACCTTCACCGCCACGGTGCGGCCGTCGGTGGTGACGGCCCGGTGCACCTGCGCGATCGACGCGGCACCGACGGGCACCTCTTCGATCGACTGGAAGAGCGATTCGATCGGCTTGCCCAGCCCCTGTTCGATCGCGGCACGGATCAGCGGGAAGGGCGCAGGCGGCAAGGCGTCCTGCAGGCGGCTGAGATCGGCTGCCGCCTCCTCACCCACAAGGTCGGGCCGGGTCGCCAGCGCCTGTCCCAGCTTGATCGCCGCCGGGCCAAGCGTCTCGAAGGCGTCGGCATAGGCCGGCCGTTCGGGTACCCGCGCGCCGAAGCGGGCGATGCGCACGAGCCGGCGGATGGGCGGCGGCGTAAGCGGGTCGCGCTCGATCCCCCGCAGCGCGCCATGACGTGCGAGCGTGCGCCCCCACCGAAGCAAGCGGGAGAGATGGACGATCGTGGCGGTCAAATCTTCCAGCCGCTATGGATGGCGACCAGACCGCCCAGCATCGGCTCGACCTTAGCCTGCACGAAGCCCGCCGCGGCGATCTCGGCGCGGAAGTCCTCCATGCCCGGGAAGCGGCGAATCGATTCGACGAGGTAGCGATAGCTTTCCTCGTCGCCGGCCAGCAGCTTGCCGAGTTTGGGCACGAGACTGTGCGAATAGGCGTCGTAGACTTCCTTGAACCCCGGCCACAGCGTCGTGGAGAATTCGAGGCAGAAGAAGCGACCGCCGCGCTTCAGCACGCGATGCGCTTCGGACAACGCCTGCGCCCGGAAGGTGACGTTCCTGATGCCAAAGGCGATCGTATAGGCATCGAAGCGGCCCGACTCGAAGCTCAGTGCCTCGGCATTCTGCTCGGACCAGGACAGGCCTTCGATTCCGCGCTTGGCTGCGCGCTCGCGGCCGACCTCGAGCATCGCCGGGTTGATGTCCGATACCATGATCGCGGCGCCCGAACGGGCGAGCCGGAAGGCGATGTCGCCGGTCCCGCCTGCCATGTCGAGAATCTCCTCGCCAGCGCGGGGCTTTACCCGGCGGACGAAGCGGTCCTTCCACAGCCGGTGCATGCCACCCGACATGGCGTCGTTCATCAGGTCGTAGCGACCGGCGACGTTGCGAAAGACCTCGCCGACACGGGCAGTCTTCTCTTCGGGCGTGACGTCGGCATAGCCGAAGGAAACGGTATCGCTCATGGAGGGACGCTCTAGCGGCAGGCAGGCCGGACGGCAAACCCAGTCTCCGCCGATTCCCCAAAGTTTCCGGTCGGTCGGGGAAGCCGCCGGTGGTGCTTCCGCCGCGCCCCACAGTTCAGTACAGGCGGATCATGCCCGAGCTTCCCGAAGTCGAGACCACTGTGCGCGGCCTGCGCCCTCCTCTCGAAGGCCACCGCCTGACCCGCGTGGAGACGCGGCGCGGCGATCTGCGCCGGCCTTTCCCTGCGGACCTGCGCCAGCGCCTGACGGGTGCCAAGGTCACCGGGCTGGGGCGGCGGGCGAAATACGGCCTGATCGAGACCGATCGGGAGGACGTGATGATCTTCCACCTCGGCATGTCGGGGCGGTGGAGGATCGACCCGACGGATATCGGCAAGCACGACCATCTGATTCTCGAAACCGATCAGGGTCGTGTCCTGGCTTTATGCGACCCGCGCCGATTCGGTTCGGTCGACCTGGTAAGGGCAACAGAGCTTCCATCCTTCGGCCCGTTCCTCGCACTGGGCCCGGAACCGCTCGGCCCCGATCTGAGCGGCGCCTATCTGGAAAAGGCGCTCGCGGGCCGGATCGCGCCGATCAAGCTTCTGCTACTCGACCAGCGCATCGTGGCGGGGCTCGGCAATATCTATGTCTGCGAGGCGCTGCACATGACCGGTATCGCGCCTGGGACGATGGGCGGCAGGCTGTCACGTGCGAGGCTCGACCGACTCGTCGAATCGATCCGTACCGTGCTGGCCGCCGCGATCGAGGCCGGGGGCTCGACCCTGCGCGATTATGCGCGGCCCGATGGCGAACTGGGCTATTTCGCCAAGCAGTGGCTCGTCTATGGACGCGAGGGAGAAGCGTGCCATTGCGGGGCGCTGGTGAAACGGCGGGTCGATGGCGGGCGGTCGACCTTCTACTGCTCCAAATGCCAGAAATAGGGGCCCTGCAAGGTTGACCGGGGGAGGGCTTCTGTGTATTGGGCCGGCCTTCCCGGTGAGGGCATGATGCTCGCGCCGCTTCTGTCATCATAGCTAGGGTTTGAACGAGCATGGCGAATACGCCGCAGGCAAAAAAGCGCATCCGTCGCAACGACCGTCGCGCCGAGATCAACGGTGCCCGGGTCAGCCGGATCCGGACTTTCGTGAAGAAGGTCGAGTCCGCGCTTGCTGCCGGCGACAAGTCCGCCGCCACCGCAGCGCTCGCTGCGGCTCAGCCCGAAATGTTCCGCGGCGTCACCAAGGGCGTTCTTCACAAGAATACCGTGGCCCGGAAGTTCTCGCGTCTGTCGAAGCGGGTTTCCGCGCTCGGCTAACGTTACGGCCAAGGCTGTTTTCGACGAAGCCCGTCGGCACCATGCCGGCGGGCTTCGTCATGTCCGGGTCACAAAAACGTAACCCTCGGAATTATCGTGATTCTTGTCAGCATGCCTAAGCTCGCCTTTCCAAGGTATTGAAAAACAGGCAGAAAATATTTTTCCACAGGCAGAGGCCCGCACCATCTGGAGTCAAGCCCATATTGCGGGTTCATGACGAAATAGATGGTCTTGATCCGCTTTGCGGCTTCTCCATAGAGTGCGCTCAACGGCCGCGGCGCGAATCTGTCGCAACGGCTTCAATAGGATTTTCAGAAGGGGGCTCCGGAGTCGTCGACTTCGGATCGGGGAAGCCTTTGCCCTTCGTGATGTTCGAATTCAGGGGGGCGGACGGTGTCCGCTCGGGAAGGATGCTGC